>LFFF01000119.1 GCA_001510415.1 Actinobacteria bacterium casp-actino6 | reverse complement strand
GCCAGGTTGTACCGCGTGACGGTCCCGCCGCGACTGCGGACGAAATCCATATCGGCCGAGAAGGTCACCAGCGCCTGGTCGACGTCCTCCCCGCACACCCCGGTCGCGCAACACAACGCCGGCTCGAACACCTCGATCTTGGTCATCACTCCTCTTTCTCGCTCAGCAATTCGGTGATCAACGCCTGCACCCGGGTCCTGATCTCGTCGCGGATCGGGCGTACCGCGTCGATACCTTGTCCCGCAGGGTCGTCGAGTTCCCAGTTGCGGTAGCTGATTCCGGGGAAGATGGGGCAGGCGTCACCGCAGCCCATGGTGATCACCACATCGGAGGTCTCGACCGCATCGGAAGTGAGTATCTTCGGGGATTGGTCGGAGATGTCGATGCCGACCTCGGCCATCGCCTCGACCGCGGCCGGATTGACGTGCGGGCCGGGGTCGCTGCCTGCGGAGCGGACCTCGATGGCGTCACCGCCCAACTCTCCCAGGAAGCCGGCAGCCATCTGCGAGCGCCCGGCGTTGTGGATGCAGACGAACAGAACACTAGGGCGAGAAGCCATGCCGTGGGCTACCTTTCGGGCGTAGGAGCAGTGGCCGGGAAGCGGTTGCGCAGGGCCAGCGACACATAGACCAAGCCGACCAGGACGGGCACTTCGATCAGCGGCCCCACCACCCCGGCGAGGGCCTGACCGGAGGTCGCACCGAAGGTGGCGATTGCCACGGCGATGGCCAACTCGAAGTTGTTGCCTGCCGCGGTGAAGGCCAGGGTGGTGGTGCGGGCATAGCCGAGGCCGAGGGCGGCCCCGAGCAGGAACCCGCCACCCCACATGATCGCAAAGTAGGCCAGCAACGGTAGCGCGATCCGGGCGACGTCCCACGGCCGGTTGGTGATCTGATCACCCTGGAGCGCAAAGAGAATCACGATGGTGAACAGCAGGCCGTACAGCGCCCACGGACCGATTCTCGGCAGGAACCGGCTCTCGTACCACTGCCGGCCTTTGACCTTCTCGCCGATCTGGCGGGAGAGATAGCCGGCGAGCAGCGGGATGCCCAGGAATATCAGCACCGACTTGGCGATCTGCCACGGCGAGGCGTCGATCGAGGCCTGATCCAGCCCCAGCCAGCCGGGCAGCACCGCCAGGTAGAACCAGCCCAGCACGGCGAACATCACCACCTGGAACACCGAATTCAGCGCCACCAGCACCGCGGCGGCCTCGCGGTCCCCGCAGGCCAGGTCGTTCCAGATGATCACCATCGCGATGCAGCGGGCTAGGCCGACGATGATCAGCCCGGTGCGGTATTCCGGCAGGTCCGGCAGAAACAGCCAGGCCAGTGCGAACATCAGCGCCGGACCGAGCACCCAGTTCAACACCAGCGAGCTCACCAACAGCTTGCGATCACCGGTCACGCTGTCGAGTCGGTCGTACCGCACCTTGGCCAGCACCGGGTACATCATGATCAGCAGGCCCAGCGCGATCGGCAGCGAAATCCCGTCGATCTGGACCTTCTCCAGCGCGACGTTGAGCCCCGGCACCCACCGGCCCAGCAGCAGTCCTGCCGCCATCGCCAGACCGATCCACGCCGGCAGCCAGCGGTCCAGGGTGGATAACTTTCCGGCCACCGGCACGTCCGGATTCACCGTCTGCGTCATCGGGAAACCGCCTCTGCCGCTGCGGAAGCCGCGACCGCGCTCAGCAATGCGGACAAGGCGTCGAGCGCCTCGGGCACCACCGCGTAGTAGACCCACGATGCCCGCCGTTGCGAGGTCAGCAGTCCCGCGTCGCGCAGCACCTTCAGGTGATGCGACACCGTCGGCTGGGAGACCTCCACGCCCGCGGAGATATCGCACACGCAGGCCTCACCGCCGGCATGACTGGCCACCGAACTCAGCAGCCTCAGTCGGACCGGGTCCGACAGCGCCTTGAACGTCGCGGCCGTCTCCGCCGCGGCTGCCGTCGTCAACGGTTCGGCCACCATGGGGTTCAACCGGCAGACATCCCCACCTGGATTCGACATCCGTCGATATTCACAGATGTCTATTCCGACCGCAAGTGAACGCATGTGGCATTGCCGGTTGGGTTCATGAATGCCAGCCGTCGCCCCGATGAACAACACGTGACCGGGTGGCTGATTGTTGCCGGAACCCTTGAATTTGGGATTTCAGTCGGTACAGATTGACCCCAAGCCGCCCACGGTGACGCACCGGTTCGAAGGAGGCACCCACATGGTGAACACCCAATGTCGCACGCTGGCCGTCATGGCCGCGGCGGGCACACTGGTCCTGGCCGCCTGTTCGCAGACCGGTCCGGTACAGCCCTATGCCAAGGACGCCACCGTAGTCTGCCCGGACAAGCAGGCACTGACCGCCGGCGGCTCGACCGCCCAGGCTGCAGCGATCGCCCATTTCACCAAGGCCTATCAACAGGCCTGCCCGGGAACAACACTGAGCTACACAGCCAACGGGTCCGGGGCCGGGATCGCGGACTTCCTCGCCAACAAGACCGACTTCGGCAGCTCGGATTCGCCCCTGCAGGGCGACGAGTACAACGCGGCAAAACAGCGCTGCGGCGGCGCCGACGCGCTGAACATCCCGATCGTGTTCGGGCCGATCGCCATCACCTACAACCTCCCCGGCGTCGACGTCCTGATCCTGGACGGACCCACACTCGCCGGGATCTTCTCCGGCGCCATCACCCGCTGGGACGACCCGGCGATCGAGGCCCTCAACCTGCCGTCGGGCCGGGCGCACCCGAACCCGCGCACAGCCATGCCGGCCGAAGAGATCCGGGTCGTGCACCGCGAAGACGCATCCGGGACGACCGACAATTTCCAGCAGTACCTGCAAGCCGCCTCCGGCGGGGCGTGGGACCGCGGCGCGGGCAAGACGTTCCGAGGTGACGTCGGCCAGGGTGCCCGGGGAAACCAGGGCACCGCCGAACTGGTCAAGAACACCCCCGGCGCGATCAGCTACAACGAATGGTCGTTTGCCATCGAGCAGGGCCTGCCGACCGCCGACATCAAGACCCCCGCCGGAATCACCCATATCGGCACCGACTGGGCCGGCACATCCATCGCCCCCGTCACGGTCACCGGCGAAGGCAACAACCTCGTGCTCGACCTGACCCCGGCGTTCCAGCCGACCGCGAAGTTCGGCTATCCGATCATCCTGGCCGGCTATGCGATCGTCTGCTCCCGATACCCCGACGGCGGCACCGGCGAAGCCGTCAAAGCCTTCCTGCAATCGGCGGTCACCGTCGGCCAGACCGACCTCAACAAGGTCGGCTACATCCCGTTGCCGCCGGAGTTCCAGAGCAAGGCCGCCGGCGCGGTCGACAGCATCGGCTGACCAACCGCCGGTCCGGCTGCCCTCAGGTGGTGCCGGCCAGCGTTCCCCGTACCGGGGCACCCGCCCGCACGGTGGTGTCCAGAGCCCCGTCGCGGATCAGCGGGACACCGCCGACAAGCAGATGCGCCATCCCCGCCGAGGGGTGGGTCGGCTCGGCGAAGGTGGCCCGATCCTCGAAGGCGTCGACGTCGAAGACCGCGATATCGGCGTCGGCACCCACCTGAAGCCGGCCCTTGCGGGCCGCCGTTGCCGTTGCGCTGGAGAGGATTTGGGCCGGGATGAGCGTGCATTTCGCGACGGCGTCGGGCAGGTCGATCAGCCGCCGCCCGGTGACATACCGCGCGAAGAACCGGGCGAAGGTCCCGGCGCTGCGCGGGTGCGCCACCGCGTCGGTGGGCAGCGGCCACACATCACCCTCCACCAGGACGTGGCCGGGACGCTCCCACGGCATGGCGTCGGAGGCGATGGCACCGCCCGGATAGAGCACCGACAGGTCCAGCAGGCGCTGGTCATCCGGGTCGGTCTCCGGGGACAGGAAGTGCCAGATGATGGGCTGTCCCGGTTCGTCTTTCTGGACCTGACGAAGTTCGGCTTCGTCACGTACCGCCTGCCCGGTGGCGTTGAGCACGATGTCCGACCAGGTGGAGCCGGTGCGCTCGCAGTAGCACGGGTCGGCCAGGAAGGCCGCCCCCACCACGGTGGAGGCCGCGCCGTACGGGTAGGCCTCGACGGTGATCTTCAGGCCGTGCTGCTGGGCGACCGAGATCAACTGCGCGCAGCGCTCGATATCGCGCAGGCTGGTGCTGTTGAGATGGCAGATGTGCATATGCGCACCGGAGGTCGCCGCGTAGGCGATCAGCCGCAGATAGGCCTCCTGGGAACTGGCCGGGTCGATATTGGACATGAACTGAATGTGGGTGAAGGTGGGCACATCGTGCCGGGCGGCCAGATCCGCCACCAGTGACATCTCATGCACGCCCGCCGCCGGGACGTAACCGTTGTTGATCCCGATGCCCAGTGCGCCCTCGGCCAGGCCCTGCTCCAGCCGGCCGAGGATCCGCTCGATCTGTTCGCGGGTCGCGACCGCGTGCTGCCAATCCGAATAGCGGTAGGCCTCCTGGAAATACGCGATGCTGGGTTGGGGATCGCCCATCTGCGGGTTCAACTCGGCGATCCGGGCGAAGCTCCACGATGCCGAGGTGCCGTAGTTGATGGCGCGGCCGGCGCGCGCCTGCTGGGCGTACCAGTCGGCGACCGGCAGGATTCCGGACTCGAGTTCCAGCGTCGTGGTCACCCCGTCGAACGCCTGGATCCGGTCGCCGGGCAGTGACTGGGTGTGACAGTGCAAGTCGATGAACCCGGGCGTCACGACGTGCCCCCGGGCGTCGAGAACCTGCTCGCCGGCGAGTTCGCCATCGGAGATCGCCGCCACCGACCCGCCCCGGATGCCGACCGACCGCGTCGCGTCCAACCCGGTCTCCGGGTCGATCACCCGGCCACCCTCGATGACGATGTCGAATTCCGGTGTGCCCATGGCGCGACGATATCCGCCCCCGTCCGGACAGTCCCGTGGTTCGCTGTTGTCGATGATGTCGTTTGACACCGATGCGGTGGCGGCACTGAACCTGCAGCCGGTCGACGTTCGGTTCAAGGGCCTGCCTGCGGCCTGGGCGGGCCGGACGCCGGCCCAGATCTGCGCCGAGCGCCCGGACCTGTTCGCCGCCGGACCGCTGGGTCCGCTGTGTGTCCTCGACGGCGGGGCCCTGGAGCACAACCTGGCGGTGATGGCCGACTGGTGCGCGCGCCATGGGGTGGGCCTGGCTCCGCACGCGAAGACCCATATGGCTCCGCAGTTGCTGGCAAAGCAGGTCGCCGCCGGAGCCTGTGCGGTGACGCTGGCCACCATCAGCCAGGTCAGGATGTTCCGCACCTTCGGAGTGCGCGAGGTGATCCTGGCCAACGAGTTGGTGGACCCGGCCGGATTGGCCTGGCTGGCAGCCGAACTCGACGCCGACCCGCGTTTCCGGCTGACCTGCTGGGTCGATTCGGTTCGCGGGGTGAGGCTCATGACCGACGCCCTGGAGGCCGCCGGGGCGCAGCGGGCCGTGCAGGTCTGCGTCGAACTCGGCGCCCCCGGCGCGCGCACCGGATGCCGTGACCTGGGCGGCGCCGACGAGGTGGCCGCTGCCGTGCTGGCCAGCCCCCGGCTGAGCCTGGTGGGTGTCGCGGGCTACGAGGCCGCGCTGGGTCATGACGTGTCGGGGCCCGGGGTGGCCGTCGTCACCGACTACCTGATGCGGCTACGACAGACCGCCCAACACCTGGCCGGCCGATGCGAAACCGATGACGTCATCGTCTCCGCGGGCGGCAGCACGCACTTCGACCTGGTCGCCGATCTGCTGGCCGGGGATTGGCGCACCGTGCTGCGCAGTGGCTGCTACCTGACACACGATGACGGGCTGTACCGGGACACCTCCCCGCTGACCAGACCCGGTTCCGCCGCAGGGGGATTCAAGGCTGCCCTGAGTGTCTGGGCGCAGGTCTGTTCCCGTCCGGAGCCCGGCCTGGCCCTGCTCACCATGGGCCGCCGGGACGTCTCCTTCGATCAGAGCCTGCCGGTGCCGAGGCAAGTCAGGACGGCGGCGGGATGGTCATCGGATGGCCTTGCCGGATGCGAGGTGTTCAAACTCAACGACCAGCATGCGTTCCTGGCCCTGCCGCCCGGCGCGCAAGATTCGGTCGATGTCGGCACCTGGCTGGAATTCGGGATTTCTCATCCCTGCACGGTTTTCGACAAATGGCCGATGATCCCGGTCATCGACGACAGCGGCCGCGTCGTGGAGGTGGTGCGCACCTTTTTCTGACGGGGCTACCGGCGCTCCGACAGGGCGCGGGACAACAACCGCACCTCGGGTGCGGCGAACGGGGGCAATTCCTCAGCGACCGGCGGAACCGTCGATGTACGGGCGGATTCGGAAATCTTCTGCAGCACATCAAGATAGGACTCGGGGTCAGCGGTGCCGAATACGCTGTCGCCCCGCTGTTCGGCGTCCCAGCATGCGGCGACCGTCGCATAGCCGAGATGCTCGGCGGCCGCCGCGATCGGGGCCAGTCGGGTCGCGGCGGCCCGATCCCTGCCCGACCCGTGACGGGCGGCCTCCTCGGCCTCGGCAAGGTCGAAGATTCGGTCCTGCAGGTCACGTCGCGCTGCCCGGGAGGCCAGCGAATCGGCGTCCCCGCGGGCCAGGAACCGGGTGGCGGCGATGGTGCCCTCGAGTGCGGAGACGACCGATTCATCGATCCGGTGGGCCTCCTGGCGGCGCACCGCGAGTAGGTAGACCGCCAGTCCGACACCGCACCCGATCGCGGTGTCCGCGCCTCGGTCGAGCATGAGAACCCCGACGTCGGTCCGGCCGCCCGCGGCGGCGATGGTCAGCGCGATGCCGGTGATGAATACCGTTGCCAGCCCGTAGTTCCTGACCACGACCAGTTCGATGGCGAACTGCAGCGCTGCGACCACCAGCACCAGCCACAGTCCCTGCGGGTGAGCGCTGAGGATGGCCGCGGCCAGCCCCAGTCCGACGACCGTGCCGAGCACGCGTTGCGCGCCGCGCTTGACGGTGGCGGCCCGGTGGGCGCCCTGGTGCAGCATCAGCACGGCCGCGCCCATCGCCCAGTACACGTGGCCCATGCCGAGCATCCCGGCGGCGCCACCCGCCACCGGCGCGGCGATGCCGACGCGCGTCATCACCCACCGGGTCTGCGCACCCGGTCGGATCGCCCGGTTCAGCAGGGTCACGGTGGGGGGCCTCCGCAACGGGGCTCGGCCCGGATCACGATTCGCGACCACGCCGGGATCGAGTTCCTGGTTGGCGATCGCGCGGGCGATCGCCGCGGCATCGGCGGATACCGCCCGGCCCTGCCCGACCGCGGTCATTCCGTCGGTGAACAGAACGTGCAACGCATGGTTGGCTTCCCGCAACCCGCGTAGCCGACCGCCCGGCGCCGAGCGCGGCTGGTAATCGACCAGCACCGCCCAGGCTCGGGACAACGCCGTGGCGGCACGCCGTCGGGCGACGGTCGAATCGGACGTGCCGACCGTGTCGAGATAGCCGGCGACGGCCTGCCCCGCGGCCGCCACGGCAGCCTTCTCCGGTCCGCGCGGGGCCATCAGCACCCCGCTCATCTGGCCGATCCAGCCGATCGCGCCGCCGGCGAGCACCAGCAGGCCGATCTGCCAGGCGGGCCGGTGCGATGCCGAAATCCCTGCGCCGGCCGCGCACACCACGACGAACATGTAGGCACCCGGCGGACCCACCGACAACGCCGCACACAACCAGACCGCGAACACCGCGATCACCGAGACCGCGACGACTGCGACCCAGATCGTCACCGTGGCCGCCCAGGCCCCGATCGTCACCGCCGCAGCCAACGCGACCGCGATCACCGCCAGTTGCGCACCCCGGTTGCGGTGCGGCCGGTCACTTCCGTAGTTGGCGGTGAACACCCCGAGGGTGGCGACGAGACCGGCACCGATATCGCCGGCGGCCAACCCGGCCAGCACGACGATCGCGGAACTCATCGCAACCCGCAGCGCCATCGGCCACCGACTGACATAAGACAGCACGCGCCACCTCAGATCGGATTGCGGAATCCCGGTTGGACAAATTACCCGCGGATGCGCCGGTTCGCGCGCACCGGACCCGTCATTCCCCAGCGTCCCCTGATAGCATCTAAAAACGCATCAAATGATGCAGTTGGAGGTGCGCCATGCGGACTACGGTCACGATCGACGACGAGTTGCTCGCCAAGGCAGCCGAATTGACCGGCATCACCGAAAACGCCGCCCTGCTGCGGCAAGGGTTACAGGCGCTGATCCGTATCGAGAGCGCCCACCGACTGGCCGCCCTCGGCGGCACCGACAAGTCCGCAACATCGGGTCCCCGCCGGCGTCCACGGGCCGGATGATCCTGGTCGACACCGCGCTGTGGATCGACCATCTGCACAGCGCTGAGCCCCAACTCGTCGAACTGCTGGGCTTGGATCGAGTCGGCTGCCACCCGCTGATCGTGGAGGAGATGGCGCTCGGCTCAATCCGGAGGCGTGATGTCGTGCTGGGTCTGCTCGCCAACCTGCGTCAGTTTCCGAGCGTCGGCCATGACGAGATCCTGCACCTCACCGACCAGCGCCGGCTGTGGGGCCGCGGTTTGAGTGCTGTCGACGTTCACCTGATGGCAGCGGTGGCCCTCGTGCCCGGCGCGCAGTTGTGGACTCGGGACAAGCGCCTCAAATCCGCCTGCTCCGATACCGGCGTGCAGCTTTTCGACGGGCGCTGAATCACGGTTCACGGCCGACGGCGCAACATTCGCCAGGCCCCCGTCGACCACAACGCCCAGGCGATGAGCACCGGCTGAAAGAACAGCCGGACGAATCGCGCACGATCGCTGTCGAGGCCGAAGGCGTCGCGGTGGTCGACCCATTGGGCGATGTTGCCGGGGAAGATCGCCACGAAGAACGCGGCCAGCAGCAGCCCGACCACCGCCCGCCGCTTGGTCACCAGAATCATCGCCAAACCGAGGGCGATCTCGACCGCGCCGGAGGCCAGCACCGTGACATCGGGCGGCACCGGCACCCAGTCAGGTACCTGCGCCCGGAACTCCTCGCGCGCGAAACTCAGGTGCCCGATCCCGGCGAGGGTCATCAACGTTCCGAGCACGAGGCGACCGAGTTTCTGGGCGGTCGTTTCGGTCATCATCAGGTGGTGCCTTCCTCGGGGTGAAACCTCAGGGTGAAATTACGTGTGGGCCTTGCGCCATGCCGAGTACGACGCGACAGACCCGGTTGATGGCCGCCGGAGCCACGGCCAGGGATGCAGCGCGACCACGTCGAGTCGGGCGGCCCTGGACCGCCACCCCGGGACGGGCGCGAAGGTGGCCGCCAGGGGCGTGCCCTGCAGTACCGCGACCGGACTGCCCCGCCACAGGTGCACCTCCCGGCGCGTCGCGAGTTCGGCAAGCGACTGCGCCAAAAAGACCACCCTGTTCCCGGAGAGCCGCAACCGGCGCAGCAGTGGCTCGTCGAACACGAACACCACCGGCAAGCCCGGATGTGCGGCGGCGGCCGGGTCGCGATCACCCAGGCTTTCCGCGGTCATCCAGACCGCCTCGGGGTCCCCCGATCCTCGGGTGGCCGTGGGCCCGGCCGTCACTTCGAGATCGTCATCGCGCCTCAACCGCGGATCGGGCAGCGCCCGTGGTTCGCGCTCCTGGGCCGGCGGCCAGTCCTCGATCGGGCACCGCTGCTGCAGTGGGCAGCGGGCACACATGCCCGGTGCCCGCTTCTGGACCTGCCAGCGGGAGAACCCGTACGCCTTGCCGGTGAGCGCGCCGACGGTCCACTGCCAGCCCAGTCTGTTGGCGGCGCGCGAGCCGTCCAGCAGGTGCCGGTACATCAGATCCTCGCCGTCGCGCCAGCCCAGGCCCTCCCGGACATTCCAGTGCGAGGCGAGCCACATTCGGGTCTGATTGGTCAACCATCCGCCGCTGGTCAATTCGGTCCAGGATGAATCCAGACACAGCGCCGCCGATGACCACGGATTGTCCGATGCGGCCGACGCACCGGTGGTGCGCTCCTCGACGTCGAATCGCAGCGATGCACGCGATGCCGTTCCCATCCGCGCATAGAGATGCCGCGCGTACTCCTGC
>LFFF01000118.1 GCA_001510415.1 Actinobacteria bacterium casp-actino6 | reverse complement strand
CGCGCCCGGGCCGGGTGCCACACCGCGACGCTGCCGTCGGAGGCCGCCCCGGCGACCAAGCCGCCGCGAGACGCCCAGGCAAGGGCAACCACCGCCTCCTCGTGACCGCGCAGCACCCGCGGTGTGGATCCGCGTGGCCCGCGGCCGGTGAAGTCCCACACCGTCACGTCGCTCCCACCTCCCGAGGCCAACATCGTGGAGTCCGGGCTGAACGCCAAGGCGGTGATCTTCCTGGGATAGCCCGACATTGACAGTTCGTCGCCACTTCGGCCCAGTCGCCACACGTGCAGCGTCGCATCCTGGTTGCCGGTGGCAATCCACTTGCGGTCGGGGCTCACCGACAGCGCCAGCAGCGAACCAGTGAAGGGCATTTGGTCGCGGGGGGCGGTCTTAGAGGCGTGGTGAAGGTGCACGCCTCCATAGGCGGCCGAGGCGACCCGACGGTTCACCCACGCCACCGCCGTCACGGTGCTCGCACGCTCGCCGCTGTAGATCTCTGTCCCGGCGGCATCCAGGACGACGACGCTCCGGCCGACTCCGGAGGCAAGGCGAGTCCCGTCGGGACTCCACGCAACCGAGGAGCACCACCCGCCCCGTTGCTCGGCGATCATCGTGCCCGCGCGATCGAGGATCAGCACGCCGTCGAGGGTTCCGAGGGCGAGGTGGTCCCCGTCCGGGGACCACGCCGTCGCCAGGCACCCCGTCGACACCACCTGGCGGCACTGCAACTCGCCCTCGGCGGAGAGCAGGCTCAATGAGCCCTCCGCTCCCGCAACGGCGACGCGGCCGTCCTCCGCCGCCGACAGCGCCACGACCCCGTCGTCCACCTCGACCCGCCAATCTCGGGCGGTCACCGGCGCGGAGCTCACGTCACCGGCTCCAGGCAGGCCAGAAAGCCTGTCTCGAGTTCGGTTCGGTCGAGGTTGCGGCCGATGAAAACCATTCTGTTGGTGCGTGTTTCGTCTGCGGGCCAGGGTCGACCTTCGGTGCCGTCGAAGAGCATATGCACGCCCTGGAAGACGTACTGATTTTCCTCCCCGGCGATGGCAAGGATGCCCTTGCTGCGGAAGATGTCGACGCCCTTGGTCGACAGCAACTCCCCCAGCCAGGCGTTGAGGCGGTCGACCACCACTTCGCCGTCCACCTTGATGCTCACCGACGTCACACTCTGGTCGTGCTGGTGATCGGTCTGCTCGAGGAACGCCGGGTCCTCGGCCAGCACCCGCTGCAGATCGAAGGCGCCCACATCCAAAATGAAGTCCAAGTCGACGTTGGCGTTCTCGGCTCGGACGATGTCGGCGGCGACATTGATCGCCCGCAGCCGCCCCTCGACCTCGGCTAACCGGTCAGGGGCGACCAGGTCGACTTTATTGAGGATCATCCGGTCGGCGAAGGCGACCTGTTCGACGGCTTCGTTCTCGATGCCCTCCGGTTTGACCTCGTCGAGGTGGTCCAGCACGTGCGCCGCATCGACGACCGTCACGATCGCGTCCAGCCGCAGCTGATCGCGGATCTCGTCATCGACGAAGAAGGTCTGAGCCACCGGGGCGGGATCGGCCAGACCCGTTGTCTCGATGAGGATCTGGTCAAATCGGTCGCGGCGGCGCATCAACGCCGACAGGATTCGGATCAGGTCGCCGCGGACGGTGCAACAGATACACCCGTTGTTCATCTCGAAGATCTCCTCCTCGGCGTCGAGGACGAGCGCGTCGTCGATTCCCACCTCGCCGAACTCGTTCTCGATCACCGCGATCCGCTTCCCGTGCTCCTCGCGCAGGATCCGGTTCACCAGCGTCGTCTTCCCGGCACCCAGGAAGCCGGTGATCACCGTCACCGGTACCCGCTGGTCAGTCGTGGTCGTCATGGTCGATTCCTCCTGGGTGATCGTTGAGTGCGGTGCTGAGTTCCTCATGGCCGATCTCGGCGGCCGGCTTGGCGAACTTCCAGGCTCGCCGCGGCGGGCCGAGGTCGGCGATGACGGTTTCCACTGGGGGGCAGCCGGGTTCGCTGCAGGCCAGTTGCTGAACCAGGATCGGAGCGTCCTCGTCGAGGTGACGCACCGACCGCACGATCAGCTTCAGACGCCGGATGTGTTCGACCGGGGCTCGGGGGGACGATCCCGCGCCACCGGGAATCACGATGCCCGGCACCCCAGGCCCTTCGCGATCCGGTCGAGGTTGCCGTCCATCACACTCAGGTAGTTCTCGTCGGGGCCTATCGAGGCTCGCGGGTCGAACTCCAGCGCCGACAGCAGGCTGACCTGCGCGCCGATCTCATCGGCCACCGTCTGGGAAAGATCGCTCGGCAGAGCATCTTCGAAGAAGACCGTCTTGACGTTGTCCTGCCGGGCGATTTCGGCGATGGACTGCAGCGTCTTGGGGTCCGGCTCGTCTTCCGGGGTGACCCCGGCGATCGGGACCTGTTGCAGGCCGTAGGCGTCGGCGAGATAGCCGAAGGCCGCATGACTGGTGACCAGCACTCGCGTGTCGCAGTTGGTCAACTCCGTGCGGTACCGGGCATCGAGACCCTCGAGGCTTGTCCGTAATTGCGCCAAATTGGACTCGACCGTCGGTGCCAGCTGCGGCAGCGCCGTCTCGATGGTGCCCGCGGCCGCGTCGGCCATCGCAATCATCTCCACCGGCGACAGCCACACGTGCGGATCCTTACCGCCGGCCAGTGTCTCCTTGCCGATGTCGCCGGCGGTCAGCAGTTCCACACCGGGGGCGGTGAGCAGGTCCTCGGCCGCGGCGCCGGCCCCGAGTTGGTCGACCGCCCGCTGCACGTCGGGCTGGAAGTCCGCACCCAGGTAGAGAACAACATCAGCCTTGTCGAGCTCCTTGCGGGCCTTGGCGTCGAGGGCCAAGTCGTGGGGCTCGGTGCCTTCCGGCGTCAGCGAGATCACCGACGCCTGGTCGCCGACGAGCTCCTGCGCCAGCCACTGGACCGGATAGAAGTTGGTCACGATCAGCGGCTGCTCGGCGCCTGCGGCCCGCTGATCACCCTCAGCGGCCGGCGGGCGGTCCGAGCGGGTGCCGCAACCAGCGGACGCCAGGACTACAGGAACCAAGGCCGCCAGCACTGTTATCGCCAGGCGCATCACGCCACTCCTTAATGAAAACGATTTTCATTAGTAATGTACCGTGCCGATGGCCTTGGTGCCAACACGGCGAGGCGACTTCCCCTGAACCGCAGACCGTTGCCGCTGGCCCTCCGGCCATGCCGGTCAACGCAACAAGTGGGTGCGCGCGAACTGCAGCGACTCGGCCAATAGCGCTCGTCGCTCGTTGGCACTGCGCGCTCCTGAGGTGCTGACCTCAAGGATCACCTGCCCGCCAAAGTTGCTGTCCGCCAACATGTTGCAGATCTCCACGGCGGGCTGGGTTCCACGACCGGGCACCAGGTGCTCGTCAGTGGCAGCACCGGTGCCGTCGCACAGGTGCAGATGCGTCAGGCCAGTCCCCATCCTTCGGGCCATGTCCAACGCGTCGGTGCCGGCGGTTGCGGTATGCGACAGGTCCAGCGTGTAGTGCCTATGGCCACCGTCAAGCGGGTCGTAGGACGGGGCGAACGCCGAGACCGCCACTCCGGGTTGCCCGCCACGTCGGCGCATCCGCTCGATCGAAGGAGTCCCTGAACCGAAGAACCGGTCGGCGCGGAAGGGGAACATGTTCTCCACCGCCACCAGCACGTCGCCCCTTTGCTCCAACCGCGCCACCTGATCGGAGAACCCCTCCGCGTAGCGGCGCTGCCAGCGAAACGGCGGATGCACAACCACCGTGGCGGCGCCAAGACGTTCGGCGGCGGCCACGCTCATCTCGAGTTTGGCGATCGGATCGGATCCCCAGACGCGCTGTGAGATCAGCAGGCAGGGCGCGTGCACCGAGAGCACCGGGACCCCGTACCGGCGCGAGAGTTCCGCTACCGCAACCACGTTCTGGCTCAACGGTTCAGCCCACACCATCAGCTCGATGCCGTCGTATCCCAGTTCGGCGGCGTAGACAAAGGCGGCCTCGGCGCGCAGCGGGTAGACCGAAGCCGTCGAGAGACCGACTTTGATGGCGGGGCGCATGCAGGCCCGGGCTAACCGCGGAGTATCAGGGCCGGTGGACCCGCCGCGCCGAGCTGGCGGGGATCAGCGGGGCGCCCTTTTCCCATAGCGCTGCTCGAACCGCGCCACCCGGCCCGCGGTGTCGAGAACCTTCTGCCGACCCGTATAGAAAGGATGGCTCGCGCTGGAGATCTCGACGTCGATCACCGGGTAGGTGTTGCCATCGGACCACTCGATCGTCTGGCTCGAGGTGGCCGTCGAGCGGGTGAGGAAGGCGAAGTCCGCGCTTTTGTCGCGGAAGACGACATATCCATAGTCGGGATGGATTCCCGGTTTCATATCTCCTCCAAAGGGTTAGTGACTGACGTGATTGCGACGAATGGACCTCCGTCGCGCGGTTGAGGTGGTTCTAGCCGACCCGGCGAGAGCGTTTGCGCCGAGATGGTGGCCGGAATGCGTTGTAGGTCAATTCAACCGGCATGAGGGCCTGGCCCGGACCGCCGGCCTCCAACCAGCCGATCAATTCGTCCATGGCGGGCTTGGTGTGCATCCTCGCCAGCCAAACCGGGCCTTGGCCCTGTTGGCGGCGGCGAGCGTGCGGATGGACGACGATCACGTCTCTGCGGTCACATGGCCCCAGGCAATCACTTGTGCGCACTTGCACCGAGTTAAGCCGTTGGCGCAGATACTCCAAGCGGGCGGCGGCCCGTTTCGGGTCATCGGTGCCGCAGCAACACCCTCTACATATGGTCAGTGCGCAATCCGGCTTCACGGTTCGTCTCTGTCGGTCGAAGGGAACTACAGGCTTAATCCTTATTGATAATCGTTGTCATTAAGGATAGCAGCGCCGGCCGGGCTCGACTTGTCATAAACATATGCGCATGCAATTATGGGATCACGACCAGAAAGGAACATCCCATGACCGCCCACTCGACACACTCCGATCACGACCATGACCACGGGCCGTCCTGTGGCCACGTCGCGGTGGAGCACGAAGGCCACGTCGACTACCTTCACGATGGCCATGCGCATCACCTGCACGGAGACCACTACGACGAGCACACGGTGAGCGCTCACGTCACCGCCGAGGTTCACGACCACACCCATGGGGACGGTTGCGGACATGAGGCCATCGCGCATGAGGATCACGTCGACTACCTCCACGGCGCGCACCGGCACGCGCCACACGGGGATCACTATGACGAGCACTGATCGTCAGCGGTGACTCATCCTGGATGGGCATGACCGAAGGCGGGTCAGCCCCGATAGATGGGTCCGGAGCCGACAGCCTCGACCTCAGGTACCGGCGGGTGACCGAGATGTTTGCCGCCCTCGCATCACCGGTGCGGGCGGCAATCATCGACCTGCTCTCTGTCGAGGGCCACACCGTCAGCGCCTTGGTCGAGGCACTCGGCATCTCCCAACCGTTGGCCTCGCAGCATCTTCGCACTTTGCGGACGGCCGGCTTGGTGGATGTAGAACGCATTGGCCGCACTTCCGTCTATCGACTCGCCGACGAGCACGTGGCACACATCTTCCTTGTCGCGCTGCAGCACAGCCGCGAAACGCCCGAGTGAATCCACGGGACTTACCAACGGGCCCGTTATAGGGCCAATATCCGACTGAATCTTCCCTGTTCCCAACCGGCCCGGCCGCTGCCCACCTGATCGGGCCTCCGACGACCCTTCCGTGGACCTATTTTTTGCCGTCGGCGCTGGCAACGTCCATCACTACCTCGAACTCCAGCAGCGAAGCGCCGGTGGACACCGGGTTAGCCCGCTCGCCGGCGTGGGCGGCGATCGCCGGCCCGGACGCCCAGGCCTCGAACGCCTCCTCGGACTCCCACTGGGTGACCACGAAGTAGCGGTCCTCGCCCTTCACCGGACGCAGCAACTGGAAACCGAGAAACCCCGGCTGGTTGTCGACTGCGTGGGCACGGTGGGCGAACCGCTTCTCCAGTTCCGGTCCAGCGCCCGGCGGCACCTCGATTGCGTTGATCTTCACCACGGCCATGGGGTCAGGTCTCATCGTTCCTCGTCTCGGTGGTGGTTGGGTCGCGCGGTGAGTTCATCGCGAATGTCGGGCAACTCGTCGCAGGGGTCGGCGTGCCAGTCGCCGAACGGGTCTGGGTACTGCGACCATTCGCTGGGCAGGGCCAGTTCGTGATCGGTGAGGAGCGCGCCCCGCAGGGCGCTGTCGATCTCATCGGGTTGCGCACCGCAGACCAGCACCGCCATGGATATGTGGCGGTCGCCGAATCGGTCGTCCCACCCCATCGCCGCCAGTGCACGCCGCTCGGGGTCGGTGCGGGCCAGCTCGTTGGATTCCATTGCCGCCAGCCATGTTCCGGCGTTCTCGACGAGTACGCCGCCACCGGCTGACTCGATCCACATGACGTCGTCGAGCCGGTTGGCGACGAACGCCCGGCCTCGGGTCCGCACGACACCGTCGAGCAGCATGTCGACGGCGGCGTGCAGGCGCTGAGGGTGAAAGGGCCGCCGTGCGGTGAACTCCATCAGCGTGACCTCGCCGGCGGGATCCAGTGGTGGTTGGCCGGCCAGCAGGGGGTCGTGCGGGTCGCGTCGCCTGCCGCGGCGCGTGTGCGGGTCGAGGTGTGCCAGTGCCTGCTCGACCCGGTCGACGCCGACGGTGATGCGGGCCAGTGGCGCCAGCCGCCGAAGAACCGACAGCGTGGTGGTATCAGGCTGGTTGAGCACCAGCAGGTCGGCGAATTCCGCCTGGCCCACGACGACCTGGGCGACGGTCCGGCCATCGTCGAGTTCGTCGGAACCGACCGCCTGGTGCAACCAATCGTCGGAGTCAACTGTTGCGACCACTGCGTCGATGCGGACGTCACGTCCGGCCGGGCCGTCGATGTAGCCGTGTCCGACGTGAACCGGCACCTCGTTGATCGCCACGCAGACGGGTTCGGGTTCCGACCACGGTGCCAGCAGCACGACGATGCGCGTCACGTCGTCGCGACGGTGCAGCCTGCGCAGCAGTACCAGCAGGTCGTTGCGGGTCGTGCAGCAGACGCAGCCATTGGTCAACTCCAACGGCCATTGACTGGTCGACAACTCACCGTCGCGCATCATGCTGACCCAGCGCCGCACCACCTGCCCGTCGTATTCGTGCCCGACGACCAGCGTGCCGGGGGTGCCCATCAGGGTGCCCGCCACTCGGTCGCTGTCACCCTGGCCGGTGACAAGGACTACCGGTGTACGCATTTGCCACCTTCGTATTGAAAACGATTTTCATCTAGCCGTCCGTCACGGTACCTTGCCGGTGAAGGCTTGTTGAAAACGATTGTCATTTATCTCAACGTGAAGGGGGCTCCGTGTCCGCGCACTGTCAGGTGACCGGGCGTTCACCGAGTTTCGGCAACTCGGTGTCGCACTCGCATCGTCGTACCCGCCGGCGCTGGAACCCCAACATCCAGCGCAAGACCTACTTCTTGCCGTCACAGGGGCGCAACATCACGCTGCGGGTCAGCACCAAGGGCATCAAGGTGATCGACCGCGACGGAATCGAAGCCGTCGTTGCCCGGCTGCGGGCCGCGGGGCAGAGGATCTGATGGCGAGCACCGAGATTCGTCCGGTGGTGAAGCTTCGCTCCACCGCCGGCACCGGTTACACGTATGTCACCCGCAAGAACCGGCGCAACGATCCCGACCGGTTGGTGCTCAAGAAGTACGACCCGATCATCCGCCGGCATGTCGACTTCCGCGAGGAGCGCTGAGATGGCCAAGAAATCCAAGATCGTCAAGAACGAACAGCGCCGCGCCATGGTGGCGCGTTACGCCGAACGCCGCGCCGAACTGAAGGACACTATCCGGCGCCCATCGAGCACTGTCGGCGAGCGCGTCGCCGCCCAGTCGGCGCTGCAACGGCTGCCGCGGGATTCCAGCGCTGTGCGGCTCCGCAATCGTGACGCCGTCGACGGTCGGCCCCGCGGTCATCTGCGCAAGTTCGGCCTGTCCCGCGTCCGGGTCCGGGAAATGGCACACCGCGGCGAGTTGCCCGGTATTCGCAAGGCGAGTTGGTAACCGGCGATGGCAGGCAGAAGCAAGCCGTCCCGGCGACCACCCGCAGCCGATCCGCCGCGCAAGAAGGCCAACCCCCTCACCAAGCTCGGCATCACGACGGTCGACTACAAAGACACCGCACTGCTGCGGACGTTCATCTCCGAGCGAGGCAAGATCAGATCCAGGCGCGTCACCGGGCTAACCGTTCAGCAACAGCGCCAGGTGGCAATGGCGATCAAGAACGCCCGCGAGGTGGCACTACTGCCGTTCGCAGGTCCTTAGCCAGGTGGACACGCCCGGCGTCGCCCCTAACCAAGTGAGCCTGGTCGACGGCGGGGTGGTCATCGATGAGATATCAGCCGGAGTTGCCGGGCCTTCTTCAGAATGATCCTGGCGCGGTTCAATCGCGGTAAGTCGCTGCCGTCCTTGGGTTTCCCGCCACGGCTGTTGAACTGTTCGACGAACTCTTGCGCCCATGTGATGTCCGAATCAGACGGGCTCAGCCCGATGTTGATGGTCTCGGAGTCAGACGAACGCAGCGCGAGCTTGCCCGTCATCCCCATCCGTCGGGTCAGCGCTACGCCGTCGGCGAGTTGGTCGGGGTCGCGGGTCGGCCCGTCGATGGGACCCGGGATGTGTGCCGCACGCGAGGCCACGACGAGCTGGGAACGCGGGTAGGCCAGAGCCAACGGATCCTGCTCTACGCCGATATCCAACGTGAAGTCGTTGACCCCAAACGCGATTCGGAAGCAGGGGCGTGCCGCGGCGATGTCCTGGGCGCGGGATAACCCGCGTGCTGTCTCGATCAGCGCGATCACTGGCACCTTGCCGCCGAGCCGGTTTGCGGTGTCCCACATGTGATTGCCGCCTTCAGTCTTGGCCAGCACCACACCCTTCATGCCAGGGCAATCAGCCAAGGCCCGACAGTCCGCGGACCAGAAATCGCTGGAAGCGTCGTTGATCCGGACCCATGCCCGGGCTCCGGAGTTGAGGAAGTCCACGACGCGGTCGCGGGCCGCCTCCTTCTCGTTGGGAGCGACGGCGTCTTCCAGGTCCAGAATCACCTCGTCGGCTTTGGTCTGCGCGAGCACCCCATCGAGATCAGGCTCGCGGGAGGCGTTGACGAGGAGCCAGGAGCGCGAAACCTTCGAGTTCACCGCCATGGCGTCAGGTTAGACGTTTGAGGGCGTCGTGCCTGCTAATCGCGTGGGAAGCATGCTCCTGACGTGCCGCAACCGTCATCGTCGACTGCTACGGTCGTCCGATACGGCTCGTTGCGGCGGCGCTTGCAGCCTTGCTGGCAGTGGGTTGCGCTGCGCCGGTCGCCGAGGCTCCGGCGCCGGTGTCTCCCCCAGCCCGAGCTCAACTCGCCGAGCCTCTTGTGCCCGCTTGCAGTCGCGACTGGACTCCCATCGCAGCCAGCGTGACCAAGACGTTCACCGTGATGGCGTTGCTGCAGCTGGTCGACCAGGGGCAAGTCTCCCTGGCACTAGAGCACCGACACTTCGATCGGACCGTTATCGAGCCCGAAGTCCGGGCAGATCGCTCTTGTTCCCGCGATCGCCGGTCGCGACCGAGCAGATCGGCTCTACAAGAGCTTTTCCGTGGACATAAACGATGAATAAACGATGACCCGGGGCGCCAAGAGGCGTATCACTAGGAAGAAACCGGATCTAGCAGGAACTAGTAGGGCGGGTCGGACTTGAACCGACGACCAGCGGATTATGAGTCCGCGGCTCTAACCAACTGAGCTACCGCCCCCCACCCCATGCCGGGGCGCACCACAGAGCCTAGCGGCCGAATCGCGCACCGATCAGCCGGTGACGACGCAGAACTCGTTCCCCCTCGGGATCGCACAGCACGATGAAGTCCCCGAGTGAGTCACCGCAGGGACCGTCGACTCGGGTCGCCACCAATTCCGCGCGCCACTCGGCGGCGGGCTCCAAGTCGTTGACCGCGATGTCGAGATGGACCCGGTTCTTCCCGGACGTGGACTCCGGAACCGAAACGCGCACACGTCAGACAAGAAGGGCGTCCGGCGTCGCCCAGGTGACGCCCTCGAACCTGCCGAAGTCACTGTCATAGCTGACGACCGTCCCGCGATGCTCGATCGCCAGAGCCGCCAGGTGCCCGTCATTGACCAGATTGCCGCCAGTACCCACGCGAGCCAACAACCCGCCGAGCACGTCGACGTGGCGCGCCGTCGGGCCGATCAGCACTGATCCCGGCGCGCTGATCCATTCGGTGACCTGTTGAATCGCC
>LFFF01000117.1 GCA_001510415.1 Actinobacteria bacterium casp-actino6 | reverse complement strand
CCGCCGGTCGTGGCTCCGCCTGCCCCACCCCCACCCGTGGCCGCCGCTCCCGCTCCACCGCCGCCACCGGCACCGCCTCCGCCGACGCCCACCACCAAGGCTTCCTGATGACGACGTTCACGCCGCCCTCCTCCGCCGTGGCGACTGCGCGCCACACCTACAACGAGGTCCTCGAGTTCCGCGCGATGGGCACGGCCTGGTGGATCGGCGCTGACGGCGTCGACCGCGAAACGCTCGCCGCCGTCCCTGCACTCGTCGAACTCGAGGAGCAGCGCTGCTCCCGCTTCCGCGCTCACTCGCTGCTCTCGAGGCTCAACGCGGCGCGGTTGGTGACCGACACCTCGCTCGCCGCGATCGTTCGCGCCGCGTTGCTGGTGCAAGAGCGCACCGGCGGCGCGTTCGATGTCGCCGTGGGCGACGCGGTCATCGCCTCCGGCTACGACCGCACGTTCGAGGCCCTGACCGGCTGCGCCGGCCCGGCGCCCCAGAGCGACGTCGAAGTCGCCGTCGACGGCGACCGCGCCTGGTTGCTCGGCGCCGGCACCATCGACCTCGGTGGGATCGCGAAGGGCTGGACCGCCGACCTCGTCGGACGCCATCTCGCGGACTGCGGCGCGACGCGCTGGCTCGTCGATGCCGGGGGCGACATCGTCGCCGGCGGTCGCCCCGGCCTGTGCCGCGAAGAGCCGATCGCCGTCGGGTTCACCGGGTACACCGTCGGCATCGAGGTGGGCGCGGTCGCCACCTCCTCGACGACACGCCGCGCGTGGGACACGCCGCTCGGCCGCATGCATGACATCGTCGCGCCGGCGACCGGGCGACCGGCCGAGGGCCCGCACGTCCTCGCGACCGTCGTCGCACCGACCGCGATGGTCGCGGACGCGCTGGCGACGGCGATGCTCGCGGACGCGACGCTCGCGATCGGCGCGCTCGCGGCCTACGACGCTGACGTGCTGCTGATCGACGGCCAGGGCGGCGCCACGATGACCCCGGGGATGGAGCGCTACCTCCGATGACCTCCTCGAAGCTGCGCCCGGCCACGATCGTTGCGCTCGCCGTGATCGCCATTGCCGCCACGCGCGCACTGCCGGCGTTCTTCGCGCTGTGGGACACCGAGGCGCCGCTGCAATGGTGGACGTCGCGCGCGACCGGGTTCGTCGCCTACGTCGCGCTCTGGGCCTCGATGGTCCTCGGCCTGATGATCAGCGCACGAGGGCTCGACGGGGTGATCAACCGAAAGACAGTGCTCGAGCTGCACCAGCAGTGGACGCTCGCCGCGGTGATCGCGCTTGGCTTCCACATCGCCGCGATCGTCGGTGATCCCTACGTCGACATGTCGTGGCGGAGCGCCTTGGTCCCGGGGTCGTCGGCATACATGCCCGGAGCCGTCGCGCTCGGCGCTATCGCCACCTGGGGCGTCGCCCTGCTCGCGCTCTCCAGTTGGCTCCAGCGCCGCATCAACTACACCGTCTGGCGGGTGATCCACACCACGGCCTTCGGCACGTTCCTCGTTGGACTGGTCCACGGCGTCGTGTCCGGCACCGACTCGGGGACCATCGGCGCGCAGGCGCTTTACGTCGCGACGGCGGCGCTGCTCGTCGGCGGCGTGATTTTCCGGGTCCTCTACTTCCCCACCAAACCGAGCCGCGCGCGAGCACCCGCGTGACGGCACGGCACGATCCCGAGACGATGCCATTGGGCAGAGAAGTGCGATGAGATGACCGAACCACCGTTCCCCCCGCGCGAGCCGGGCGATCCGCCTGACCTCGACCGCGTCATCCGCGGACTCCGCGATGCGTGGACCGAGGTCCCCGACGCCGATCGTTCCGCGATCTGGCAAGCGATCGAGGGGCACCTGGGGCCGCAGGACAATCCGGGACGCGA
Source organism: Actinobacteria bacterium casp-actino6 (assembly GCA_001510415.1). Lineage (GTDB taxonomy): Bacteria > Actinomycetota > Actinomycetes > Mycobacteriales > Mycobacteriaceae > Mycobacterium. The sequence continues at coordinate 8,535 of LFFF01000117.1, read as the reverse complement.
TCCGCGCCCCGGATTCTTGCGTGGTGCGTTCGGCGGTGTGTTGCACGGTTGGGGCGGCCTCTTCAGCGGCAACCCGCTGCGCCAGATCGCGATCGCCGGCGCAGCAGTGATCGTGGTCGGTGCGCTCGTACTCAGCGGCACGTTCCGCTCCGGGACCAGCGCCAGCGCGGAAGTCCTCGCGCAGGTGAACACACTCTCATTGACGACCATCGCTGCACTCGATGACGACGACCTCAGCGCCGAGGAGATTCTCCAGCTCCGCGATGAGGCGCGGCGGCTGCTCGCACAGATCGACGACGACGATCAGGCCTTGCGAGGGCTCACCGCCGAGCAACTGGCCGGTGTTGTCGACACCCTGCAGCGCCTGATCCTCCGCCTCGACGATCACGAGGACATCGACGACGACGACTTCCATGAGACCGTCGCCTCGATCCGCACCACCAGCGAGCGCGCCGAGGGCGTGCGACGCGAGCACGAGGACGACGACGACGATCACGACGCGACCGCCACCCCGCTCGCGGCGCTGACCGCACAGCCAACGGCAGTCCGCGGCACCGCGTCCGCCACACCGACGGCCGCCGCCGCGGCGAGCACCGCCCAGCCGACGGCCACGTCCGAGGTCGAACACGACCCCGAGGACGATGACCATCCCTCCGCGACCGCCTCGGCGACGCCCGTGAAGACACCGTCGCCGTCACCGACGAAGACCGGGACGCCCGGCGGTACAGCGACACCAGCACCCACGTCGAGCCCCGCGCCGGGGACGAACAGCGAGCAGACAATCCCGGCCGTTCCAGCCACCTATGTCCGGAGCGTCGGGGCGGCCGGCTCCGTCACCTTCGCCTACGGCTCCGGCCAGCTCACCGTGGTCAGCGTGACGAAGGCCACTGGTTGGCAGGCAATCGTCGAGGAGTCCGCCGGCTCCGAGATCCGCGTCCGCTTCATCTCGGGAGGTACCAACGCGCGGTTCGAGGTCGAGCGACAGGACGCCACCCTCGAAATCACCATCTCGTGGTCAACGGGGGCGAGCTAATGGTCGGGGCGCCCGCGCCGCGCTTCGACGACGGTCCCACCGCTGGCGTGGCTGACCTCGAGTTGTTCGTGGTGCGCGCCCAGCGGGGTGATCGCGCCGCCTTCGGCGAACTGTTCCGCCTCCGCGTGGACACCGTCCACCGCTACATCGGCGCCATCCTGCGCGATCCCGGTGCGACCGAGGACGCGACCGCGGAGACATTCCTCTCCGCCTGGAAGAGCCTGCCCGCGCTCCGCGAGCCGGGGCGGTTCGATGGCTGGCTCCTCCGCATCGCCCATCACCGCGCGATGGACGAGTTCCGCCGCCGCCGTCCCGCGATCCCGCTGGATGCTGCCCCGGAACCTGCCGACGACCGCGTCAGCACCTCCCCGGCCGAGATCGTCGAGCTGAACGCCGACGCCGAGGCCGTGCGCGCGGCCCTCGCCGATCTGCCCGATGGCCAGCGCGAGGTACTGACGCTCCGCTACCTCCACGACCTCTCGTACGACCAGATCGGGCTCCAGATCGACCGCTCACCGCAGGCCGTTCGCCAGCTCCGCCAGCGCGGTCTCGCGGCGCTCAGGCGCGTATTCGACCCTCGCTGAGGCATGCGCCGCGCTGTCCGGTAAGACGGAGGGTTGGACCGAATGGCCCCGCCCGGGATACTCATGTGACCCGCGCGCACCCTGGTCCCCAGTTTCGTCGCGCGCCGTGCCGACACGATCGTCCGAGGAGTACGCCATGCCGCTAGCACTGAGCTTTGAATCGAAGGTCTTCCCGGTCGAAACACTCGACCTCGGCGGCGGCGTCAGCGAACAGATCATTCGAGGTGGGCGCAACCTCTTTGAGCTGCTGCCGAAGGCCTTCGAGGGCATCTCCCAGATCGGCGTCATCGGCTGGGGCTCGCAGGGCCCCGCGCAGGCGATGAACCTCCGCGACTCCCTCGTCGGCACAGACATCAAGGTCAAGATCGGGCTGCGCGAGGGCTCGTCCTCCGTCGCGCTCGCCGAGGCCGAGGACTTCACCGCCGCGAATGGCACTCTCGGCGAGATGTTCGATGTCATCCGCGAATCGGACATGGTGCTGCTGCTCATCTCCGACGCCGCCCAGTCCGAGCTCTACCCGCAGGTCTTCGCCGCCCTCAAGCCGGGCGCCACGCTCGGCCTCTCGCACGGCTACCTGCTCGGCCACCTCATGAACGTCGGCGACAAGTTCCCGGACAACGTCAACGTCGTCGGCGTCTGCCCCAAGGGCATGGGCCCCTCCGTCCGCCGCCTCTACGTCCAGGGTGAGCAGGTCAACGGCGCGGGCATCAACGCCTCCTTCGCCGTCCAGCAGGACCTCGACGGCAAGGCCACCGACCAGGCGCTCGGCTGGTCAGTCGCGCTTGGCTCGCCCTACACCTTCCAGACCACGCTCGAGTCGGAGTTCAAGTCCGACATCTTCGGTGAGCGTGGCATCCTCCTCGGCGCCGTCCACGGCATCGCCGAGAGCCTCTACCGCCGCTACATCGAGGAAGGCATGTCCCACGACGACGCCTTCGCCCACTCGACCGAGGCGATCACCGGCCCCATCTCCAGGACCATCTCCAAGCAGGGCATCAAGGCCGTCTACGACCAGCTCGGCGCCGACGAGCGCCCCGTCTTCGAGCGCGCCTACGCCGCCTCGTACCCGTCCTCCCGCACCATCCTCGAAGAGATCTACGACGAGGTGTCCTCGGGCAACGAGATCCGCAGTGTCAACCTCGCCGGTGACCGCCTGAAGCGGCAGCCGATGGGCAACATCGACCAGACCGAGATGTGGAAGACCGGCCAGGGCGTGCGCTCCGGCCGCGTCGAGGACCAGATCCCGCTCGACCCCTTCACCGCCGGCGTCTACGTCGCCACGATGATGGCCCAGATCGACGTCCTCATGGACCACGGCCACCCCTACTCGGAGATCGCCAACGAGTCCGTCATCGAAGCCGTCGACTCGCTCAACCCGTACATGCACGCCCGTGGCGTCTCGTACATGGTCGACAACTGCTCCAACACCGCCCGCCTCGGATCCCGCAAGTGGGCCCCCCGCTTCGACTACCAGCTCCGCCAGGAGGCCTACGTCGCGATCGACGACCACGACGCCGTCGACGGCGAGCTGATCGAGGCGTTCAAGAACCACAAGGTGCACGCCGCCATCGCCGCCTGCGCCGAAGTCCGCCCCTCCGTCGACATCTTCGTCGAGTAGGGCCGCGGTCCTTCTCGGGCCTGTAGCGAAACGCGGGGGTGTGGCCCCCGCAGCAGTCTGGCGTCCGCGCTAGAACCAACCCGCGTCGCGGGACGCGAGCCAGACAAAGGCGCCGTACGGCACGCCGGCAACCGGCAGACCGCGGCGGTCGCTCGCTGTCGCATCCCCGATCATCGAGCGGTTCGAGCGAGGCCGCAGGCGCCGCCGTTACCTCCCGCTAGTCCTCCCGCGGGGCATCCTCTCGCAGTCGCGGTCCGCGCGTGCGATGCTCGCCAGTCCACGGAGGGGGCAAACGATGGCTGAGCAGACTCGAGCACGCTGGACGAACTGGGCGGGGAACCAATCCGCCGCACCGCTGCGGATCCACAAGCCGCGCAGCGAAGAGGAAATGGTCGCGGTCGTGCGCCGCGCCGTTGCTCGGGGCGAACGGGTCAAGGCCGTCGGCTCCGGCCACTCCTTCACCTCGATCGCCCTCACCGACGGCCACCTGCTCGATCTCACCGAGTACAACCGCATCGTCGAGAGCACCACCGACCACGACCCGGAACGGCACTACGTCACCGTCCAGTCCGGCATCCGGCTCAAGGAGCTGAACCCACAGCTCTGGGACCTCGGCTACTCCCTGACCAACCTCGGCGACGTCGCCTACCAGTCGATCTCCGGCGCGGTCTCCACCGCCACCCACGGCACCGGCAAGGACGTCGGCGGCCTCGCCACCCAGATCCAAGGGCTGCGCGTCATCACCGGTGACGGCGACATCGTCGACTGCTCCATGGACAACGAGCGCGAACTCTTCCAGGCCGCCCGCGTCGGCGTCGGCGCCGCCGGCCTCATCTCCACCGTCACCCTCGAGGTAGAGCCCGCCTTCAACCTCCGCGCGCAGGAGATCCTGATGGACGCGCAGGTCCTCTTCGACAAAATGGACGGCTTCCTCGCCGACAACGAGCACTTCGAGTTCTTCTGGTACCCCGGCTCCGATAACGCCCTCACCAAGCGCAACAACCGCACCACCGCCGAGGCCGAGCCGCTCCCACGCTGGCGCGAGTTCGTCAACGACGAAGTCGTCGGCCACCGCTACATGGCGCAGGCAACCAAACTGCTCCGCGTCCCCGGCGTCCGCATGAAGCTCCGCAGCGCCCTCGAGGGCGCGCGCGGCGAATACGTGGAACGCTCCTACAAGGTCTTCACCTCGGAGCGAAAAATCCGCTTCTACGAGATGGAATACTTCATCCCCAGCGAGCACGCCCGCGAAGCCTTCGAGCGCGTCCGCAACCTCATCGATCGCTCCGGCTTCGGCGTCGTCATGCCCATCGAAATGCGCTGGGTTGCCCCCGACGACATCCCGCTCAGCACCGCCTACGGCCGCCCCACCACCTCAATCGCCGTCCACATGCTCAAGCACCAGGAATTCCAGCCCTACTTCGAAGCCGTCGAAACCATCATGAACGACTACGAAGGCCGCCCCCACTGGGGCAAGCTGCACTTCCAAACCCACCGCAGCCTCGCCCCGCTCTACCCCGAATGGGACGCCTACCAGCGCGCCCGCAAACGCCTCGACCCCCGCGGCACCTTCGCCAACGAATACACAGACCGCGTCCTGGGCCCGGTGAGGTAGCTTCGCAGTTAGACTTCCGCTAATCTTCCGTGCTATTGGACACGGAGCGGGGGCACTGTGACCACATCGTCGACCGCAGACATGTTTCGGCAACTGCAGGGACGCCTTGAGGCTGACCTCCAACTAAGCCGATTTGCTGTTGCGCATGGGCCGACCAAGGGCGTCGCCAGAGAGTTGAACTGGATCGGCATGCTGCGGGGTTTTCTCCCCGCTCGCTACCGAGTTGATCACGCGTTCGTCGTCGACTCAAAGGGTGGCATCAGCGAGCAGATCGACATCGCGATCTACGACCGGCAGTACACGCCGATGCTGTTGGAGCTGGGAGATACGAAGGTCCTGTTTGCCGAAAGCGTCTATGCGGTGCTTGAGGTCAAGCAAGAGATATCGAAGACCACGATTGGCGAGGCTGCCGCCAAGGCAGCGTCTGTTCGAAATCTCGTACGCACTGCGGCACCGATTCCACACGCAGGGGGCGTCGAAGTTCCGCGTCCCCACTTTGACATCCTCGCGGGAATCGTTGCGACGGCCAGCTCTTGGACCCCACCTATGGGTGAGGCGTTTCGCACCGCATTGAATGAACTTACGCTCCCGGGCGCTCTCGATATCGGCTGCGTTGCCCACGACGGAGCGTTCTCGAAGGTAGATGATGGCCCGATCAAATTCGTCGATCGGACCCACGCTTTAGCCTTCTTTGCACTGAGGCTCACAGCTGCACTTCAACGCGTTGCTACCGTGCCAGCCATCGAATTCGGGGAGTACGAGAAGCTGCTGGGAGGCTGATCGACATGTTGGGCACTCAGTTCCTCGAAGCAACAACACGGGTCGATATCGGACGTCCGCGCCGTCTGTTCGCGCAACGATGCCATGTGGAGGTGCGCGGGGTCCTCGAATCGGATGCTCTACTCAGGGAGTGGGGAATAGACACCGTCCTCATCGGGTCCTATTCCCGCCACACGGGGATTCATCCCGGGCGGGATGTGGATGTCTTCTGCAAGCTGACAAGCTTGGATGTGGCAGCGGAACCGAGAACGGTCTTTGACCAGATTACTGACGTGTTGAAAGGCCATTTCGGTGACGCCCGATTGGAGTACGACCCACCTCGTCGCTCGATCAAAGTAGCGTTCAGCGAGGCCGGACTGGAGCTGGCCGTCGACGCCGTTCCCGCGGTGCGCTGGGATGGGCGCTGGGGTATCCCGAACAGGGATCTCGGTTTGTGGTCGGACTTGAACTCGTCGGTTCGATGGGTTTTGACCGACCCCGAGCGGCTCGGTGACCTAACCACCGACCTGAATGGTGATGTCGAAATCGCTGAACGAGGCGCCTACGTACCGGCTGTGAGGCTGATACGGCAGATTCGCGACACGGCACTTGGTGATGAGAAGCCTGGGGGACTGTACTTCGAACTCCTAGCTTACTGGGCGGCCAAGAGCGGCGTCGCCCGTACCGATGACTGGGATCTCTTCATCGCTGATCTTCTTGGTCGCATTGCCGCTGAACTCGCGGGCAGCGACACGAGCATAGTCTTAGATCCGGCCTCGCAGACGCCCTTCGCTCCTCCACCGTCTGGTCCCGAACTCACTAGGGCTGCCGGCGAATTCGCTCAGATCGCCGCTGATGCGGCGGCGGCGAATGCCCTCACGGATGTGTGCGAGGCGGCTGCGATCTGGCGCCGGATCCTCGGCGAGAACCCGCGGGGGTGGTGTTTTCCGTTGCCTGACGGCTGCGACGACGAGGGAAACGAAGTCGCCCCGATCTCGAGTGTTCGGAGTCGTGGTCCGAGGGAGGCGCGCGGTTATGGCGGCGGTCGAGACGCTTGATCAGGCGTCATTGGAGCGATTCCACACGGAACTGATCGCTCACGGATATGAACCATCGGACGATGACTTGCGCGATTGGCGCGGGCCCGCTCCCGCCAGCTTCGGCGCGCTTACAGGCGCAGGTGAGATGCGACTGATGTTTCGGGATGGCTGGCCGTATCGCTGGCCAGCTTGCTACGTGGAAGGTCTCGATCTCGAGCACGTCACTGGGACGGGCGACGTATGCCTGTGGATTCCCGGCGATGAGTCCATGGAGTGGGTCACCTTCGAAGGCGTACTGAACAGGATTGAAGAATGGTGCACTGATGCGCAGCGCGGTTTCCCCGATCAGCCTCGCCCGCTCGACGCTCACCTCTATTTCAGGTCAAAGAAGGGCCTTGGGCTCGTCGATCTTGATGGGCTGGTTGGTCCGGCGCCCGATGACGGTGCGATATTTCCGATGCGCGGACAACCCCGTCATGGAGGACGGGTTGTCAGGCTTTCCCGGTTACCAGATCACCTCCTCGCGCTACTTCAACAATCCGACACCGACATAGGCGGCCGCGCTTATACGCGAGACGACATACTACATCCACCACGTTCCTTTGACGAGTTTCGCGCAGCTCTAACGGCCGAGCAGTTGCGTGACCTCGATCTGCGTGTTTTGGGGCCGATCGAGTCCGGGGAACGAGAGCTCGCGCTGGCTCTACTCGTTTGGCGCATTCACGGCGCGAGAAACGCCCTACTTCTCGTCTTTCGACGCGTTAGCACCGGCACGGACTTGTTCGCCATCGAGTTGGCCGAATCCGACGTCAAGACTCTGACGCTCCGGTCAGGACCAGCCCAGGCGGTCTTACGAGATAAACGTGTCTGCCTGTTTGGCGTCGGTGCGATCGGCTCCACACTCGCAGTCGCGCTCTCGGCCTCGGGCCTTGGCTCGCTCCGTCTGGTTGACGGCGACATCCTCCGTCCCGGAAACGTGGTGCGACACACCGGGTCTCGTTCAGACGTAGGTCGCGCCAAGGTTGATGTGGTGCGACTCGCGCTATCTCAGGACGCCGTCTGGACAGGGGTCGATGCGGTACGCGAAGAGGCAAATGATCCCGGTCGGATCGCTGAGCTGATCAACGACGCTGACGTCGCAATCGACGCAACCGGTGCCGCCTTGTTCACGGATCTCGTTTCCCGAGTCGCAAGCCTGAATGCAACCAGTCTTGTGTCTGCGGCCCTCTATCGGGGTGGGCGCATTTCGCGCGTACGCCGTCAGCGGGAGGGGGTGATGCCGATCTTTCATCGCTGGAATAAACCTGGCGCTTTCCCCACGATACCGATAGGAGATGACGACTTGATTGGCTTCGAGCTAGGGTGTTCGGCCCCGACGGCGAACGCCTCTCCGGTATCGGTTCTCTCTGTTGCGTCGCTCGCAGCTCGCGTTGTCATCGATTTACTCTCTGGGGCTCTAGAGCTCCCGGATGAGATCGTCGACGTGCTCGAGACGGTCGAGGCGCCATTTGACAGTCGGGGATGGGTGTCGTTTGAAGTCGAAAGTTCTGATGACTGAGACCGCGTACCGGGAGCTCGTCGCGTTGGCCGATGATGCTCACCCGTACGAAACGGGTGGCATTTTGGTGGGAGTTCAGTCGGACGATTACCCCTGGATTACGCAAGCCCTGGAACTCAAGGGTGACAATGCGTCAAAGAATCGGTTCCGGCTCGAGGGCGATATCGGACGGGCGGCGGTCGATAGCGTCCGGGCGGGAGATGCTCGGCTCGGGTATTTGGGCGACTGGCACTCACACCCATTCGATGTCTCCGCAAGCCCCCGGGATCTAGCGGCACTTGAGGTGATCACAGCGGCGGAGCAGGGCGAGCCGCTCTCGCCCTTCATT
>LFFF01000116.1 GCA_001510415.1 Actinobacteria bacterium casp-actino6 | reverse complement strand
CCGGTCAAGAAGGCTCCGGTCAAGAAGGCGGTTGTCAAGAAGGCCGCCGTGAAGAAGGTTGTTGCCAAGAAGGCTCCGGTCAAGAAGGCGGTTGTCAAGAAGGCCGCCGTGAAGAAGGTTGTTGCCAAGAAGGCTCCGGTCCGCAAGGCCGTCGTCAAGAAGGCTCCCGCGAAAAAGGCCCCGGTCAAGAAGGCGGTCGTCAAGAAGGCCGCCGTGAAGAAGGTCGTCGCCAAGAAGGCCCCGGCCAAGAAGGGCCGTCGCTAAAACCTGATCGCGAATACGCCGCGGGCCGAAAGGTTCGCGGCGTATTCGCGTTTCAGGACCGCGATAGGGAAGCCAGCGGGCTGGGCAGATGGTCGGCGGCGATCAGCCGTCCCTGCGCCAGCGACAGCACCCAGGTACTGCCCTTGCGATTTCGGGACTTATCCGGTTTGACGCTGTCACGCTTGCACCACCAGTCGATCAGGGACGGAATCACCTCGCCCTGCGTGCAGATCACCGGAGTGCCGCCCTGTGCGGCGATGGCCAGAACCCTCTTGTGCGCCCGTTTGGGATCGTCCGCGTAGGAATCCGCCGTCAGCGTGGCCTCCACGGCAATCGGCACATCCAGCCTGCGGGCCGTCGGCTCGACGGTCTGCACACACCGGAGCTTCTCAGCGGCGTAGATGCTGTCCCCGCCGAAGGCCAGCAGTTGCGGCACTAGCGATTCCGCTTGGGCTCTGCCCTTCTTGTCCAACGGCCGCTGGCAGTCGTCGCCCTTGTACCGCGCTTTGCGGCCCGCGGTGCCATGCCGCACGATCAACACCGTCTGGGTGTCGGCCGGCTTCTTGGTGAACCTCGCCAGCATCTTTCGGTCCAGCGAGTAGCTGAGCCGCTTCTTGGCGTCGGTGACGGGCAACCAGATCATGTCGTCGGCTTCCGGGCCCGGGGTGAATTCGCCGCCGGTGGCGCGAGCCGCCCAGTAGCGAACGATCTTGGTGCCGGACGGGATCGGGTAACTGACCATGCCGAGGCGTCGGCCCAGATACGCGACCTGGCCGGTCTCCTCAAGGATCTCCCGCGCAGCGGCCACCGGCTCCGTCTCCCCGGCGTCCAGCTTCCCCTTGGGGAGGGACCAGTCGTCGTAGCGCGGCCGGTGTATCACCGCGATCAGCGGCTGGCCGGATACCTCGTCGGGACGCCACAGCACTGCGCCCGCGGCCGCTACCTGCTTGCCGGCCTTAGTCTTTGCCGACGCCACCTCAGGAGGACCGGTGCCTGTCCATCAACCAGACCTGATGGTCGCGTACCTCGCGGCCGGCCTGTGGTGAGGCGGTCCAGCGTCCGTCCGGACCCAACTCCCAGCAGCGGGTAGCCGGGTTCATCGCCGAGTCGAACACCTCGTCCAGATACCCGCTGAGCCGGCGGTCCTTGACCTGCGCCATGACCTCCACCCGCCGGTCGAGATTGCGGTGCATCATGTCTGCGCTGCCGATCCAGCACTCGTCGATCGCGCGGAAGTGCATGACCCGGGAGTGCTCGAGGAACTCACCGAGGATGGACCGCACTGAGACGTTCTCCGAGAATCCCTCCACCCCGGGACGCAGTGCGCAGATGCCGCGGACCACGACCTCGACGCGCACCCCGGCCTGCGAGGCACGGTAGAGGCCGTCGATGATCTGCTCGTCGACGATCGCGTTGGCCTTCACCCGGATTCGGCCCTGGCCGTTTTGGCCGTGCGCCTCAACCTCACGCTCGATACGGTCCAGGATGCCCTTGCGGATACCTTCCGGGGCGACCAGCAGATTGCGGTAGCCCACCTTGCGGGAGTAACCGGTCAGCGAGTTGAACAGATCGGTCAGGTCCGCCCCGATATCGGGTGAAGCGGTGAGCAGGCCGACATCCTCATACAGGCGAGCGGTTTTCGGGTTGTAGTTACCCGTCCCGATATGGCAGTAGCGGCGGATAGCCGAGCCTTCCCGGCGCACCACCAGACAGGTCTTGCAGTGCGTCTTCAACCCGACCAGGCCGTAGACGACATGAACGCCGGCATCTTCCAAAGCGCGGGCCCATTTGATGTTTGCCTGCTCGTCGAAACGTGCCTTCAGTTCCACCAGCGCCACCACCTGCTTACCGGCGTCGGCGGCCTCGATCAGGGCGTTGACGATCGGCGAGTCACCGGAGGTCCGGTAGAGGGTCTGCTTGATGGCCAACACATCCGGGTCGGCGGCAGCCTGTTCGATGAAGCGCTGCACACTGGTCGAGAACGACTCGTAGGGGTGATGCACCAGCACATCGCCTTCGCGCAGGGTGGCGAAGATGCTCTTGCCCTCGCGGTCGGCGAAGGCAGGATGGGTGGTGGGGACGAATGGCCGCTCTTTGAGGGCCGGCCGGTCGACGGCATAAACCTGCCACAGCGATTTCAGGTCCAGCAGTCCGGGCACCTGCACCACATCTCCGGGGTCCACGTCGAGTTCGCGCAGGAGCAGCCCCAGCATGTACTCGCTCATGTTGCCGGAGACCTCAAGGCGAACCGGCGGGCCGAAACGGCGCCGGGCCAGTTCGCGCTCGAGGGCCTGCAGCAGATCCTCGTCGCGGTCCTCGACGTCCATATCGGCGTTCCGGGTGATTCGGAAGGCGTGCCGCTCGACGATCTCCATCCCGGGGAACAGCGCCGGCAGGAATGCGCCGATGAGTTCCTCCATCGGCAGGAACCGGATGGTCTCGACCCCGTCGGTGGTGCTGTCGAGCCGGATGAACCGGTCGACGTTGTCGGGGACCTTCACCCTGGCGAAGTGTTCGACACCGTCGGCCGGGGATTTGACCGTGATGGCCAGGTTGAGGCTGAGCCCGCTGACGAACGGGAAGGGGTGGGCCGGGTCGACGGCCAGCGGTGTCAGGACGGGGAAGACCTGGTCGTTGAAGTACTTGGACAACGCCGGGTGATCGGCCTCGGAAAGATCGTTCCAGCGGACGAACTCGATGCCTTCGGCGGCCAGCGCGGGGCGGACGGATTCCATGAACACCTGGGCGTGGCGGATGGCCAACTGCTGGGTGCGCTCGCCGATCAGGCGGAGCTGCTCGCGCGGGGTGAGCCCGTCGGCGGAACGGACCTTGAGTCCCATCTCGTCGCGGCGCTTGAGACCGGCAACCCGCACCATGTAGAACTCGTCGAGATTGGAGGCGAAGATCGCCAGGAACTTGGCCCGGTCAAGCAGCGGCAACGAGGTATCGGCGGCCAGCGCCAGTACGCGGGCGTTGAAGTCCAGCCAGCTCAGTTCCCGGTTGAGGTAGCGATCCTGCGGCAGCGGATTGTCGACGGTGGCCGCGGTGGCGGCCGGGGGGGCCTCCGGTGCCCCGTCCTCGATTCGGCCGTCGTTCTCTGATAGGCGGGAATCCGCCTCCGTCTCGGTCATGTCCACATCTTCCCCCATCGGGTGCGGACACGGTTGGTTGCGGGCGAATACTCGGTGAACTTCCCGCCCCGGGGTATCAGTGCCTGGCCAGTATCTCGGCGGTCGCCGGGCCGAGGCCCAGCAGGTGCGCGTCGGCAAGGTCCTGCGGGGTGTCGATATCGCATCGCAGCCCGGGCCAGTCCCCGGTGAGCTCCACCGCGCCGTCCTGGCGGTGGCGTCGCGCGGAGTCGGTCCCGAACATCGGGTTGAGGGGCACATCGAATGCGATCAGGGCGCAGGTGCCGCTACCTTGACGGTCGGCGACGAAGCTGCGTGGCTGAGCGCGGGCGGCGGCCAGCGCCGCACTCAGCTCAACGGATCGCAGCGCCGGCAGATCGCCCTGCAGGACAGCGACATTGGGTATGCGCAGGCGCGCGTTCGCAACCCGGATGGCATTGTTCAGTGGGTCAGGGTGTGCGGCCGGGGTGGGATCGTCCACGGGGACGGCCCCGAGATCGCGGGCAGCGGCGGCGGCAGTCGCGTCGGGGGTCACCACAGTGATCGATGCAATCGATTCGACCGCCCGCGCCGCGGTGATGGTGTCGATCAGCATCGCCAGGACGACGCGTTCGCGGTCCCGGGCGGAAAACAGTTCCGACAGCCGGGACTTGGCGACCTCAAGACGCTTGACCGCGATGATCAAGCCGACATCAGGGGCACCACTCATGGGCGTCATCCTGCCAGCGATCTGCAGGCCGGTCCGCCGCGGCCAGCCGCCGATACTAGGTTGAGTCCATGGGCGACTCGCTGGGGACCGCGGCGGTGATGGGGGCCGGCGCCTGGGGTACCGCGCTGGCCAAGGTTCTGGCCGACGCCGGCAATGACGTCCGGCTGTGGGCGCGCCGTCCGGAGACCGCTGATGAGGTCAATGGTGCCCACACCAACAGCGGGTACCTCCCCGACATCGTGCTGCCAGCCGCGATCAGGGCGACGGCAGACCCCGCAGAGGCTCTGGACGGGGTCACCACCGTGTTACTCGGAGTGCCGGCGCAGACGTTGCGGGGAAACCTGCAGGCCTGGCGGGGTCATATCGCGCAGGAGGCCACCCTGGTCAGTCTGGCCAAGGGGATCGAACTGGGCACACTGATGCGGATGAGCCAGGTGATCGTCGCGGTCACCGGTGTCGATGCGGGCCAGGTGGCGGTGGTGTCCGGGCCCAACCTGGCCGACGAGATCGCCGACGAACAACCGGCCGCCACCGTGGTGGCCTGCTCGGACTCGGGCCGTGCGGTGGCGGTGCAGCGTGCGCTGAGCACCGGCTACCTACGGCCGTACACCAATTCCGACGTGGTGGGAACCGAGATCGGTGGCGCCTGCAAGAACGTGATCGCGCTGGCCTGTGGGATGGCGGCGGGTGTCGGCCTCGGGGAGAACACCGCGGCGGCGATCATCACCCGCGGACTGGCCGAGATCATCCGGCTGGGAACGGCGCTGGGCGCCAAGACCGCGACGCTGGCCGGACTCGCCGGGGTGGGCGACCTGGTGGCGACCTGCACCTCGTCGCACTCCCGCAACCGCACCTTCGGTGTGCACCTGGGCCGCGGGGACACCCTCGAGCAGGCCCAGTCGGCCACCCACGGCCATGTCGCCGAGGGGGTCACCTCCTGTTCGTCGATCCTGGCGCTGGCATCCAGCTACGACGTCGAGATGCCGCTCACCGAGGCGGTGTACCGGGTGTGTCACAAGGGATTGTTCGTCGACGAGGCCGTCGTCCTGCTGCTGGGCCGCAGCACCAAGCCGGAATGAACACCAAGCCGGAATGAAGGAGCGCTACGGGGATTCCACCCGCACCGTGAAAGCGGCTGATACCGAAGGGATTCCGGGTCAGCCGGTGGGCCACACCCCAGTCCCGGCCTCGGCGTTCCACCTCTGCGCGGACGAGGGCACCGAGGAACACGTCTACGGCCGATACTCCAATCCGGTGTGGACCCGGCTCCAAGCCGCGCTGGCCCAGTTGGAGGAGGCCACCACTGCGTTGTGTTTCGGCTCCGGGATGGCGGCCGTGAGCGCGGCACTGCGGGTGCTCTGCCGGCCCGGTGCGGTGCTGGTGGTGCCGGCCGACGGCTACTACCAGGTGCGCCGTTACGCCGCGGAGAGCCTGGCCCCGTTGGGGGTGACGGTGCGCGAGGCGACGGCGGACGAGATGTGCGACGCCGCGCGGGATGCCGATGTGGTGCTGGCCGAGACACCGACCAATCCGGGTCTGGATGTCGTCGACCTGCATCGGCTCGCCGGGATCTGCCACAGCCGGGACGCCCGGCTTGTCGTGGACAACACCACCGCAACTCCGCTCGGTCAGCAGCCGTTGTCACTGGGCGCGGATCTGGTGGTGGCCAGCGCCACCAAAGCCCTTGCCGGACACAGTGATCTGATCGCCGGGTACGTGGCCGGCAGCCGACCCGAATTGATGGCGGCACTGGAACGGGAACGGCTGCTGGCCGGGCCTATCCTCGGCGCGCTTGAGGGCTGGCTGCTGCTGCGCAGCATCGGCAGTTTCGGGTTGCGATTCGACCGGCAGTGCCAGAATGCGCTGGCGCTGGCCACCGCCCTGCACGACCACCCGAACGTGCGGTCGGTGCGGTATCCGGGGCTACCGGGCGACCCCGCCCACGAGATCGCGCTCACCCAGATGCGCCGGTTCGGCGGCCTGGTCTCGATCGAACTCGACGGTCCCGACGCCGTTCATGCCCTGGTTCACCACAGTGAACTACTGGTGGCGGCGACCAGTTTCGGGGGTCTGCACACCTCGGTCGATCGGCGGGCCCGATGGGGGGACGCGGTGCCCGGCGGGTTCGCCCGCATCTCAGCGGGTATCGAGGACACCGACGACCTGGTTGCAGACGTTCTGGGCGCGCTCGACTCCGCCCCGGGCACCGGCGGGCTGTAGCCTCTCTAGCTTGTGACTCCCCGCCCCGGCTCCCGGATCCGTGTCGCCGTCGTCTACGGCGGACGCAGCTCCGAACACGCGATCTCCTGCGTATCGGCCGGCAGCATCCTGCGCCACCTCGACCCGAGCCGTTTCGACGTGGTGCCGGTCGGTATCGCCAGGGACGGGTCCTGGCTGCGCGCCGATGCCGATCCCGAGGAACTGGTCATCGCCGACGGGCGCCTTCCCGAGGTGGTCGGCGGCTCGGAGAACCCGCTGTCCAGGGTGGGCGAGGTGCTGGCCGATATCGACGTGGTTTTCCCGATCCTGCATGGCCCCTATGGCGAGGACGGCACCGTTCAGGGGCTGCTGGAACTGGCCGGGCTTCCCTACGTGGGCGCCGGCGTGTTCGCGAGCGCCGCCGGGATGGACAAGGAGTTCACCAAGAAGATCCTGGCCGCCGCCGGTCTTCCGATCGGCGACTTCACCGTGCTGCGCCCGCATCAGAGCGCCCCGACCGCCTCCGACATCGAACGGCTGGGCTTTCCGTTGTTCGTCAAACCGGCCCGCGGTGGCTCATCGATCGGGGTGAGCCGGGTCACCGGTCCCGACGATGTGCCGGGCGCGATCGCCGAGGCCCGTCGGCACGACCCCAAGGTCATCATCGAGGCCGCGATCATCGGCCGGGAACTCGAGTGCGGCGTGCTGGAGTTTCCCGATGGCTCGGTGAATGCCAGCACCATCGGTGAAATCCGGGTTCCGGGTGTCGGCGTCTATGACTTCGAGACCAAGTACCTCGATGACGCCGCTGAACTTGATGTCCCCGCCGCGCTACCCGATACCGATGCGAAACTGTTGCAGGACTTGGCCATCCGAACCTTCGACGCGCTGGACTGCCAGGGACTGGCCCGGGTCGACTTCTTCCTCACCGAGGATGGCCCGGTGATCAACGAGATCAACACGATGCCCGGGTTCACCACCATCTCGATGTATCCCCGCATGTGGGCCGCCAGCGGGGTGGACTACCCGACGCTGGTCGGGACCATGGTGGAGACCGCGTTGGCCCGGGGCACAGGTCTGCGCTGAGCGCTCAGGGCTGGCCGGGCCGGATCGGCGTTGCCGGCAGGGTTCGTTCGATGGCCTCCGACAGCGTCTGGATCGGCGTCGGACCCGAGCCGTCCGGCAGGGTGAGTGCCACATACACCGGTCGGTCCACGCACACCCAGGTGCTGCGCCGGGTATCCGGGTCGGCCAGTCGGAACCAGGAGACCCGGTCCACCATCTGGATCGGAGCGCCGATGACGAACTCGGCCGGACGGTCCAGGCCGCAGCGCATGATGACCGGTTCGGTTCCCGGCTCACCGTCCCCGCGCCAGGCCGCGGCCCCGGCCGGGGTGGGATCGGCGGTCGCCGCGCGCTGGTAGTCGCCGAGTCGGTCGGGCAGGGCGGCCAGCAGGCCCTGGCATTCCGGCGTCGAGGCCTGCGCGGCCGGCAGGGCCGCGATGGCGACCGGTGCGGGCGGGGTGCTCAGGGAGGCGGCCATCGCCAACACCACACCGATGGCCACCACCGGAACCAGCACCGCGGCGATCAGAAGTGCGCGGGGGGGACCATCGGTGACCGGAGCGTCCGCCGGATCGCCCTGCACCTCGTCTCCTCTGCTGTCGGCGTGGACATGTCCACTGTCCCGGTCCACTGTCCCCGTCCTAAACTGCGGTAACGAACCTACCGCAGGGCCGGGGGAGAGGAGCGGGCTGTGGCAGACCGTGACAACCCCACACTCCAGCAGGTCGGGGAGTTTTCCGTGATCGACCGGCTGACCGCCGGGCGGGGTCGCCCGGCCGGGGTATCGGTGGGCCCAGGCGACGACGCCGCGGTCCTGGAGGCGCCTGACGGCCGGGTGGTGGTCAGCACCGACATGCTTGTCGAGGGAAGGCACTTCCGGCTGGACTGGTCGGCTCCGCATGATGTCGGCCGTAAGGCGATCGCCCAGAACGCCGCCGATATCGAGTCGATGGGAGCCCGTGTCACCGGCTTCGTCGTCGCCTTCGGCGCCCCGCCGGAGACCTCGGCCGCACGGGTCGCCGAACTCTCCGACGGGATGTGGGTGGAGGCGGCCAAGGTGGGCGCTGGGATCGTCGGAGGAGACCTGGTCGCCAGTCCGCAGTGGGTGGTGTCGGTCACGGCGCTGGGCGATCTGGGCGGCTGCGACCCGGTGCTGCGCAGCGGTGCCCGGGCCGGATCTCTGATCGCGCTCGCCGGTGACCTCGGCCGCTCGGCAGCCGGGCTCGGTTTGTGGCGCAACGGGATTGCCGGGTTCGCCGATCTGCGCGCCCGCCATCTGGTGCCGCAGCCGCCCTACGGACAGGGCCGAACCGCCGCCGAGGCCGGGGCGCAGGCGATGACCGATGTTTCCGATGGGCTGCTCGCCGACCTCGGCCATATCGCCGCCGCGTCCGGGGTGGTGATGGATCTGCGCCGGGCGGCGCTGCTCGAGGATGTCGACGCGGTGACCCCGGCGGCCACGGCGGCCGGGGTGGACCCGTGGTCGCTGGTCCTCGGCGGCGGTGAGGACCATGCCCTGGTGGCCTGTTTCCCGGACTATCCGCCGCACGGCTGGCGGGTCATCGGGGCGGTGCGGACCGGCGCGCCGGAGGTTCTGCTGGACGGGCAGCGGTGGCCGGGTCCGACGGGCTGGCAGTCCTTCGACTGACTCGCCCGTCGCACACGTTAGATTGACACCCCGTGACGCCGCGGCCCCTGACCGAACTCGTCGACGGCGGCTGGGCGCGGGCGCTGGCGCCGGTAGCCGATCAGATCTCCCGGATGGGTGAGTTCCTGCGGGCCGAGGTCGCAGCCGGGCAGCGCTACCTGCCCGCCGGGCCGAACGTGCTGCGAGCCTTCACCTTTCCCTTCGACGACGTGCGAGTGCTGATCGTCGGGCAGGACCCCTATCCGACGCCCGGCCATGCGGTGGGGCTGAGCTTCTCGGTGGCCCCCGATGTGCGGCCATTGCCGCGCAGCCTGGCCAACATCTTCACCGAGTACAGCGCCGACCTGGGCCATCCGCAACCGGCCAACGGCGATCTCACACCATGGTCCGGGCGCGGGGTGATGCTGCTCAACCGGGTGCTCACGGTGCGGCCAGGGCTGCCTGCATCACATCGGGGCAAGGGCTGGGAGGCGGTCACCGAATGTGCCATCCGGGCCCTGGCGGCCCGCGACGCTCCGATGGTGGCGATCCTGTGGGGCCGCGACGCCGGGACCCTCAAACCGATGCTCGCCGACAGCGGGTGCGCGGCGATCGAGTCGCCGCACCCCTCGCCGCTGTCGGCAAGCCGGGGGTTCTTCGGATCGCGGCCGTTCAGCCGGGCCAATGAACTGCTGGCCGGGATGGGGGCTGAACCGGTGGACTGGCGGCTGCCCTGAGCGTGGTGGGCTCAGCCCAGCCTCAGCCCCGGGCGACCTTGCCGGCCTTGAGGCAGGAGGTGCAGACGTTCACCCGCTGCTTGTTGCCACCCGGGTGGGTCACCGCGCGGACTGTCTGGATGTTCGGGTTCCAGCGCCGGTTCGTCCGGCGGTGCGAGTGCGACACCGACTTGCCGAACCCGGGGCCCTTAGCGCAGATATCGCACACGGCAGCCATGTCACAACTCCTCAGATCTGATCAGCGGGGCCAGCAACCAAGCCAGGGTGACCCGACAACCCTGCAAGGATACCGGCGCGGTGATCCGAACGCCAAAAAGGCGCCCTGCGTGGCATCGAATTCGGCTGTCGCCCGCCCTGGCTAGGCTGACGCCGGGCGAGGATCGGAGGCGGTGATGGCGGAGCGGCGGCTGGACGGAGCAGCCCTGCACGACTGGGCTCATGCCGCCGTCGGGGACCTGCTGTCCCATGCCGATGAGATCAACCGGCTGAACGTGTTTCCCGTCGCAGACTCCGACACCGGCACGAACATGCTGTTCACCATGCGTTCTGCGCTGGCTCGGGTCGAGGCGGCCGCCCCGGCCGGGGACGTTGCCGATGTGGCCGCCGCACTGGCCCAGGGGGCGGCGGACGGGGCCCGCGGTAACTCCGGGGTGATCCTGGCCCAGATTCTGCAGGCGCTGTCGGACGCGACGGCCGAAGCGGCCACCGCCACCGACCTGGCCGACGTGGACGCGGCCCTGCTGGGCGCTGCGCTGCGGCACGCGGTC
>LFFF01000115.1 GCA_001510415.1 Actinobacteria bacterium casp-actino6 | reverse complement strand
CCGGCGGTGGGCAGCGCCGCGGCCGGGCGGTGGTGGCCAACGCCGATGTCGGCTGGCTGCGCGAGGATGCCCTACCGGATGCGCGCCGGCACCTGCCCGCCGCGGCGGCGCCCTCGATGTCAGGGTGGACCGCGGTGGCGCGGGCCGGCCGCCGGGCCGACCGGATGCCGCACGAGGTGCTCTTCCCGGCTGACTACGACGCGGAGTTCGCCGATATCGTCGACCGCGACCGGCCGCCGGCCTCCCCGACGGTCTACCTCTGCGCCCAGGAGCGCTGCCACGGGCGATCTGGCTGGGCCGATGACGAACCGGTCTTCGTGATGGCCAACGCCCCGGCCGAGCCGGCCACCGGGTCGCGGCCGGCACAGGTCTGGTCGGCGCTGGAAGATGCTGTGGTGCAACGGATTAACGCCGCCGGTCTGTGGGCCGACGGTGACGCGCTGGTCTGGCGGCGCAGCCCGACAGAGTTGGCGGCGGCCTTCCCGGGTAGCCGCGGCGCCATCTACGGTGCGGCCAGCAACGACCGATTCGCCGCCTTCAAACGTCCGCCGAACCGGGTGCCGGGCCTGTCCGGTCTGTACCTGGCCTCGGGCAGCGCCCACCCGGGTGGGGGATTGCCGATGGTCGCCCTGTCCGGACTGGCCGCCGCTGACTGCCTCAGCGCCGACCTCGGTCTGTCGGCCCGGTAAGCCCGGCAGATCTGGTAGGACTGGTCGGGTGGCGGATCGCAACGTGCTCGGAGGCCCGCTCGATCCGTGCGGCACCGACCCGATGACCGGCTTCCATCGCGACGGCTGCTGCTCGACCGGTCCGCAGGACGTTGGCCTGCACACCATCTGCGCGGTGGTGACCACGGAGTTCCTCGAACACCAGCGCTCCATCGGCAACGATCTGGGCACCCCGATGCCGGCCTACCGGTTCCCCGGTCTCGTTCCCGGTGACCGGTGGTGTGTCACCGCGCGCAACTGGCTGCGGGCCCATGAGGACGGCTGCGGGGCACCGGTGGTGCTGGCCGCCACCCACGAACGCACCCTCGAGGTCGTCGAGTTGGACGTCCTCAAGCAGTACGCGGTCGACGTTCCCGACGATCTGACCGGGCTGTAGCCGCTGCGGCGACCGGCGCGCTGGGGCCCAACGGAGTCACTCTGCGCAGGGAGCATCGACTCTGCGTGTAGATCGTGGGTTCGCCTCCGGAGCCGGTCTGAGCGCAGAGTCGATCCCGGGCCGGGATCACCCGGGTCCGGCCTTCGCCGAACCGGTCAGGCTGCTGCCCTGGACGTCCTGCAGCAGGCAGATGACGGTGCTCGGGTACGGGTTGTTATCGGTGCGGTCCTGGTCGGAGTCGATCAGGTAGGTGGTGGTGTACCTGCTTCCGGTGGCCGGGCGGCCGGTGTAGGCGGTGAACCCGGCGTCGCACCGCGGGCCGGCGATATCGCTGAGGGCTTCGTTGACGGGGATGTCGGCGCGCAGATACGCCTCGGCCAGGTGCGGTTGGGTGCAGTCGACGAGGGTGACGGTGACCACCGCCGGATCGGTCGGCGGGGCGTCGGCCAGGCAGTCACCGGCCTGCAGCGAGGTCCACCTCACGGTGCGCGGCGCCGACGTCGTCGGGGTGGCGGCGGCGCTTGTCGGGACGGAGGACGACGTCTGCGGGGCGTCCTGGGCGACCTGCTTCGTCGCACATCCGGCCAGCGGTGCGGCCACAATGAGGGCGACCGGGATCGCGGCAATGAGCTTCAGTCGGCGGACTTCCATGACTTCCTCCCGGTCCTGATTCGTCGGCGATATGGCGGGTACCTTAATGACGGTCGCGGCACGCAGTGGTTGCTGCCCCGACGTGGTGAGGTGAGCGGTTGTGAACCACTGGCTGGCGCTGGCCGTGGCGGCCATCTTCGTCTGGCTCGGGATGGTGTTCGCGATCTCGTTCCTGGAAGCGCCGCTGAAGTTTCGCGCTCCCGGGATCACAATCCCACTCGGCTTGGGCATTGGGCGGTTGGTGTTCCGGGCGCTGAACATCTGCGAGGTGGTGCTGGCGGCCGTTGCGCTGGTGGCGGTGGTACTCGGCCGGGCTCCCGAGGGTGCGACGGCGGCGCTGGTGGTGGCCGTCGCGGCACTCGGCGCCCAGGTACTCGCCGTCCGCCCCGCGCTGACCCGGCGTTCCGACGCGGTGCTGGCCGACCCGGCGGTCGCCGAGTCCGGCCGGTCGAACGCGCATGTCGTCTATGTCGGGTTTGAAGCGGTCAAGGTGGTGGCACTGCTGGTGAGCGGCGTGCTGCTGCTGGCCTGAATCGCACGATCGAAAGGAACGGTATGGACGGGATTTCGCTGACGCGGCTCGCCGAGGAGCACCTGGAGGCGGCGCGGTCCTCGCGCGCCGGCCGTTCGGCGCACACCGTGCACGGGGGCCACGACCACATGTTGCGTCAGACCCTGATCGCGATGACGGCGGGAACCGAACTGGCCGAGCACAACAGCCCCGGACAGGCGACCCTGCAGGTGCTGCAGGGACGGGTCCGGGTGACCGCCGGCGCGGACACCTGGGCCGGTGACGCCGGCGACCTGCTGGTCATCCCGCCGCAGCGACACGGACTGCACGCCGATGCCGACGCGGTGGTGTTGCTCACGGTGCTGGCCGACAGCCGCGACGCTCAGGGATAGACCGCCAACTCCAGACCGCCGCGGACCTGGGGGCCGCCGAGTGCGAGCAGTGCCGGGACCGTCTCGCAGGTCACCAGGCCGTGCTCGGCGGTGAGGTCGTCGACGAGATCGAAACTGCGCGCGATGTTCTCCGGGGTGTCGATGATCGTCGTCGTCACCGGCACCTGACGGCCCCACTGGACGAACCGGTCACCGTGCGGGGCCTGGTCGCCGTGGAAGCCCCAGACGCCGCGCAGCACCGTCGCCCCCATCGCGGCGCGGTGCTGGCGCAACTGCCCGACGATGGCGCGGTGGATGGGCTGGCCGTCGTGTTGGGTGGACTCGGAGGTGTGGATCATCAGCTTCTGCCACAGCGGGCGGCCGTGGCTGTCGATGGCCGGCACGGCCGGCGGGCGCTGCAGCAGAACCCCGTCGCGTTTGCAGACCACGATCCGCTCCGCGGTGACCATCGGATGGATCGTCATGGCCAGCAGTTCGGGCAGTGCGGCGCGGGCCTGCTCGGCGGTGCCGATCGCGATGATCACCAACGGGACGTCGAGGTTGCGGCTGAAGAAGTGCGCCCGTCGGCGTTGCCCGCCGACGGTGCCGTCGACTCCCAGAAGTGCTGTGGCGCCGGCGAAGCGGTGCCGGTACAGCAGGTCGCAGACGGCGGCGAAGCCCGGTGTGGTCCCGATCCGGCGGTTGCGGCCCAGGGCGATGCTCACCCGGACCGCGCCGGCGTCGGGCGCCACGGCTTCGGGTCCGCCGAGCAACCGCACCCGTTCGACGGTGATCAGCCCGCGCGGCAGCAGGGCCGCGACATCATCGGCCACGGCGCCGATGACGTCGTCGGTATCCAGGGCGGCGATGGTGATCGGGGGATCCTCCGACAGGCTCAGCGACTCGTCGGTACGCAGCACACGGCGGGAGCCGAAGCCGGTGACCCCGCGCAGCATGATGCTGCTGGCCACCGAGCGCTCGGTGAACAGGTCCAGCATCGCCTCGGCGACGAATGCCGAACCGCTGCGCTGGCGTTCGCCGAGGTAGGCGGTGAGCTTGAGGTGGCCGGTCACAGCAGGCCCGCGATCCAGTGGCCGGCGGCCGCCGCGGCCAGTCCCAGCACGAGACTGAGCACGATGTTGAGGACCGCCGGTGCGATCCGGCGCTCCTCGGCCAAGCGCTGGGTCTCCAGCATCCAGGTGGAGAACGTCGTGTAAGCGCCCAATAGTGCGGTGCCGGCCAGCAGTGCGACGCCGTGGCTCAGGGTCAGGCCGGTGACCAGACCGAGCAGCAGGGCGCCGCTGATATTGACCGTCAGGGTGCCGATCGGGAAGGCACCCGATGCCCGCCGGGCGACGGCCCGGTCGACCATGAACCGGGCCACCGAACCCACCCCGCCGATGACCAGGACACCGGCCCACAGCGCGACGTTCACCGCAGGATCCTGACCCGGCGCACCAGTGCGGTGGCGGTGTAGGCGGCCAGCAGGCCCGCGCAGACACTGGCCGCGGTGTAGCCGGCCGCCAGGCCGTAGTGCTGGTGCTCGATCATCCGCAGCGTCTCCACCTGCATGGTCGAGAAGGTGGTCAGGCCGCCGCACATTCCGGTGCCCAGCAGTGGCCGGCGGTAGGCCGACAACGGCAGCCGCTCCAGCAGGCGGGTGGTGAAATAGCCCAGCAGGAACGCCCCGACGATGTTCACCGCGAAGGTGGCCCACGGCCAGCGGCCGGGGTCGGCGGCGACCAGAGACTCCAGGCCGGCCCGTGCGACGGTGCCCAGGGCGCCGCCGGCGAACACCGCCGCCAGTTCCCGGTTGTCGTGGCCGAACACCGGTTCAGTATTGCGTTCCGGCGGCACAATTGCGGTCATGGCGGCCAATCCCCGCGCCGGAAAGCCGGCGCAACCTGACGATCTCATCGACCTGCCCCACCTGGTGACGGCGTATTACACGGTGGTTCCCGACCCCGACGACGTCGCCCAGCAGGTGGCCTTCGGGACCTCCGGGCACCGCGGATCCAGCCTGGACGGGGCGTTCAACGAGGCGCACATCCTGGCCACCACCCAGGCGATCTGCGAATACCGCGCCGCCGGTGGCACCACCGGGCCGCTGTTCCTGGGCCGCGACACCCATGGGCTGTCCGAGCCGGCCTGGACCACCGCCTGCGAGGTGCTGGCGGCCAATGACGTCGCGGTGTGTGTCGACTCCGCCGACCGCTACACCCCGACACCGGCAGTCAGCCACGCCATCCTGACCTACAACCGCGGCCGCGGCACCGGACTGGCCGACGGGATCGTCGTCACCCCGTCGCACAATCCGCCGCGCGACGGCGGCTTCAAGTACAACCCGCCCAACGGCGGCCCGGCCGATACCGACGCCACGTCGGTGATCGCCCAGCGCGCCAACGAGATTCTGCGCGGCGGGTTGGCCGAGGTGAAGCGGGTGCCGATCGCCCGCGCCCTGCAGCACATGCAACGTCACGACTATATGGACGCCTATGTGGCCGACCTGCCCAACGTCGTCGACATCCACGCCATCCGCGCCGAGGGAATCCGGATCGGCGCCGACCCACTGGGTGGGGCCAGCGTGGACTACTGGGCCGCGATCGCCGAACGGCACAATCTGGACCTCACCGTGGTCAACCCCCTGGTCGACGCCACCTGGCGGTTCATGACCCTGGACACCGACGGCAAGATCAGGATGGACTGCAGTTCGCCCAATGCGATGGCCTCGCTGATCGCCAATCGGGACCGCTATCAGATCGCCACCGGTAACGACGCCGACGCCGACCGGCACGGCATCGTCACCCCCGATGCCGGCCTGCTCAACCCCAATCACTACCTGGCGGTGGCGATCGACTACCTCTGCACGCACCGGCCGGACTGGCCGGGCGGGGTCGCCGTCGGGAAAACCGTGGTGAGTTCCTCGATTATCGACCGGGTCGTCGCGGGCCTGGGCCGGACCCTGATGGAGGTGCCAGTCGGGTTCAAGTGGTTCGTCGACGGATTGATCAGCGGGACAATCGGATTCGGGGGAGAGGAGTCGGCCGGGGCGTCGTTCCTGCGGCGCGACGGATCGGTGTGGACCACCGACAAGGACGGCATCATCATGTGCCTGCTGGCCTCGGAAATACTGGCCGTCACAGGCAAGACCCCCTCTCAACGCTACGGCGAATTGTCCGCCAAATACGGTGCGCCGGTGTACGCGCGGATGGACGCTCCGGCCGACCGCGAGCAGAAGGCCCGGCTGGCCAAGCTGTCCGCCGAGCAGGTGGGCGCGACCGAACTGGCCGGGGAGCCGATCACCGCCAAGCTCACCGCCGCCCCCGGCAACGGCGCCCCGATCGGCGGGCTGAAGGTGACCACCGCCAACGGCTGGTTCGCGGCGCGTCCGTCGGGAACCGAGGACGTCTACAAGATCTACGCCGAATCGTTTCTGGGCCCCGAGCATCTGGCGCAGGTGCAGCAGGCCGCCAGGGAAGTGGTGAATACAGTCATATCGTGAGTTCGGTAGCCGAGGGAGCAGCGTCGCCGACGCAGGCCCGGCTTCCGCGTGAGGTGTGGTCGCTGATCACCGCCAACGCGATCATCGCGCTCGGCTACGGGGTGGTGGCCCCGGTTCTGCCGCAACTGGCCCGGCATTTCGGGGTGACGATCAGCGCGGCGACGTTCGTGATCACCGCCTTCGCGGTGATGCGGTTGTTGGCCGCCCCACCGACCGGAATGCTGGTGACGCGGCTGGGGGAGCGCAAGATCTACGTCAGCGGGGTGCTGATCGTCGCGCTGTCGACCGCGGCGTGCGCCTTCGCCCAGACCTACTGGCAGCTGCTGGTGTTCCGGGCGCTCGGCGGTATCGGCTCGACGATGTTCTTCGTCTCCGCACTGGGACTGATGATCCGGATGAGTCCGCCGGATGCCCGCGGCCGGGTCGCCGGAATGTTCTCCGGGGCCTTCCTGGTCGGCTCGGTGGCCGGACCGGTGGTCGGCAGCCTCACCGCGGGGCTGGGCCTGAGCGCACCGTTCGTCATCTACGGGGCGCTGCTGCTGTTCGCCGCGGCCATCGTGCTGATCAGCCTGCGGCACTCCGCGCTGGCCGCCTCGGCCAGCGGCGACGAGCCGACCGTGACGGTGCGCTCGGCGCTGCGCCACGGCGCCTACCGGGCGGCGTTGCTGTCCAACTTCGCCACCGGCTGGTCGCTGTTCGGGCTGCGTTTCGCACTGGTGCCACTGTTCGTCGTGGAGGGGCTGGGCCGCAGTCCCGGTATCGCCGGTCTGGCATTGACCGCGTTCGCGGTGGGCAATGTGGTGGCCGTCATGCCCAGCGGCCGGCTCTCCGACCGGATCGGGCGGCGGCCGCTGCTGATCGTCGGACTGGCGCTGTCCGGAATCTCCACCGCGGTGCTGGGCCTGTCGCCGTCACTGCCGGTGTTTCTGGTCCTGGCGGTGGTCGTCGGTCTGGCCTCCGGTGTCTACAACTCCCCGCAGCAGGCGGCGGTCGCCGACATCATCGGCAAGGCCCGTGGCGGTACCGCGATCGCGACCTTCCAGATGATGTCGGACTTCGGCTCCATCGTCGGGTCCTTCGGGGTCGGGGTGATCGCCCAGCAGCTGTCCTTCGGGTGGGCCTTCGGGGTCAGCGGGGCCACCCTGCTGTTGGCGTCGATCGGGTGGATGTTCGCACCGGAGACCCGCGACGAGTCGCCGGCCGAGCACACACCGGCCCGGGCCCTGGGGCCGGAGGCGGCCGGTGAGTTGCCCTGAGGTGGGTTCGCGTCCTGGCCGGGGAGGTTTTGAGGCGGCTGTGGCGGTGGTGTAGCTTCGTCGTCATCTGGGGCTATGGCGCAGCTGGTAGCGCACCACACTGGCAGTGTGGGGGTCAGGGGTTCGAGTCCCCTTAGCTCCACCAGGGAAGATGGCGATGTTGCGGGCTTTCGGAAGCCTGGTTGACGACAGTTTCGACGACAACAAGGGGCCACCACACTTTGCGTGTGGTGGTCATGTGCCTCTCTTTTTCCTGCGCGAGCCAGCGATGTGTGGCCACGGGTTGTCCAAAAGCGCGATCAGAGCCTGTCGAAAAGCAGGGGAACTGCGAACCCGAACACGCGCGCTCTTCTCAGCCTCACCCCAGAGGAATTGGGTCTGACTCCGAGGCTTGGATGGCGAATGGGTCCGAGTCATCGCGGGGATCGCGGTTCTTGATCACACGGTCGCGGATAGCAGCGAGTTCGGGTCCTGCGGTGTAATACCGTCCGCGGCGTTCGCCGTGTGGGACGAGGAGGCCGTGGTTGGTGAGACTTTGCAGGTCGCGGGTTGCGGTCTGTTCACTGACCGGATCATCGCTTTGGTTTTCGAGGATGGCGCGGTAGACGGCGCGCCGGACTCTGAGCCCGGAGGTGGCGTCGAAGAGGGCTTCTAATGTTCGCTCTGGCAGCCGGTAGCGGGCGACGAGGCGTTCGAGTTCGAGGGAAATGGTTTCGATCTCTTTGGTCCGGCGCAAGACGGTCTTCGCTTGACGCAGGTGTGCGGTGAGCACGTAGCGAATCCACGGCCGGGTGCTCCTGGTTGGTTGCCATGAGCCGGTTCCGACGTCGGCGAGCACGTCGTAGTACGAGCGCGTGTCCTGCCCGAGATATTCCTCGATGCTGGAGAAGACCGGGGAAACGATTCCTTCCCGGGCCAGTACCAGCGTTTGGAGGCAACGCGCCATCCGGCCGTTTCCGTCCCGAAAGGGGTGGATGAGAACGAGGTTGAGGTGGGCCATCGCGGCTTTGACGACGATTGGGATATCGCCGTCGGATTCCAGGTAGGTGACGAGTTCGTGCATGAGGGTATCGACGGAATCGACGTCGACGCCTTCGTAGACGATCTCTCCGGTTTCTTCCTTCTGAACGTAGATGTGGCCCGCTCGCCACCGGCCGGGGCGGCTCTTCAGGTCATAGTTCGTCATCATGAAGTGAAGGCTCTTGATGAGTTGTTCTTCGAATCGGAACCGGGGCTCTTCCGCAAGCTGGAGCACGTAGGTCATCGCATCGCGGTAGCCCTTGATCGCCAGAGCGGTCTCTTCGCTGGCGTCCAGAGCCTCCTCGCCCATCTCGATGGCGAGCGCATCGTCAAGTTTGGCTTCGTAGCCCTCGATGCTGTTGGACCCCTGGACGGCGCGGGCGAACTGCACCCGGCGCAGGGAACCCGTCCAACGGCGCGGTTCGTAGAGGCGCGAACGCAATCGCTGGCGGAGTTCGTCGATCTCGGAGATGACCTCGAGCTCGCGAGCGTCCAGTGCCGGCGGCTCGAAAAGCATGATGCAAACCTCCTTACAAACAGTCGTCGCGATAGATAATAACCATCATAACCGCTGTTTATATCAATCAAAACATCGTGCCGTGGGCTGGCCTGGACACCGGCTTCCCCTTTGCTGGGGCCGGGCCAAGCGGGTATCGCGC
Organism: Actinobacteria bacterium casp-actino6; assembly: GCA_001510415.1. Classification (GTDB taxonomy): domain Bacteria; phylum Actinomycetota; class Actinomycetes; order Mycobacteriales; family Mycobacteriaceae; genus Mycobacterium. Next base: position 1,459 of record LFFF01000115.1, on the reverse strand, counting down.
AGGTGAGTTTCACGCCCGTGCTGACGACGATTTTGACGACAACCCTGACGACAGCTTGTTGACCGTCGCTGGGAACGAGGTGACGATTTATGAAGGCTCAGGAATTCGAGGAGCGATTTGACGCCGGCGAGGACATGGCGGCCGCTCTGGATACTGCTCGGGCGCGGCGCCCCGGTGAGGAACATCGGCGCGTGAATGTGGATTTCCCCGCGTGGATGATCGCCGAACTCGACCGTGAGGCAACCAGACTCGGCGTCACTCGCCAGTCGCTCATCAAGGTCTGGATTGCGGAGAAGCTCGACCGAGGCGATCACCCCGCCGCCTGAGCGACTGATGTCCTGCCCTGGGGGCTCGGTGAAAACCCCCGTAACCCCCTCATGCAGACTCGCGTAGGTTCTTGGGGAATCACACCAGCAATCCGACGCGACACTCAACGAAGGCCATCATGTCCGACGACCAGATCACCGACGTGCCACCGAATCAGCTCTCCATCGATCCGAGCAGCCCCTTCTTCAGCGAAGAGGTGCTGAGCCGTGACGTGGGTATTCGCTTCAACGGCGTGGAGAAAACCAATGTCTGCGAATACAACGTCGACGAGGGGTGGGTGCGTGTCGAGGTTCCCACCGCAAAGGATCGCCGCGGAAATCCCATGGTGATCAAGCTCAGCGGCACGGTCGAACCCTATTTCCGCCCGGCGGACTGACGTCTGAGGAGCCCCGCGACGGGTTCAGCCGAGCGGGGCCGACCAAGGAAGGTAGCCGGTGTCCTCAACCACAGATGATGCGACCTCCGAAGTGGCGTTTGTGACAACACGACGGGTTGACCGCGACCGCGTCGCCGATTACCAGACCTGGAGCGAGAAGGTCCGGGACTGCCTGGAAAGGACGCCCGGGTTCGTTTCGGCCGAGCAACTGCCTGCCGTTCCGGGCCAGCAGGACTTTTGGACGCAAATCGTCCGGTTCTCCGATGCGGAGCACTCGGCGCGGTGGGCTCGTTCCCCCGAACTGGCAGCGCTCATGAAGGAAATCGAGCCGTACACCGAGAACTCAGAGGTTTCGGCGGTTCCGATCGGCCGCAACGATTGGCTGAACTTCGGACTCAGCACCACCTCGGGACCCGGGGCGCCCGCCAAATGGAAACAACTCATCGCCGGCGTCATGGCCCTGTACCCGACGGTGATCGTCGTCAACGTGCTCCTGGAGCGCTTCATGACCGTCCCCTTCGCGCTCGCGGTCTTGCTCACGAACGCGATCGCGATGGCGCTGGTCATGATGGTTTTCCTGCCGCAACTGTCCCGAGTTCTGCACGGCTGGCTGTTGCCGACGAAGCGATTGCCGCGGTCGAGGACCATTGGCGTCGCGGTTCTGCTCCTGGCGGTGACCGGTGCCTTCCTGGCGCTGTTCCTGGTGCTGTTCCCCGGCTGACACCCGCCCGCTGAGCACAATGCGCAAAACTGCGC
>LFFF01000114.1 GCA_001510415.1 Actinobacteria bacterium casp-actino6 | reverse complement strand
GCCGCCCCGGGTACCCAGCGCCAGCCGACCATGATCACGATCACGAGCAGCCCGAGGGCCATGCTGGCAGGGTTGGCATCGGCCAGATGAATGGGTAGGTGGGTGAGGTTATGCCAGGCCGAACTGTGCGACTCCCCGCCGAGCAGAACGTGAACCTGCTGAAGCGCGATGGTGATACCGATGCCGGCCAGCATCGCGTGCACCACCATGGGCGATATCGCCAGCGCCGCCCGGCCCACCCGGGTGAGCCCGAAGAGGATCTGAAGCAAGCCGGCGCATACGGTGATCGCGCAGGTGATCGCCCAGCCGAATTCGGCGATCAGGCCCGCGACGATGACCGTCAGGCCGGCTGCCGGACCGCTCACCTGGAGCGGAGATCCACCGAGCGCACCGGCCACCACGCCACCGACGATGGCCGCGATCAGACCGGCCAGCGCCGGGGCACCCGACGCGACGGCGATCCCGAGTGACAGCGGCAAGGCCACCAGGAACACCACCAGGGAGGCGGGCAGGTCGTAACGCAGTACCGACGCCAAGGCTCCGCCGGGGTGGACCGGCGCTTGTCGTGATGTCAATTCGGACGGCTGTCGCATCTGTGGCTCCTCTTTCCGTCGTACTGCGGATCGGGTGTTGCGAGCGGCTTCCACTCGCGTCATAACAGCGATGCTAGGAACTCTGTGGACAGCCGCCAAGCAACCGTGGCCGACGCATAGAGAACGCATATTCGCCTCGGTGGAATTTCATGGCGCTCTTCGATGCAGCAGCGTGTGGGAGTGAAAGAGATGACAATCCGATGACAATAGTGAAACGGACCGATAGTTCTTCAGGGCAACAGATTTGGGCACTGGCTACGAGTAGCGATTCCGGAAGTGACGTTCGTCACAACTCGTCACCATTAGTTCTCTATTGGAAGCGATGTGAGCGTTGGGAATGGTCGCCGTCGAATCCGAAATCGCAGCTCTCGGCAAACGTATGAGACTCATATGGAATTCATGACAAAGCACAATGGTTTCGACACACTGGTTATATGACAATGTTGGCCATGCCCCGTACACCAAGCCAGCGTCCGGCCATCCTCGGCCAGCTGCCGCGCATCACCCGGGCTGACGGGTCCCCGATCCGGGTGCTGCTCGTCGACGATGAACCGGCGCTGACGAATCTCCTGAAAATGGCCCTGCATTACGAAGGCTGGCAGATCGAAGTCGCCGGCGATGGCAAGGAGGCCGTCGCCAAGTACCACGAGTTCGGCCCGGACCTACTGGTGCTCGACATCATGCTGCCCGATATCGACGGACTCCAGATCCTCAAGATGATCCGGGAGTCGGAGGGTTACACGCCCACCCTGTTCCTCACCGCGCGCGATTCGGTGCTCGACCGCGTCAACGGGCTCACGGCGGGGGCCGACGACTACCTGACCAAACCGTTCAGCCTGGAGGAACTGGTGGCGCGACTGCGCGGATTGCTGCGCAGGTCCAAGGCCATGGAGGCGCCGGGCGATGAGGTCCTCAAAGTGGGTGACCTGGTGCTCGACGGCGCCAGCAGGGAGGTCACCCGGGCCGGTGAATCCATCCCGCTGACGGTGACCGAGTTCGAGTTGCTGAGATATCTGATGCGCAACCCGCGGCGCGCCATCGACCGGGCCGAGATCCTCGACCGGGTGTGGAACTACGACTTCGGCGGGCGCTCCAGCGTCGTGGACCTCTACATCTCCTACCTCCGCCGCAAGATCGACACCGGACGGGAGCCCATGATTCACACCGTGCGCGGTGTGGGGTACATGCTGCGACCGCCGCAATGATTGCCTGGCTGCGGCGCCGGTCGCTGCGTCGGCAACTGGTGATCGGCGTCTCCGCCATCGTCAGTGCCGCGCTGATCGGTATCGGCGCAGTAGCGATCCTGAGCCTGCGCGACGAGGTGGTCAGTCTGTCCAACAGTCAGGTTGCCAATTCGCTCGCCGCATTCAAGTACTCCTACGCGAAGTCGCAGCGGGGCGAACTCACCGGCTTTCCCGGCCAGGCGCCGGGCACCGTGATCGCGCTGCTGCGCGACGGGACACCAGTGTTCGGCGCGGTGTTCAGCGACGGCGAACCCGCCCTTGCGCCAGCCGAGGCGCTGGCTGCGTTGGGCGAGATCACATGGCGCACTGGGAATCCCATGACGGTGAAGCTGGGAACTCTGGGTCCGTACCGGGTGGGCAGCCATGACCTTGGGGACGGTGAGCGACTGGTGTCGGCAGTCTCGCTCGAAGAGGCGAACCGAACCCTGGCCCGCAACACGATCATCGTCGCGGCTCTCGTGGTGCTCGCCCTGCTCGCGACGGCGGCGGGCACGGTCGTCATCGTGCGGTACGCGCTCAAACCGCTGCGCAGGGTTGCCGCGATCGCCGGTCAGGTGGCGGCGTTGCCGCTGGATGCCGCCGAGTACCGCATCACCGCGCGGGTCTCAGATCGCGACACCGACTCCGGGACCGAGGTCGGCATCGTCGGACACACCCTCAACCAGATGCTCGACAACGTCGACTCCGCCCTGACCAAGATGGCCGACTCCGACCGCCGGATCCGGGAGTTCCTCACCGATGCCAGCCATGAACTGCGGACGCCCCTGGCCGCCATTCTCGGCTATGCCGAACTGACCCGGCAGGAGAGTGAACTGCTGCCGCCGATGACGGAGTACGCCCTGACCCGGATCGAGGCCGAGGCGCACCGGATGTCGAACCTGGTGGGCGATCTGTTGTTGCTGTCCCGTCTCGATGAGGGTCAGGACCTCGAGGTCGACGATGTCGATGTCTGCGATCTGGTGGCCGACGCGGTCAATGACGTCGCTGTCACCGCGCCGGATCACCGCTTCATCGCCGATCTTCCCGATCATCCGGTCTGGGTCCGCGGCGATCAGGTCCGACTGCAGCAGTTGGTCGCCAACCTGCTGTCCAACGCCAGGATGCACACCCCTGAGGGGGTGACGGTCACCACCTCGGTCGCATCCGCGGCCGACCCGGCCGACCCGATGGTGGAGTTGACGATCAGTGATGACGGCCCCGGCATCCCGGAGGCGATCCTGCCGAACCTGTTCGGCAGGTTCGTTCGCGCCGATAAGGCACGGTCACGCGAGATGGGTTCCAGCGGATTGGGTCTGGCCATCGTCGCCTCGATCGTCGATGCCCATGGTGGCACCGTGACAGTGGCCTCGCGGCCCGGCCACACGGCCTTCACGGTGCGGTTGCCCGCGGTGTCGGGCATCCCTGTCGGCTGATCCGACTCGTGCTGCGGCAGGTGTCACGTACCGCCGATGACCGCCCTGGATTGGACGCCCGGTGGCACTCGCCTCGCGCGGGTGCTAAAAACGCTGCTGACGGACCGTAAACTGGCGGCGGGGCTCGAGGAGGTGCGCACGATGGGAACTGCCGACGACCGTCGCTTTCAGGTGCTGCGGGCCATCGTCGCCGACTTCGTCGCGACCAAGGAGCCGATCGGCTCCAAGGCTCTGGTCGAGCGGCACAACCTCGGCGTCTCCAGTGCCACCGTGCGCAACGACATGGCGGTGCTCGAGGCGGAGGGCTATATCGCCCAGCCGCACACCAGCTCCGGCCGGGTACCCACCGAGAAGGGCTACCGGGAGTTCGTCGACCGGATCCACGACGTCAAACCGCTGTCGACCCCGGAGCGCCGCGCCATCCTGTCGTTCCTGGAGTCCGGCGTAGACCTCGACGACGTGCTGCGTCGCGCGGTGCGACTGCTGGCCCAGCTCACCCGACAGGTGGCCGTCGTTCAGTATCCGACGCTCTCGGCATCGACGGTGCGCCACCTGGAGGTGGTCGCCCTGACTCCGGCGCGGTTGCTGATGGTCGTCATCACCGACTCGGGCCGGGTCGACCAGCGCATCGTCGAGCTCGGCGACACCATCGACGACCACCAGGTGGGCCAGCTCCGCGATCTGCTCAGCCAGGCCCTGGAGGGTAAGCGGCTGTCGGCCGCGTCAGCGGCGGTCGCCGATCTGGCCAGCCGGCTCAACACCGGGTCCGGCCAGGCCGGCAAGCTCGGGGACGCCGTCGGCCGCTCGGCGACGGTGCTGCTGGAGTCGCTGGTCGAGCACACCGAGGAGCGTCTGCTGCTGGGCGGGACCGCGAACCTCACCCGTAACACCGCCGACTTCGGCGGCTCGCTGCGCTCGGTACTGGAGGCTCTCGAGGAACAGGTCGTGGTTCTTCGGCTGCTGGCCGCCCAGCAGGACGCCGGTAAGGTAACGGTGCGCATCGGCCACGAGACCGAAGCCGAACAGATGGCCGGCACGTCGGTGGTCACCACCACCTACGGCAGCGCGGGAACGGTCTATGGCGGCATGGGTGTGGTGGGTCCCACACGGATGGACTATCCCGGGACCATGGCCAATGTCGCGGCGGTTGCAAGGTACATCGGTGAAGTTCTCGGCAACCGCGCTGGCTGAAAACCAGGGCCGGCAGAGGTATCAGGAAGAGGTCAGGCGTGGCACGCGACTACTACGGGCTGCTGGGGTTGAGCAGGAATGCCAGCGATGCGGAGATCAAGCGCGCCTACCGCAAGATGGCGCGTGAACTCCATCCCGACGTCAACCCCGACGAGCAAGCTCAGCAGTTGTTCAAGGAGATCAGCGTCGCCTATGAGGTGCTGTCGGACCCGGAGAAGCGGCGGATCGTCGATCTCGGCGGTGATCCGCTGGAATCGGCGGGCGCCGGCAACGGATTCGCCGGTTTCGGCGGCCTCGGCGACGTGTTCGAGGCGTTCTTCGGCGGCGGCGGCGGATCGCGCGGCCCGATCGGACGGGTCCGGCCCGGTTCGGACTCCCTGCTGCGGATGCGGCTGACGCTCAACGACTGCGCCACCGGGATCACAAAGCAGGTCACCGTCGACACCGCGGTGCTGTGCGATCTGTGCCAGGGCCGGGGCACCCACGCCGACTCGAGGCCGGTCACCTGCGATATCTGCGGCGGTCGGGGCGAGATTCAGAGCGTGCAGCGCTCGCTGCTCGGTCAGGTGATGACATCGCGGCCCTGCCCGACCTGCGCCGGCGTGGGCGAGGTCATCCCGAACCCCTGCCAGCGCTGTAGCGGTGACGGCCGGGTGCGGTCGCGCCGGGATATCGCCGTGAAGATCCCGGCCGGGGTCGCCGACGGAATGCGGGTTCGGTTGGCGGCTCAGGGTGAGGTGGGCCCCGGTGGCGGCCCAGCCGGCGACCTCTACGTGGAGGTTCACGAGCAACCACACGAGATCTTCGTCCGGGACGGCGACGACCTGCACTGCACCGTCTCGGTTCCGGTGGCGGACGCCGCCCTGGGCACCGCGGTCAGCGTCGAGGGCATCCTCGACGACGCGATCGAGATCACCGTCGCACCCGGCACCCAGCCGGGCGCGGTGACGACGCTGCGTGGCCACGGTATGCCGAGGCTGCGGTCGGAGGCCCGCGGAGACCTGCACGCCCATATCGAGGTTGTCGTTCCGACCAAACTGGATGATCGCACCAGGGAACTGCTCACCGAGATCAAGAGCCGCAGCGGCGAGCAGGCCGCGGTGAAATCCACCCGCACCGCCGCCTCCCAATCCGGCGGCGGGTTGTTCAGCCGGTTGCGGGAAACCTTCACCGGTCGCTGACCCGCGCTCGTAACCGCCCGATGGTCGCCACCCTGTTTTACGCCCAGGCCATTCCGGCCGTCGGCGAGTCGGCCGTCGTCGACGGCGATGAGGGCTTTCACGCGGCCACGGTGCGGCGGTTGCGGCCCCGCGAGGAACTGATGCTCTCCGACGGCGCCGGCGCGGTTGCGGACTGCGTCGTCGAGACCGTCGATAAGCGGTCGCTATCCGCGCGGGTGCTGGCCCGCAGGGCCGTACCGCAGCCCCGGCCGCCGGTGACGGTGGTGCAGGCCATCCCCAAATCCGAGCGTTCCGAGCTCGCCGTCGAACTGGCCACCGAAGCCGGTGCCGACGGGTTCCTCGCGTGGCAGGCGGATCGCTGTGTCGCGCGCTGGGACGGCGACCGCGCCGACAAGGGCCTGCGGCGCTGGCGCGCGGTCGCCCGATCGGCCGCCCGGCAGTCCCGCCGCGCCTGGATCCCGGGTGTTGAGGGTCCGCTGTCAACCCGGGGACTGTGCGATTACCTCGCCGGACGGGTGACCGATGGTGCCGTCCCCCTCGTGCTGCACGAGTCGACCGACCGTCCGCTGGCCGACCTTGCGCTCAGCGGAGCAGAGTCGATTCTGCTGGTGGTCGGACCGGAGGGCGGAATCAGCGACTCCGAACTTGCGGCGCTGACGGCCGCCGGCGCCGTGCCGGTTCGGCTCGGTCCGACCGTATTGCGCACATCGACGGCCGCCGCCGTCGCCCTCGGGGCGCTCGGCGTGCTGACTACCAGGTGGTCGGTCAGCTCGGGACCGGGCTGATCGGTAGAATCGGGCGATCGGCATCGATCGACCGACTCGAGAAAGCTAAGGCATCAAAGACCACGTGACGCCCCGCCAGACCAGCGCTGCCGCAGTACGCAGCAGCATGACGGTTCCGCCCGACCTCGTGATGGGCCTGCTGGGTTCGGCCGACGAGAACCTGCTCGCCCTGGAGTCCTGCCTGTCGGCGGAGGTACACGCGCGTGGCAACACCGTCACCATCTCCGGTTCGGCCGCCGATGTGGCACTGGCCGAACGGGTGATCTCCGAACTGATCGCGATCCTCGCCGGGGGCCAGGCCCTCTCTCCGGACTCGGTGCGGCGCAGTGTGGCCATGGTGTCCGGGCGGGACAACACCTCCCCGGCCGAGGTGCTGACCCTGGACATCCTGTCCCGGCGCGGAAAGACCATCCGGCCCAAGACGCTCAACCAGAAGCGCTACGTCGACGCCATCGACACCAACACCATCGTCTTCGGTATCGGCCCGGCCGGTACCGGCAAGACCTATCTGGCGATGGCCAAAGCCGTTCAGGCGCTGCAGACCAAGCAGGTCACCCGCATCATCCTGACCCGTCCCGCGGTGGAAGCCGGTGAGCGCCTGGGCTTTCTGCCCGGCACCCTCAGCGAGAAGATCGACCCGTATCTGCGCCCGCTCTACGACGCGTTGCACGACATGATGGATGCCGAGGCCATCCCGAAACTGATGGCCGCCGGTGTGATCGAGGTGGCGCCACTGGCGTACATGCGGGGCCGCAGCCTCAACGACTCGTTCATCATCCTCGACGAGGCGCAGAACACCACCGCCGAGCAGATGAAGATGTTCCTCACCCGGCTGGGTTTCGGCTCGAAAATCGTTGTGACGGGCGATATCACCCAGGTCGACCTGCCCGGCGGAGCCCAGTCGGGACTCCGTGCGGTGATGGACATCCTCGACGGCATCGACGATATCCACTTCTGCGAACTCACCAGCGCCGACGTGGTGCGCCACCGGTTGGTCTCCGACATCGTCGATGCCTATGCCCGAGCCGCCGAGCAGCCCGCCCTCAACCGCGCCCGGCGCCGGTCGCCGCGGCGGTAGGACGGTCATGAGTATCGAGGTGTCGAACGAGTCCGGCCTGGACGTGTCCGAAGAGGAACTCATCAGCGTCGCGCGCTTCGTGATCCGCAAGATGGACGTCAACCCGGCCGCCGAACTGTCCATGGTGCTGCTCGACCTGGCCGCGATGGCCGATCTGCACATGCGGTGGATGGACCTGCCCGGTCCCACCGACGTGATGAGCTTCCCGATGGACGAACTTGAGCCCGGTGGCCGGCCGGACGCTCCGGACCCGGGTCCGTCGATGCTCGGCGATATCGTGCTGTGTCCGCAGTTCGCAGAGAAGCAGGCCGCCGCGGCGGGTCACAGTCTGGGCCAGGAACTGGCCCTTCTGACGGTGCACGGTGTGCTGCACCTGCTGGGTTACGACCACGCCGAGCCGGACGAGGAGAAGGAGATGTTCGGGCTTCAGCGCCGACTGCTCGAGGAATGGGTGGCCGAGCAGGTCGTGTCCTACCACAAGGACCGGCAGGCCGAGAAGGACCGGCGACTCCTCGACAAGTCGCGGAATTTCGACAGTTGACCACGCTGGCGCCGCTGATCGGCGCGATCGCCCTCATTCTGCTCGGTGGTGTGTTCTCCGCCATCGACGCCGCCATCAGCACCGTCTCGATGGCGCGGGTCGAGGAGATGGTGCGCAACGAGCGCCCCGGCGCGGTGCGCCTAGCGCGGGTGGTGACGGAGCGTCCGCGCTACATCAATCTCGTTGTGCTGCTGCGAATCGCCTGCGAAGCCACCGCTGCGGTGCTGATGGTCGCCTCCCTCGACGCCCACTTCGGGTTGGAGTGGACGCTGTTCGCCGCCGCGGCGATCATGACGATCGCCAGTTTCGTCGTGGTCGGCGTCGGCCCGCGGACCATCGGCCGGCAGAACGCCTACCCGATCGCACTCGCGTCAGCGCTTCCGCTGCAGGCGATCTCGGTCCTGTTGGCCCCGATCAGCCGGCTGCTGATCCTGCTCGGCAACGCGTTGACCCCCGGCCGCGGTTTCCGCAACGGCCCGTTCGCCTCCGAGATCGAGTTGCGGGAGGTCGTCGACCTCGCCCAGCAGCGCGGGGTGGTCGCCGACGACGAACGCAAGATGATCCAGTCGGTGTTCGAGCTCGGCGACACCCCGGCCCGCGAGATCATGGTGCCGCGCACCGAGATGGTGTGGATCGAGAGCGACAAGAGCGCCGCCCAGGCCACCTCGCTGGCCGTCCGCAGCGGCCATTCCCGCATCCCGGTGATCGGCGACAACGTCGACGACATCGTCGGAGTGGTCTATCTCAAGGACCTGGTGCGGCGCACCTATTACTCGGCCAGCGCCGCACGGGACATCACGGTGGCCGAGGTGATGCGCCCGGCGGTGTTCATCCCCGATTCCAAGGCCCTCGACGAGCTACTCAAGGAGATGCAGCGCGACCGCATCCACATGGCCCTGCTGGTCGACGAGTACGGCGCCACCGCGGGCCTGGTCACCATCGAGGACGTGCTGGAGGAGATCGTCGGTGAGATCGCCGATGAGTACGACACCGATGAGGTCGCCCCGGTGGAAGACCTGGGGGACAAGGTGTTCCGGGTCTCGGCCCGGCTGCCGATCGAGGATGTCGGGGAGCTCTACGACATCGAGTTCAACGGCGACCTCGACGTCGACACCATCGGCGGCCTGGTCGCGCTGGAACTGGGCCGGGTTCCGCTGCCCGGCGCCGAGGTGGTCTCGCACGGGCTGCGCCTGCGGGCCGAGGGCGACCCGGATCACCGCGGCCGGGTGCGGATCGGCACCGTCCTGGTGCGGCCGGTCGAATCCGACGACGAGGACGAGGCCGGCAAGTGAGCGGGCCCGAGTTCCGGTCCGGGTTCGTCTGCCTGGTCGGCCGGCCCAACACCGGCAAGTCGACATTGACCAACGCACTGGTCGGCAGCAAGGTGGCGATCACCTCCAACCGCCCGCAGACCACCCGGCACACCATCCGCGGCATCGTCCATCGGGAGAACTTCCAGATCGTGCTGGTCGACACCCCTGGGCTGCACCGGCCCCGAACCCTGTTGGGCAAGCGTCTCAACGACCTGGTTCGCGACACCTACTCCGAGGTCGACGTGATCGGGCTGTGCATCCCCGCCGACGAGACGATCGGACCGGGCGACCGGTGGATCTATGAGCAGATTCGCGCCGTCGCACCCAGAACCACCCTGGTGGTCATGGTGACCAAGATCGACAAGGTCGCCAGGGACCGCGTCGCCGCGCAACTGGTCGCGGTCAGCGAACTGGTCGGCGAGCACGCCGCCGCGATCGTCCCGGTGTCGGCCACCACCGGCGAGCAGGTCGACGTGCTGATCGGCGTGCTGGTCGACCAGTTGGAGCCCGGCCCGGCGTTCTACCCCGACGGAGAGCTCACCGACGAGCCCGAAGAGGTGCTGATGGCCGAGTTCATCCGGGAAGCCGCACTGGAGGGCGTACGCGAGGAGATGCCGCACTCGCTGGCCGTGGTGATCGACGAGGTCACCCCCCGCGAAGGCCGCTCTGAAGAGCAGGGACCCATGATCGACGTGCACGCCATCCTCTACGTCGAGCGGGACAGCCAGAAGGGCATCGTGATCGGCAAGGGCGGTGCCCGGCTCAAGGCGGTCGGGACCACCGCGCGGCGCCAGATCGAGAAGTTGTTGGGCACCAAGGTCTACCTGGACCTTCGGGTCAAGGTCGCCAAGAACTGGCAGCAGGACCCCAAACTGCTCGGCCGGCTCGGCTTTTAAGGGTGTCAGTCGCCGACGATGTCGCGCCGCGGTGACAGACTGGTCGGATGCGGCTGTACCGGGACCGGGCTGTCGTGCTGCGCCAGCACAAACTCGGCGAGGCCGACCGCATCGTCACCCTGCTCACCCGTGACCATGGCCTGGTTCGTGCGGTCGCAAAGGGTGTGCGCCGCACCCGCAGTAAGTTCGGGTCCCGGCTGGAGCCCTTCGCCCACATCGATGTCCAACTGCATCCCGGCCGCAACCTCGACATCGTCACGCAGGTCGTCTCGATCGACTCCTTCACCACCGACATCGTCTGTGACTACGGCCGCTACACGTGTGCCTGCGCCGTGCTGGAGACCGCCGAACG
>LFFF01000113.1 GCA_001510415.1 Actinobacteria bacterium casp-actino6 | reverse complement strand
GAGCAGACGTAAACGACCCCGCACGCTCGGCGTGTCGGGGTCGTTTACGTCTGCTCGCGCAGAGAGGTGACTAGCGGTAGTCGCTGTACCCGTAGTCGTCCAGGGGCACCGCGGGACCGGTGGCCTGGCCGAAGTCCGGGCTGTAGTACTGATCCTCGTAGGACGGGATCGTGTACGCCGCGGCGCGGGCCTCCTCGGTGGGCTGAACCTGGATGTTGCGATACCGGTTGATACCGGTACCGGCCGGGATCAGCTTGCCGATGATCACGTTCTCCTTCAGGCCCTGGAGCTTGTCGCTGCGGCAGTTGATCGCCGCATCGGTCAGCACCCGGGTGGTCTCCTGGAAGGAGGCCGCGCTCAACCACGAGTCGGTGGCCAGCGAGGCCTTGGTGATGCCCATCAGCACCGGACGCCCGGCCGCGGGCTCGCCACCCTCGGCGACCACCCGGCGGTTGGCCGCCTCGAACTCCGCCCGCTCGGTCAGCGACCCGGGCAGGAACTCCGTGGCACCCGAGTCGATGATCGTGACGCGACGCAGCATCTGCCGGATGATGACCTCGATGTGCTTGTCGTGGATCGACACGCCCTGGGCCCGGTAGACCTCCTGGACCTCCTTGACGAGGTGGATCTGCACCTTGCGCGGGCCCTCGACGCGGAGCACCTCGTGCGGGTCGGCCGACCCCTCCATGAGCTGCTGGCCGACCTCGACGTGGTCGCCGTCGGCGAGCAGACGCTCGGTGCCGTCCTCGTGCTTGAACACGCGCAGCCGCTGACGCTTGGAGAGCTTCTCGTACACGACCTCTTCGCCCCCGTCATCGGGAACGATGGTGATCTTGTAGAACTTGTCGCTCTCCTCCAGCCGCACCCGGCCGGAGACCTCCGCGATCGGGGCCTTGCCGCGCGGGATGCGGGCCTCGAACAGCTCCTGCACACGGGGCAGACCGCCGGTGATGTCCTCACCGACGCCGCCCTGGTGGAAGGTACGCATGGTCAGCTGGGTGCCGGGCTCGCCGATGGACTGCGCGGCGACGATACCGACCGCCTCACCGATGTCGACCAGCTTGCCGGTGGCCATCGAGCGGCCGTAGCACATCGCACACACACCCGAGGCCGAGGCGCAGGTGAGCACCGAGCGCACCTTGACCTGGGTGATGCCGGCCTCCAGTGCGGCGTCGATCGCCGGGTCGCCCAGGTCGTGGCCGCGCTCGACGACGACGTTGCCGGCCGCGTCGACCGCGTCGGCGGCCAGCGTGCGGGCGTAGGCCGAGGTCTCGACGTACGGATCCCGGATCAGGGTGCCGTCGGGGGCGCGCTCGGCCAGGTCCACGACGATGCCCCGCTCGGTGCCGCAGTCGTGCTCACGGACGATGACGTCCTGGGAGACGTCGACCAGACGACGGGTCAGGTAGCCCGAGTCAGCGGTACGAAGAGCGGTGTCCGCCAGACCCTTTCGGGCGCCGTGGGTGTTGATGAAGTACTCCAGCACGGTCAGGCCCTCGCGGAACGAGGACTTGATCGGACGCGGGATGAACTCACCCTTCGGGTTGGTCACCAGACCCTTCATGCCGGCCAGCGTGCGGGTCTGGGTGAAGTTACCCGTCGCGCCCGACTCCACGATCATCTTGATCGGGTTGTCCTCGGGGTAGTGCGCACGCAGTGCGTCACCGACCTCCTCGGTGGCCTTCTTCCACAGTTCCACCAGGGCGTCGTTGCGCTCCTGGTGGTTCAGGGCACCGCGCTGGTACTTCTTCTCGATACCGCGGGCTTCCTCCTCGTAGCGATCGAGGATCTCCTGCTTCTCCGGAAGAACCAGCACGTCGGCCATCGAGACCGTCACACCGGAACGGGTGGCCCAGTAGAACCCGGTGTCCTTGAGCTTGTCGACGGTCTGCGCGACGACGATCATCGGGTACCGCTCGGCCAGATCGTTGATGATCTTGGCCTGTTCCTTCTTGTGCATCTGCTTGTTGACGAAGGGATACCCCAGCGGCAGAAGCTCGTTGAACAGCACCCGGCCCAGGGTGGTCTCGCAGATCCAGGCATTGCCCGGACGCCAGCCGTTCTCCCCGAACAGGTCGGTCTCGACCTCATGCGGCGGGCGCTGATGGGTCAGCCTGATCTTGATCTGCGAGCGCACGCTCAGCGCGCCGCGGTCCATCGCCATGATGGCCTCGGCCGGGCTGCTGTACACACCGGACTCCGGGGTGTCCTTGGCCGCCGCGGTGTACTCGCCGATATCACCCGGGATGTGGGTGGTCAGGAAGTACAGACCGGTGACCATGTCCAGACGCGGCATGGCCAGCGGCTTGCCCGACGCCGGCGACAGGATGTTGTTCGACGACAGCATCAGGATGCGGGCCTCGGCCTGCGCCTCGGCGCTCAGCGGCAGGTGCACGGCCATCTGGTCGCCGTCGAAGTCGGCGTTGAAGGCCTCGCACACCAGCGGGTGCAGCTGAATCGCCTTGCCCTCCACCAGCATCGGCTCGAAGGCCTGGATGCCCAACCGGTGCAGGGTGGGTGCGCGGTTCAGCAGCACCGGGTGCTCGGAGATGACCTCTTCGAGGACGTCCCACACCTGCGGGCGCTGACGCTCCACCATCCGCTTGGCGCTCTTGATGTTCTGCGCGTGGTTGAGATCCACCAGGCGCTTCATCACGAACGGCTTGAACAGCTCGAGGGCCATCAGCTTGGGCAGGCCGCACTGGTGCAGCTTGAGCTGCGGGCCGACCACGATGACCGAACGGCCGGAGTAGTCGACGCGCTTGCCGAGCAGGTTCTGGCGGAACCGGCCCTGCTTGCCCTTGAGCAGATCCGACAGCGATTTCAGCGGACGGTTGCCCGGTCCGGTGACCGGCCGGCCACGGCGTCCGTTGTCGAACAGTGCGTCGACGGACTCCTGCAGCATGCGCTTCTCGTTGTTGACGATGATCTCGGGCGCACCGAGGTCGATCAGTCGCTTCAACCGGTTGTTGCGGTTGATGACGCGGCGGTACAGGTCGTTGAGGTCGGAGGTGGCGAACCGGCCACCGTCGAGCTGGACCATCGGCCGCAGCTCCGGCGGGATCACCGGCACCGCGTCCAGGACCATGCCCATCGGCGAGTTGCGGTTGGTCTGGAAGGCCGCAACCACCTTGAGCCGCTTGAGCGCCCGCAGCTTCTTCTGGCCCTTGCCACTGCGGATGGTCTCCCGCAGGATCTCGGCCTCGGCGTCGATGTCGAAGGTCTCGATCAGCTTCTGGATGGCCTCGGCACCCATCGACCCGGTGAAGTACTCGCCGTAGCGGTCGACGAGTTCGCGGTAGAGACCCTCGTCGATGATCAGCTGCTTGGTGGCCAGCTTGGTGAAGGTGGTCCAGATCTCGTCGAGCCGGTCCAGCTCACGCTGGGCGCGGTCGCGCAGCTGACGCATCTCGCGCTCGCCGCCGTCCTTGACCTTGCGCCGCACATCGGACTTGGCACCCTCGGCCTCGAGCTCGGCCAGGTCGGCCTCGAGCTTCTGGGCGCGGGCCTCCAGGTCACTGTCGCGCTGATCGGCGACGGCCTTCTTCTCGACGACCATCTCGGCCTCGAGGGTGGACAGCTCGTTGTGCCGCATCTCGGTGTCGACGGCGGTGATCACATAGGCCGCGAAGTAGATGATCTTCTCGAGATCCTTCGGGGCCAGGTCCAGCAGGTAGCCCAGCCGGGACGGAACGCCCTTGAAGTACCAGATGTGGGTCACCGGCGCGGCCAGTTCGATATGGCCCATCCGCTCACGACGCACCTTGGCGCGGGTCACCTCGACGCCGCAGCGCTCGCAGATGATGCCCTTGAAGCGGACCCGCTTGTACTTGCCGCAGTAGCACTCCCAGTCCCGGGTCGGGCCGAAGATCTTCTCGCAGAAGAGCCCGTCCTTCTCCGGCTTCAGGGTGCGGTAGTTGATGGTCTCCGGCTTCTTGACCTCGCCGTAGGACCATGTGCGGATGTCCTCGGCGGTGGCCAGGCCGATGCGGAGTTCATCGAAGAAGTTGACGTCTAACACGTAACTCCCTTTCCCCTTGCGGGATAGAAACTAGTAACGGAGAGGTCTAAGCCAGGTCCTCGACGGACGCGGATTCGTTGCGGGACAGGTTGATTCCGAGGTTGGCGGCAGCGCGCTCCAGGTCCTCGTCGTCGCCGTCGCGCATTTCGATGGCCGCACCGTCGCTGGAGAGCACCTCAACGTTGAGGCACAGCGACTGCAGTTCCTTGAGCAACACCTTGAACGACTCCGGGATGCCCGGCTCGGGGATGTTCTCGCCCTTGACGATCGCCTCGTAGACCTTGACCCGGCCGACGGTGTCGTCGGACTTGATGGTCAAGAGTTCCTGCAGCGTGTACGCCGCGCCGTAGGCCTGCATGGCCCAGCACTCCATCTCGCCGAACCGCTGACCGCCGAACTGCGCCTTACCGCCCAGCGGCTGCTGGGTGATCATCGAGTACGGCCCGGTGGAGCGGGCGTGGATCTTGTCGTCCACCAGGTGGTGCAGCTTGAGGATGTACATGTAGCCGACCGTCACCGGGTACGGGAACGGTTCACCACTGCGTCCGTCGTAGAGCATCGCTTTGCCGTCGGCGTTGACCAGGACGTTGCCGTCCCGGTCGGCCAGCGTCGAGCTCAGCAGACCCTGCAACTCCTCTTCGCGGGCACCGTCGAACACCGGGGTGGAGACGATGCTGTCGGCCGGGGCCTCGAGCATGTTGGCGGGCAGGTTCTTGGCCCAGTCCTGCTGGCCGTTCACCTTCCAGCCGGTCTTGGCGATCCAGCCCAGGTGGGTTTCGAGGATCTGGCCGATGTTCATCCGTCGCGGCACACCGTGGGTGTTCAGGATGATGTCGACCGGAGTGCCGTCGGGAAGGAACGGCATATCCTCCTGCGCCAGGATCTTGCCGATGACGCCCTTGTTGCCGTGCCGGCCGGCCAGCTTGTCGCCGTCGGAGATCTTGCGCTTCTGCGCGACGTAGACCCGGACCAGTTCGTTGACGCCGGCGGGCAGTTCGTCATCGTCCTCGCGGGAGAACACCCGGATGCCGATGACCTTGCCGGACTCGCCGTGCGGCACCTTCAGCGAGGTGTCGCGGACCTCACGGGCCTTCTCGCCGAAGATGGCGCGCAGCAGGCGCTCCTCCGGGGTCAGCTCGGTCTCGCCCTTCGGCGTGACCTTTCCGACCAGGACGTCACCGTCGCGGACCTCGGCACCGATGCGGACGATGCCGCGCTCGTCGAGATCGGCGAGCACCTCGTCGGAGACGTTCGGGATGTCCCGGGTGATCTCCTCGGCACCGAGTTTGGTGTCGCGGGCGTCGATCTCGTGCTCCTCGATGTGAATCGACGTGAGCACGTCTTCTTCGACCAGTCGGCTCGAGAGGATGATCGCGTCCTCGTAGTTGTGGCCCTCCCACGGCATGATCGCCACGAGCAGGTTCTTGCCCAGGGCCATCTCGCCGTTCTCGGTGCACGGCCCGTCGGCGATGACCTGGCCGGACTCGACCCGTTGACCGGCGTCGACGATCGGCTTCTGGTTGGCGCAGGTGCCGTGGTTGGACCGGTTGAACTTGCGCATCCGGTAGCTGTGCCGGGTGCCGTCATCGGCCATCACGGTGATGTAGTCGGCCGAAACCTCTTCGACCACACCGGCTTTGTCGGCGACGACGACGTCACCGGCGTCGATCGCGGCACGCAACTCCATGCCGGTGCCGACCAGGGGCGCCTCGCTGCGCACCAGCGGAACGGCCTGACGCTGCATGTTGGCACCCATCAGGGCGCGGTTGGCGTCGTCGTGCTCGAGGAACGGGATCATGGCGGTGGCCACCGACACCATCTGGCGCGGCGAGACATCCATGAAGTCGACCTCGTTGGCGCTGACGTACTCGACCTCGCCGCCCTTACGGCGCACCAGCACGTTCGGCTCGGTGAACCGGCCGCTGGCATCGGTCGGCGAGTTGGCCTGCGCCACGACGTGGCGGTCCTCCTCGTCGGCGGTGAGGTAGTGCACCTCGTCGGTGACGACACCCTCGACGACCTTGCGGTACGGCGTCTCGATGAAGCCGAACGGGTTGACCCGCGCGTACACCGACAGCGAGCCGATCAGGCCGATGTTCGGGCCTTCCGGGGTCTCGATCGGGCACATCCGGCCGTAGTGGCTGGAGTGCACGTCGCGGACCTCGAGGCCGGCGCGCTCACGGGACAGACCACCCGGGCCCAACGCCGACAGGCGGCGCTTGTGGGTCAGGCCGGACAGCGGGTTGTTCTGGTCCATGAACTGCGACAGCTGGCTGGTCCCGAAGAACTCCTTGATCGCCGCCACGACGGGACGGATGTTGATCAGGGTCTGCGGGGTGATCGCCTCGACGTCCTGGGTGGTCATCCGCTCGCGGACGACCCGCTCCATCCGGGACAGGCCGACCCGGATCTGGTTCTGGATCAGCTCGCCCACGGTACGCAACCGACGGTTGCCGAAGTGGTCGATATCGTCGACCTCGACCGGAACCTCCACGCCGCCGGGGGCGGTCATGGTGGCCTGCGAGCCGGTTTCGGCGGCATGGTGCAGCCGGACCAGGTACTCGATGGTGGCGACGATGTCCTCGGGCGTCAGCGTCGAGTTGGTGATCGGCTGGCCGGGGTTCAGACCCAGCTTCTTGTTGACCTTGTAGCGGCCCACCCGGGCCAGGTCGTAGCGCTTCTCCTTGAAGAACAGGTTCTCCAGCAGGGTCTGCGCGGATTCCTTGGTGGGCGGCTCGCCCGGGCGCAGCTTGCGGTAGATGTCCAGCAGCGCCTCGTCGGTGCCGGCGTTCTGGTCCTTCTCCAGGGTGGCCATCATGATCTCGGAGAAGCCGAAGCGCTCGCGGATCTGCTCGTTGGTCCAGCCGAGCGCCTTGAGCAGGGTGGTGACCGGCTGGCGGCGCTTGCGGTCGATGCGGACGCCGACGGAGTCGCGCTTGTCGACGTCGAACTCCAGCCAGGCGCCGCGGCCGGGGATGACCTTGACGCTGTGCAGCAG
This sequence comes from Actinobacteria bacterium casp-actino6, assembly GCA_001510415.1. GTDB lineage: Bacteria > Actinomycetota > Actinomycetes > Mycobacteriales > Mycobacteriaceae > Mycobacterium. The sequence continues at coordinate 3,586 of LFFF01000113.1, read as the reverse complement.
CTTCTCGGTGGACTTGTCGATGCTCTCGTCGAAGTAGACGCCCGGCGAGCGGACCAGCTGGCTGACCACGACACGCTCGGTGCCGTTGATGATGAAGGTGCCCTTCTCGGTCATCATCGGGAAGTCGCCCATGAAGACCGTCTGGCTCTTGATCTCGCCGGTGTTGTTGTTGATGAACTCGGCCGTGACGAACAGCGGGGCCGCGTACGTCATGTCCTTGTCTTTGCACTCGTCGACCGGTGCCTTGACCTCGTCGAAGCGCGGGTCGGTGAAGCTCAGCGACATCGAGCCGGAGAAGTCCTCGATCGGCGAGAGTTCGTCGAGGACCTCTTCGAGGCCGCCCTTGGGGTCGACGTCGCCGCGGGCCTCGGCGATGGCCCGCCAGCGCGGGGCGCCGATCAGCCAGTCGAACGAGTCGGTCTGGACGTCGAGCAGCCCGGGAACCTCAAGCGGCTCGCGCAGCTTGGCGAAGGAGATTCTGTTTGGCGCCCCCGGAACGGGGTTAGAAGAAGCGGTTGTCGTTTTGCTCTGGCTCGAGACTGCCAAGATGCATCCTTCCGGCACCTCATGCGGACTTCCGGAATCCGGCCAGTGCCGGACCCATCGCCGCTAATCTGCGTAGGTTCGCTCTGACATCCACCTGTCCGGGCCCATCACCGCGCACGACTCATAAAAGGCCTCCTGAGCTGGAGAAAGAGCTCAGAACTGGACCATGGCGTCACGGTGCGGGTTGAGGGATGGCAGGGGGCAGCCAGCGCAACGTCCAACCATACCGCAGTTTGACGGCGTCCTCAACCGGCGTGCACCGGGCGAACTCACGCTGGCTGGCGACTGACAACCCGGATACACATGCTGACCACCAGATTGACTGCTCAGAGCCCTTCCGTCAAGGCTTTCGGCGGTGTTTGGCCGCAACTTCTTTCATTTTCCGCCCGGGTGCGATCCTCAGACCATGACCGAGGTGGGGAACTGCGCGGTCGGAACGATGTTGCGCCGCACCCCCAACTCGTAGGCCCGGGCCACCAGTGCGTCGTAAGCCTCCGGGTTGTCTTCGGCGAATGTCTGGTCGCGGGTGAGGATGTACCCCTGGGTCCCGTTGGCGTCACCGACGATGGCCCAGCTGTAGTCCGGGGCGTAGTCCAGGATCCAGTAGTTGCCCGGCTCGCTGCTGTTGGGCTGGCCGAAGAAGAATCCGACGCTCAGGCGGGTGTTGGCCTCGTTGACCGGCACCGCGGAACCGGTGATGTTGGACGCCGGCCCGTTGGGGCCGAAGTAGTTGCCGGAGTTCTGCACCTTGATGGTGCCGTCGGGGTTGAGGCTGTAGACCGCCTTGGTGTTGACCAGTCCGATGGAGAAGAACTGCCGGACACTGCCCTGCTCGTACCAGGTGCCAAGGTAGTTCTGATCCGGGGGGAGGTTGGCGTCGACGACCACCGGCGGCGGAGCGGGCAGCGTGGTGGCGCCGGCCTCGCCCATCGAGATCGGCTGGTTGCCGACGTAGGTGCCGTCGTTCGGGTTGCCGTAGATGCCGTAGAACGGGTTGGTCGGCCCGTTGCCGCTGTAGAGGTCGTTGATCCAGCCGGTGGCGAAGGTGCGCACCGCGAGCTTGCCCCCCGGCGGGGACGGCCGCACGATCAGGTCGCTGCCGATCTCGCCGAGCCAGCCGAACAGCGAGTTGCCGCCGATGACGTCGGTGTGCGATCCGTTGTCGATCTGGATGCCGAAGAACTGGTCCGGGTACTCGGCCAGCATCGCCTCGGTGGCCACTCCCCAGGCGTTCCACCGCTGCGGCGGCGCGGCGATCTGGTAGTCCGGGATCCCGGCGCCGATCAGGGTCTGCAGTTGGTCGTTGAACTCCGGCGGGCGCGACACACCGTCGAACATCACCACACCGAGCAGGTCACCGGAGGAGCCGTTGTCGACGGTGCCCGCTCCGGCCGCGGTGGCGAACCGGCCGCCCGCGGAATGCCCGGTGAGGATGAACGCCTGAGGGAGCATCCCCTGATAGCCGGCCTTGTTGGCGCTGACGTTCAGTGCGGCCCGGTCGCCGACGAACATCTCGGCGGCGGCCTCGCCGGTGAACGCCGGATCGAACCAGAAGATGTTGGGCGCCACCACGATGCTGTTGGTCTCCTGGGCCAGTGCCTGCGCCATGTCGGAGTACCAGGCGTTGAAGCCCAGGAAGCCATGCTGTAGCCAGATGATGCCGTTGGCCTGGACCGAGCCGTCGGCCTGGGTCGGGAAGTACCAGTCGGCGGGAGCGTTGTACCCGTTGGGCCCGGAGGGGATGAGCAGCGCCGACGAGCCGGTCCGCACACCGGTCACCCCGTTGGACAGCGGCGGTTTCACGAAGCCGGTGACACCGTTGTCTCCGGTGTTGACCACCGGGGTCGGGGTCAGGCCGAAGAGCGACCCGACGGCGTCGATCACGTCTTTGAGCACGGTGTCCAGCAGCGAGAGATTGTTGGCGAAGGGGGTCGGCAGGCTCACCGCGGCGGCGTCGCCCATGATGATCTGCTCGTTGGCCGAGGAGTACAGGCCGTACTGGGCGGTCTGCGGGGTTTCACCGGCGTAGAGATCGTTGATCCAGCCGGTGCTCAGGTTGTACACGGCGGCGGTGTTACCGGCCGGGACCCGGCCGGTGACCAACTGCAGCACGAAGTCGAAGATCGGGTTGACCCCGAGCATCGAGTCGACGTGCGACCCACCCACCAGGACCGCACCGTTGAACATGTCCGGGCGGGCGGCCAGCAACTGGTTGGTGGTGGCGCCGAAGTTGTTCCAGGCCTGCGCGGGGGCGGCGAGTTGGTAGACGGGGATGTCGGCGGTGTCCAGCACGGCCAACTGGTCGGTGAAGGTGCCGTCGAAGGTGCCGTTGGAGACACCGTCGAACATCACCACGCCCGCCAGGTTGGCGTCCTGCTCGGGGGTGCCCGCCCCGATGTAGTCGGCGGCCGTCGCGGTCGCGAAGCCGCCGCCGGCGGAATGCCCGGCCAGGACGAACAGGCCCTGGAGTTCGGCGACGTCGCCGGTGTAACCGGCCGCGAGTGCGCTCTCGGTCAGCGCGGTGCGGTTCGGGTCGAGGAAGGCCTCGGCGGCGGCCTCCTGGGAGGTGCCGCAGATGAGGCAGCCGCCGGAGAAGGTGAACGGGATGGACGACAGCGTGGGGGCGACGACGATGCTGTTGGTCCGTTGCGCCAGTTCGGTGGCCAGCGCCGAGTAGAAGGTGTTGCTGGCGCCGAAGCCGTGCTGCAGCCAGATGACGCCCTGGGCGTCGACGGTGCCGTCGACCTGGGTCGGGAAGTACCATTCGGCCGCGACGGTCTGGCCGATGAACGCCCCCGGGATGTCAAGCCTCGAGTGGCCGACCTGTACGCCGCTGACGCCGTTGGTGTAGCCGGGGAGCAGTGGGTCGCCGAGCAGTGTGGTGATCTGCGCGGCGACACCTTCGGCCACTCCCTCGGCGGCCTCTTCGGCCGGGTCCGGCGGGGCGGCGGCCACCACCGGGGTGCCGATCACCGCGGCCGGTGCCGCGCTCTGGCGCTGACCGCTGAACGCGGCCAGGGCCGGCGTCGCGACGACCAGA
>LFFF01000112.1 GCA_001510415.1 Actinobacteria bacterium casp-actino6 | reverse complement strand
GGCGGTCAGGGTGACCCTGGTGCCGCCCTGCAGGTCGATCCCGAGCTTGGGCTTGGCCTCTTTGTTGCCGGTCAGGAATACCAGCAGGTAAACGCCGATAAGCAGGGCGAGAAACAGCGCCAGGTAGCGGTACGGGTGCACCGGCGCCGATGACGATGCCACGTGTCGTTTCTCCTAGTCGTATGCCGCGTCGATGCGGCGTTGTTTTATGCAGCGTTGTGGGGGCCAGGGCACCCGCACGGTCGCATGCTCCCCGCAAAGGGTACGGGTAGTCGCGGAAAATCAGTCCTTGAGGCGGTCCGCGTCGCTGTCGGTCAGCTCGGTGGCCCTCGTCAGCACGCTGGCTTCGTCGGACTCAGGCAGATCGGCGTCGATGCGATCCCGGATCGCCAGCTTCATCCACCGGGTGACGACACCGGGGGCGATCTCGAGGTCGACGCTGTCGTCGGTGATGGCGGTGATGGTGGCCTGCAGGCCGGAGGTGGTGTGCACCCGGTCGCCGATCCGCAGCGATTCGTGCAGGTCGATGGTGGCCTGCATGGCCTTACGCTGGCGACGCGAGGCGAAGAACATGAACGCCCCCATGATGATGATGAGGGGCAGGAATGTCAGCAGTTCCATGGCGGCAGGTGTCTTTCGGTGTCGGTACGGGTCATCGCAGCGGGACCGGCGGTCGCGGACCCCATGACTGACCAGTGTGCCATTGGCCTCGCGGGCCAGATCCGGCACCGCCGGACCATCGCCGGCGAATCGGCCTGGAATAGGTCGGTGGACCTCCTCTACACCCTGACGCGCCGCAGCACTGGGCGCTGGCCGCCGTGCTGGCGCCGGGCCACCCGGTGCGGCAGCCGACGCGGTTGCGCCGCCGTCCGGTGGGGTCGTTCACGACGGTGGACAGTGTCGACGGACCGGCCCTGTCCGGGCCGCCGCCAGAGCGCGATTGATTACCCCGTGATTACCGCCTCTGACGTCTCCGGGGTTTTCTGTTGCGCGCCCGCGCCGCCCGACTACGCTCGCAATCACCCTTCCCTATCCCTGCCCGCACCGGGAATGTCAGGAGTTACCGCCATGACCACCATCGAACAGAGCCGCCACAGCACCGTCGAGCAAAGTCGCAAACTCATCACCGCGATTCCTGGCCCGAAGTCGCTGGAGATGACCAAACGCCGCGTCGCCGCGGTATCCCGCGGGGTCGGCGTCACCATGCCGGTGTCATGTGCGCGGGCAGCCGGCGGGATCATCGAGGACGTCGACGGCAACCGGTTGATCGACCTGGGCTCGGGCATCGCGGTCACCACCATCGGCAACTCCTCGCCGCGGGTGGTCGAGGCGGTCCGCGAACAGGTGGCCGACTTCACCCACACCTGTTTCATGGTGACTCCATATGAGGAATACATCGAGGTCTGCGAGCACCTCAACCGGCTTACCCCGGGCTCGTATGAGAAGCGCAGCGCGCTGTTCAACTCCGGTGCCGAAGCGGTGGAGAACGCGATCAAGATCGCCCGGGCCTACACCGGCCGCCAGGCCGTGGTCGCCTTCGATCATGCCTATCACGGCAGGACCAACCTCACTATGGCGCTGACCGCGAAGTCAATGCCCTATAAGAGCGGCTTCGGACCGTTCGCCCCGGAGATCTACCGCGCACCGATGTCCTACCCGTACCGCGACGGCCTGGTCAACAAGGAGTGGGGCACCAACGGGGAGCTGGCCGCCGAACGGGCGCTGAGTGTGATCGACAAGCAGGTCGGCGCGGCCAACCTGGCCGCCATCATCATCGAACCGGTGCAGGGCGAGGGCGGATTCATCGTTCCCGCACCGGGATTCCTACTCGCGCTGCGGGCCTGGTGCACCGATAACGATGTGGTGTTCATCGCCGACGAGGTCCAGAGCGGGTTCGGCCGCACCGGTCAGATGTTCGCCTGCGAGGACGAGGGCATCGTCCCGGACCTGATCGTGACCGCCAAGGGCATCGCCGACGGCCTGCCGCTATCAGCGGTCACCGGTCGCGCCGACATCATGGACGCCCCGCACGTCAGCGGACTGGGCGGCACCTACGGCGGCAATCCGGTCGCCTGCGCGGCGGCTCTGGGCACCATCGAGACCCTCGAGATGGACGGCATGCTGGACCGGGCCAAGCAGATCGAGCGGGTGATGAAGGACAGGCTGCACCGCATCCAAGCCGACGATGACAGGATCGGCGATGTCCGCGGTCGCGGCGCGATGATCGCCGTCGAACTGGTGAAATCCGGTACCGCAGAACCCAATCCGGAATTGACCAAGGCGCTGAGCGCCCAGGCACACGCCCAGGGCGTGCTGGTGCTCAGCTGCGGCACCTACGGCAATATCCTTCGACTCCTTCCGCCATTGTCCATCAGCGACGAGCTGTTGATTGAGGGCCTCGACGTGCTGGCCGAAATCCTCGCCGACCTCTGAACCTGCCTGACCCAGCCAAATCCCTCGTAAGGAGAGCAACCCGTGAGCACGTACGCAGTCATCAATCCGGCAACCGGCAAGGTCGAGCGGGAGTATCCGACGGCGACCGACGCCGAGATCGAGCAGGCACTGGCCGCTGCCGACAACGCCTTCCGGGGGTGGTCGAAGACTTCGTCGGTGGCTGCGCGGGCCGCCCTGTTGAAAAAGGTCGCCCAGTTGCACACCGAGCGTCGGGAGCAGCTTGCCGAGATCATCAACCGCGAAATGGGCAAGCCGGTTGAGCAGTCGCTGGGAGAGGTGGACTTCAGCGCGGCGATCTACGACTACTACGCCGATCACGCAGAAAAATTCCTGGCGGACGAGCACATCGACCTGCTCGACGGCGAGGGCAGCGCGGTGATCAAGCGCGGTCCGGTGGGGGTGCTGCTGGGCATCATGCCGTGGAACTACCCGTACTACCAGGTGGCCCGGTTCGCCGGACCGAACCTGGTGCTGGGCAACACCATCGTGCTCAAGCATGCCCCGCAATGCCCAGAGTCCGCGCAGGCCATTCAGCAGATCTTCGACGACGCCGGTTTCCCCAAGGGTGCCTACGTCAACGTCTACGCAACCAACGATCAGATCGCCACGGCCATCGCAGACCCGCGCGTTCAGGGGGTCTCGCTGACCGGTTCGGAGCGCGCGGGCGCGGCGGTCGCCGAGATCGCCGGCCGCAACCTCAAGAAGGTGGTGCTCGAACTCGGCGGCTCCGATCCGTTCATCGTCCTGAGCACCGACGACCTTGATGCCACCATCGACGCCGCAGTAGCCGGCCGCTTCGAGAACACCGGCCAGGCCTGCAACGCCGCCAAGCGGTTCATCGTGGTCGCCGACCTCTACGACGACTTCGTCGACCGGTTCACCAAGAAGGTGATGGAGACCGCTGAGGGCATTGCTCCGCTGTGTTCGGCAGCCGCCGCTGAACGGCTGTCCGAACAGGTCGCCAGGGCTGTCGCCGATGGCGCCCAACTGGCGTCCGCGGGCGAGCGCAACGGCGCCTATTTCCCGCCCGGAGTGCTGACCGGGGTGTCACCCGACTCGCCCTCCTACCGCGAGGAGCTGTTCGGCCCGGTCGCCGCGGTGTACCGAGTCGACTCCGAGGACGAGGCCGTGCGGGTGGCCAACGACACGCCGTTCGGGCTGGGCTCGTATGTATTCACCACCGACGCGACCCAGGCCAAGCGGGTGGCCGACAGAATCGATGCCGGAATGGTTTTCATCAACGGCGTCGGCGCCGAAGGTGTCGAGCTGCCGTTCGGCGGTATAAAGCGCTCCGGCTTCGGACGCGAGCTGGGCCGGTTCGGCATCGACGAGTTCGTCAACAAGAAACTCATCCGCACCGTCTCGTAGGCCGCACGAATCTGCGGCCGTCAAAGCAGCGCTGCAGCCAGCAGTGCGATGCCGATCAGAGGCAGTGTTCCCTGGGTCACTGCGGCGCGCGCTTTGTCCGGCGAGGACACCAGCAGAACCACCGCCGCAGCCAGCATCGAGCCGACGCCGGCGAAGATCAAAGCGGCACCGGCACTTCGGTGTCCGAGCATGACTGCCGCGATGCCCACGGCGGTGACGATGGCCAAGAACAGGTTGTAGAAACCCTGGTTGAACGCCAGCATCTTGGTGGTTTGCGCCTCCTCGGCGGTGGTACCGAACACCGCCCGGGTCCTTGGCGAGGTCCACGTCAGTGACTCCATCACGAAGATGTACACGTGCAACAGCGCAGCCAGCGCGCAAACGATCAGTGCCACGGTAATCATCGGCGCTCCGGGGTGTCGGTCGTGGGAATCATCGGCTCAATCAAATAGGGGCGGCTGCCCCAGTGCACCCGCCGACGGCGGTGGGGTCATGCCCAGATGCGTCCACGCCTGCGCAGTGGCGACCCGGCCACGTGGGGTGCGCGCGATCATCCCGGCCCGCACCAGGAACGGCTCGCACACCTCCTCGACGGTGGTGGCCTCCTCTCCGACCGCCACCGCGAGGGTGGACACCCCGACCGGTCCCCCGCCGAAGCTGTTGATCAACGCGGAGAGCACCGCCCGGTCGAGCCGGTCCAAACCCAATTCGTCCACGTCATAGACCGCCAGCGCGGCTTTGGCGACATCCCGGGTGATGACGCCGTCGGCGCGCACCTCGGCGTAATCGCGGACCCGGCGCAGCAGGCGGTTGGCGATTCGGGGGGTGCCGCGGGAACGGCGGGCGATCTCCGCACCCGCCTCGTCGCCGAGTTCGATCCCCAGAATCCCGGCCGACCGGCGCAGCACCTGCTCGAGTTCGACGGGTTGGTAGAAGTCCATGTGCGCGGTGAACCCGAACCGGTCCCGCAGCGGGCCGGTCAGGGCACCGGACCGAGTGGTTGCGCCGACGAGGGTGAACGGCGCGACTTCCAGCGGAATCGACGTGGCCCCGGGGCCCTTGCCCACCACCACGTCGACCCGGAAGTCCTCCATGGCCAGGTAGAGCATCTCTTCGGCCGGCCGGGCGATGCGGTGGATCTCATCGATGAACAACACATCGCCCTCAACCAGGTTGGACAGCATGGCCGCGAGGTCCCCGGCCCGTTCCAGCGCCGGCCCGGAGGTGAGCCGCAGCGCGGAGCCGAGTTCACCCGCGATGATCATCGCCAGCGACGTCTTGCCCAGCCCGGGCGGGCCGGACAACAGGATGTGATCCGGTGTGCCGCCTCGATTCTTGGCACCCTCGATGACCAGCTGCAGCTGTTCGCGAACGCGGGGTTGACCGATGAATTCCCCCAGCGATCGCGGCCGCAGACCGGCGTCGATATCGCCTTCGCCGACGGTCAATGCCGCTGAGACATCGCGCTCCTCGGGCTCGACATCGTCTTCGAACCGGCCCATCTAAATGCTCTGCTCTCCGGACGCCGGACTCATCGGGACTTCCCCAGTAGCGAGAGCGCCGCACGCAATGCGCCCGAGGTGGAGGCATCGGGATCCGCGGCGAGCACCTTGTCGCAGGCGTCCTCCGCCTGCTTGGCTGCAAAGCCCAGGCCCACAAGGGCTTCCACCACCGGCATCCGAACCGCGTGCCCGGCCGTTCCCGCCGTCCCACCGGCAGTGGGCATTGCGCCGACCTTGTCGCGCAGTTCCAGCACCATCCGTTCGGCACCCCGCTTGCCGATACCGGGCACCCGGGTCAATGCCGCGACATCCCCGTCGGCCAGCGCCTGCCGCAACGCTGCGGCGTCATAGACCGCCAGGGTCGCCAGTGCGATCTTCGGGCCGACGCCGGAGACGCCCAGCAGGGTCAGGAACAGGTCCCGGGCCTCACCGTCGGCGAAGCCGTACAGCGTCATCGAATCCTCACGCACGATCATCGCGGTGACCAGTCGGGTCTCGGACCCGCGCTTGAGGGTCGCCAGCGTCGACGGCGTGCACATCACCTTGTATCCGACTCCGGCGGCCTCGATCACGGTGTGGTCCAGGGCGATGTCGAGCACCTCGCCGCGGACACCCGCGATCATCTAGCCGCCTTCAGCCGGGCCCGGTAGGCGCGAACCTGCTCGGCGGCCAGCGCTTCCGCCTGCGCCATCCGGGCGATCATCGGCGCCCGCCAGCAGTGACAGATCGCCAGCGCCAGGGCGTCGGCGGCGTCCGCAGGGGTTGGCTTCTGTTGTAGCGCGAGGATTCTGGTAACCATGGTGGTGACCTGGGCTTTGTCGGCACGGCCGTTGCCCGTCACCGCAGCCTTCACCTCGCTGGGCGTGTGGAAGTAGACGTCGATATGCCGACGGGCGGCGGCCAGCGCGATGACACCGCCGGCCTGGGCTGTGCCCATGGCGGTGTTGGCGTTCTGGTTGGCGAACACCCGCTCGATCGCGATGACGTCCGGGAGGTGGGTGTCCATCCAGTGCTCGACGGTATCGCTGATGGTGAGCAGCCTGCGCGCCAACGGCTCGCTGGAGGGGGTCCGCACCACGTCGACATCCAAGGCGGTGACCTGGCGCCCCCGGCCACTCTCGATCACCGAAAGGCCGCACCGGGTCAGCCCCGGGTCGACTCCCATCACCCGCACGGACAACCTTTCGCCTACGAACAGTTGTTCGATACCCTAGCGGGTGCGGCCGACGACGGCGGGTAGCGACATACCGGGCGTGTCAGTCCTCGTCGAGTTGAGCAGCGACGTCGTCGGGGATGTCGATGTTGGTGTAGACGTCCTGCACGTCATCGCTGTCCTCGAGGGCATCGACGAGCCTGAGCACCTTGCGGGCACCCTCGAGGTCGACGGGTACCGTCACCGACGGCTGGAAACTGGCGTCGGCGGAGTCGTAGTCGATTCCGGCATCCTGCAGGGCGGTGCGCACGGCGACCAGGTCGGTGGGCTCGCAGATGATCTCGAAGCTGTCGCCGAGGTCGTTGACCTCCTCGGCACCGGCCTCGAGTACCGCCAGCAACACGTCGTCTTCACTGAGGCCGTTCTTCTCGAGCATGATCACGCCCTTGCGGGAGAACAGGTAGGCCACCGAACCGGGGTCGGCCATATTGCCGCCGTTACGGGTCATCGCCACCCGAACCTCGCCGGCGGCGCGGTTGCGGTTGTCGGTCAGGCATTCGATCAGCACCGCCACCCCGTTGGGGCCGTAGCCCTCGTAGGTGATGTTCTGCCAGTCCGCGCCGCCGGCTTCCTCACCGGCACCGCGCTTACGCGCCCGTTCGATGTTGTCGTTGGGCACCGAGGTCTTCTTGGCCTTCTGGATGGCGTCCCACAGCGTCGGATTTCCGTTCGGGTCGCCACCACCGGTACGGGCCGCGACCTCGATGTTCTTGATCAGCTTGGCGAACATCTTGCCGCGCTTGGCGTCGATGACGGCCTTCTTGTGCTTGGTGGTAGCCCACTTGGAATGGCCGCTCATGGTCTCCCGCTCATTTCTTCCCGGACCTCTTTCTCGCCAGGATCGTGACCTGTCGAGTTTACGCGGGTCCCCGGCGGGTCAAGCTCGGCCCGTGACGATGTCGACGAAGAATGCGTGGACGCGACGGTCGCCGGTCACCTCGGGGTGGAAGGCGGTAGCCAGCGCAGATCCCTGCCGGACTGCGACGATGTGCTCACCCGCGCGAGCGAGGACCGCAACCCCCGCGCCCACCCTCTCCACCCACGGGGCGCGGATGAACACCGCATGCGCCGGTCCGTCGAGGCCGTGGAATTCGACATCTTCCTCGAAGGAGTCGACCTGACGGCCGAAGGCGTTGCGGCGCACCGTCATATCGATCGCACCGAGTGCACAGGCCTGCCGGCCGGGGGCACCCGCGTCGAGAATCTCACTGGCCAACAGGATCATGCCGGCACAGGACCCGTAAGCCGGCATGCCTGCAGCCAACCGCTCGCGCAGGGGTTCGAGCAGGTCGAACTCGCGCAGCAGCAGGCTCATCGTGGTGGACTCCCCACCCGGGATGACCAGTGCGTCGACGGAATCGAGTTCGGACCGGCGGCGCACGGTAGAGGCTTGCGCGCCGGCCGCGCGGAGGGCGGCGAGATGTTCGCGGGTGTCGCCCTGCAGGGCCAGCACGCCGACCGCGGGCCCGCTCACGGGTTAGCCGGGGTGTACCCGCGCTTGTAGCGGGTCAGCCCTTCCTGCACCACCGCGGCCACCATGTCGCCGCGCCGGCTGAAGATTCTGCCCTGGGTGAGCGCGCGGCCACCGCTGGCCGACGGGGACGACTGGTCGTAAAGCAGCCACTCGTCGGCGCGGAACGGCCGCATGAACCACATCGCATGATCCAGTGAGGCGACCATCAGGTGCGGACGCTGCTCAGCGTGGTTGACCTGGGCCGAACCGAGCAATGTGAGGTCACTCATATAGGCCAGGGCGCAGATGTGCAGAAGCGGGTCGTCGGGTAGCGGATCCCGGTGTTTGAACCAGACCTGCTGCTGGGATGCCTTGCCCGAACGGGTGGTCACCAGATCGGGCGGCACCCTGCGGATATCCCACTCGGCGAACTGCGCAATGCCTCCGTTTCCGGGATCCTCGGCCTCGAGATCGTCGGGTGGCACGGCCTCCGGCATGGGGTCCTGATGCTCGATGCCGTGCTGGGGCGTCTGGAATGACGCCCCCATCGAGAAGATGACCTCGCCGTGCTGGACGGCGTTGACCCGCCGGGTGCAGAACGACCCGCCGTCACGCGGCCTGTCGACCAGATAGACCGCCGGCTTGGTCGCATCGCCGGGGCGCAGGAAATAGCCGTGCAGGGAGTGCACCTCGAATGCGGGGTCCACGGTGCGCACGGCGGACACCAGCGCCTGACCGGCGATGTGGCCGCCGAATGTTCTTGAGAGAAAACCTGATTCGGGGTTATACACGCCGCCGCGGTAGATGTTGACCTCAAGTTGCTCGAGGTCGAGAATCTCTTCGATCGCCATCGAAGCGCCGGGCTACCAGCCGCGTTGCGCCAGCCGGTGAGGCTGCGGGATGTCGTCGACGTTGATCCCCACCATCGGCTCGCCCAGTCCGCGGGACACCTTGGCCAGCACGTCGGGGTCATCGAAGAAGGTGGTGGCCTTCACGATGGCCGCGCCGCGCTGCTCGGGGTCCCCGGACTTGAAGATCCCGGAGCCGACGAACACGCCCTCGGCACCCAGTTGCATCATCATCGCCGCATCCGCCGGGGTGGCGATACCGCCGGCGGTGAACAACGTGACCGGCAGTTTGCCGGCCCGGGCCACCTCGACGACGAGGTCATAGGGCGCCTGCAGTTCCTTTGCGGCCACATAGAGTTCGTCCTCCGACAGCGCCGAAAGACGGCGGATCTCCCCGCCGATGGCCCGCATGTGCGTGGTGGCGTTGGAGACGTCACCGGTCCCGGCCTCACCCTTGGAACGGATCATCGCCGCGCCCTCGGTGATCCGCCGCAACGCCTCACCGAGATTGGTCGCCCCGCAGACGAACGGGACGGTGAAGCGCCACTTGTCGATGTGGTGGGTGTAATCGGCGGGGGTCAGCACCTCGGATTCGTCGATATAGTCCACGCCGAGGCTCTGCAGGATCTGGGCCTCCACGAAATGCCCGATCCGCACCTTGGCCATCACCGGGATGCTGACTGCCGCGATGATGCCCTCGATCAGATCGAGATCGCTCATCCGGGCCACCCCGCCCTGGGCGCGAATGTCCGCGGGCACCCGCTCAAGCGCCATCACCGCGACGGCCCCGGCCCCCTCCGCGATCCGCGCCTGCTCGGGGGTGACGACGTCCATGATGACGCCGCCCTTGAGCATCTCGGCCATGCCACGCTTGACTCGCGCGGTCCCGGTCTGGACATGCTGGGCCGAACCATTGGATGCAGCTGCGGTTTCCACTGTGGGCTCCTTCAATTGGTATCGGTCCAGTCTAGAGTGCAGCGGGCGGGCGCTTGTGTCGGCTGCTCAGCGGATGACCCGCGGCCCCGGAATCGGAGCCGGCGATTCGGCGAACCGGTGGGCATCCGGGAGCAATCCGGCGAGTTGGGACGGGTATACCCGCTGGCCGGCCTCCTCGAGTCCGGCGATGGCGGCCGGGTCGCACCAGCGGTGGCCGTGGATGTACCGCAATTCCAGTGGGGTGCGTCCGGCTGGTGACGGCTCGAAGCGACGGGTCAGGTGCACGAAATAGAACTCCTGACTGGCCATCACCTCGCCGTTGAATCGGATCAGCGATTCCCGGCGCCAGATCGGACCCAGCATCCGCGCGGCAGCCACCCGCAGCCCGGTCTCCTCGGCGAGCTCGCGGGCCGCGGTCGAGGCCAGCGACTCCCCCGGTTCGACCTGGCCGCCGACGGTGAACCACCAGCGGGCGGCGCTGCCGTCGGTGATCGCCGGGTCGGAGCCGCAGAACAACAGCACCGAACCCGCTTCATCGAGCAGCACGACACGTGCCGAGGTACGGGTGGGACTCATCGCCACTCCCGATACGGCGCTGCCCGGTTTTTCAACGCTGTGCGGTCTCCGCAATCTCGAAATACGTTGGCAGCGGTGCCCTTCCGCTGAGTTTCAGCCAGCGCACAGTGCGACGCTCCCGCAGGGCGAGGGTATCGCGTACGGCGTCGTTGTGAAAACGGCGCGCCAGCAGCACCCTCGCCTCAGCGTCGGCCAGTTCGGCGACCAGCGCCACCGGGACCGCCGCTGGATCGACGAGTTCCAATGCCGTGGAAAGCTGGTTCTCGCAGGCCTCCCGGCTGGACCGCGACGAGCGCTCGGCGGCACCAGCCAGCGCGGCCAGTCTCCT
>LFFF01000111.1 GCA_001510415.1 Actinobacteria bacterium casp-actino6 | reverse complement strand
AACGGCACCGGGACCGCTGCCGGCGGCGCCGGCGGAACCGGCGGCACGGTCGCGGGCAACGGCGGAAACGGCGGCAATGCCACCGGAACCGGCACCGGCGGCCAGGGTGGTAACGCCATCGGTGCGGTCGGCAACGGTGGCCGCGGCGGAAATGCCACCGGAGGTGGCGCCCGCGGAGGACAGGGCGGTTCCGGCGGTACCCAGTCCGGCAGTGGCGGCGACGGCGGCAACGGCGCGGCTGGCAGCAATGCGGGGTCGCCGACCGCCGGCGGCGTCGGCGGTGACGGTGGCAATGCCGGGGCTCAGGGCAATGGTGGAACGGGCGGCACCGGCGGTGCCGGCGGCAACAAAACCGGAACCAGCGGCAATGGCGCTCTCGGCGGCAACGGCGGAAATGGCGGCACCGGCGGCACTGTGTCCGGTAACGGCGGCGGTGGTGGCACCGGCGGCCAGGGCGGCAACGGTAACGGCACGGGCACCGGCGGCACCGGCGGCAGGGGCGGCAACGGAGGTAACGCCCTCGGCGACGGCACGGGTGGTCCGGCCGGCACCGGGGGCGGGGGCGGTGCCCCCGGCGGTGCGACCGGTGACCCCGGAACTCCCGGAACGCCGTAGTCCGGACACGCTGACCGCTCGAGTGGAAGGCTCGGCCGACCCCGCTTAGGATTCGGGGGTCGCCGCTGCTGCGCGGTGGACCCAGACCGCCGAGGTGGACATGGCCCAGCCGAAACGTGAACCGCATCCCGTCGTCGACGTCGGTCCGACACCGGAGTTGCAGTTCCGGACCATTCACGGCTATCGCCGGGCCTACCGCATCGCGGGTTCCGGTCCGGCCCTGCTGCTGATCCACGGCATTGGCGACAACTCGACCGCCTGGGAGCCGGTCCATGCCCACCTCGCGCGGCGGTTCACCGTCATCGCGCCGGATCTGCTCGGGCATGGGCAATCCGACAAGCCCCGGGCGGACTACTCGGTGGCCGCCTACGCCAACGGTATGCGGGACCTGCTGAGCGTGCTCGACATCGAGAAGGTCACCGTGGTCGGCCATTCGCTGGGCGGCGGGGTGGCGATGCAGTTCGCCTACCAGTTCCCCCAGCTCGTCGAGCGGCTGATCCTGGTCGGGGCCGGCGGGGTCACCAAGGATGTCAACATCGCCCTGCGGTTCGCTGCGCTGCCGGTCGGCGGAGAGGCCCTGGCGCTGCTGAGACTGCCGCTGGTGCTGCCGGCTCTGCAGACCATCGGACGCCTGCTGGGTGACATCGTGGGCTCGACCGGCCTGGGCCGCGATATCCCCAACGCCTTGCGGATTCTGGCCGACCTGCCGGAGCCGACGGCATCGGCGGCGTTCACCCGCACCCTGCGGGCGGTGGTGGACTGGCGGGGCCAGGTGGTCACCATGCTGGACCGGTGTTATCTGACCGAATCCGTTCCGGTGCAACTCATCTGGGGTGAGCAGGATGTGGTGATCCCGGTGAGTCACGCCCACATGGCACATGCCGCGATGCCCGGGTCCCGGCTTGAGGTCTTCCCCCGATCCGGCCACTTCCCCTTCCACGACGATCCGCACCGTTTCATCGATATCGTCGAGGAGTTCATCGACTCGACCACCCCGGCCGACTACGACCAGGACGCGTTGCGGGAACTGCTCCGCAAGGGCAGCACCGAGCACGCGGTCTCGGAGTCCGATGAGGCAATGGGCGCGCGAATCCTGGTGCTCGGCGCATTGGAGAACAACGAGCGCAGCGCTACCTGAATCCCGCCCCGCGGCACCCCCGGCAGTGAGATGGTGTTCACCTGTCGTTAACCCGCGGGCACAGGGAGTCGGTCAATGCTTGAGGTATCCGAAGTCGGCAACAAGGTCGGCAAAGAGGAGTACGAGGCGGCGATACCGGAGCTTCGGGTCGGTCTGATCAACGCCCAGTACGATCTGCGCGGCGCGGACTTCCCGGTGATCATCTGGATCGCCGGCGACGACCGGCTGGCCGCCAACGAGTTGGTGAATCGGCTCAACGAATGGATGGACTCCCGGTTCGCCGATACCCGGGTCTTCGCCGAACCCACCGACGAGGAGTACCAGCGGCCGCATCTGTGGCGGCTGTGGCGGTCACTGCCGCCCAAGGGCCGCGCGGCCTTCTTCGTCGGCGGCCTGATGCGCGCCGCCATCCAGCGTGCCAACGGCGAGATCGATGAACCGCACTTCTCCATCTGGCTGCGCCATATCGCCAACATGCAAACCGAACTGGTGGCCGACGGGGCGCTGATCCTGAAGTTCTTCCTGCACACCCCAGCCAAGGAGCAGAAGAAGAAGCTCAAGAAGGCCGCCAAGGATCCGCATGCGGGCTGGCAGGTGGATCAGCGCGACTGGGCGGCCCTGGATTCACTGGGCCCGGTCCTACCGATCGCCGAGCGCATCCTGCGCGAGACCAGCGGCCCCGGCGCGCCGTGGACCATCGTGGAGTCCACCGATCCCCGCTATCGCGATCTCACCGTGGCCCGCACCATCCTGGCGGCGCTCACCGCGCGACTGGCCCAGAGGCCCGGCCCGCTCGGGCCTGCCCTGGCCGAGTCGGTGTTCGGCGACTTCGACGCCGAGGCCAACGTGCTCTCCGGCATCGATCTGACCAAGACGCTGAGCGGACAGGAGTACCGCGCCCAACTGGCCAAGGAACAGGCCAAGCTGAAAAAACTCTCACTCGAGGCCCGCCGCCGCGGGGTGAGTTCGGTGCTGGCCTTCGAGGGGTGGGACGCCGCCGGTAAGGGCGGGGTGATCCGGCGCATCACCGGCGCATTGGAGGCCGGCGACTACCGGGTGATCCCGGTGGCCGCGCCCACCGAGGAGGAACGCAGATACCACTACCTGTGGCGATTCTGGCGCGATCTTCCGCCGGCCGGCAAGGTCGTCATCTTCGACCGCACCTGGTACGGCCGGGTGCTGGTGGAGCGACTCGAGGGATTCGCCGCCCCGGCCGAATGGCAGCGCGCGTTCGACGAGATCAACGATTTCGAGGCGCAGATGGTCGAGCAGGGCTACTACGTGGCGAAGTTCTGGTTGCACGTATCCCCCGAAGAGCAACTGGCCCGCTTCAAGGCCCGCGAGGAGACGGCGTTCAAGATGCACAAAATCACCGAGGAGGACTACCGCAACCGGGAGAGGTGGGACGACTACGTCAAGGCGGTCGACCAGAAGATCCTGCGCACCACCTCCGATGGGGCACGTTGGCATGTCATTCCGGCCAATAGCAAGCAGTTCGCCCGGGTAGCCACCCTCCGGGCCATCAACAAGGGGCTGGCCCGCGCACTGCGGGAGCGATGAGGAGGCGGGGAATCAGACAGCCGACTACATCACATCTGTCCGACATACAGCACATCTGTCCGACATACAGCCCGAGTCAGGAATCTCAACGACGCAGAAATCTGTGGAGCTAAGGGGAATCGAACCCCTGACCTACTCGATGCGAACGAGTCGCGCTACCAACTGCGCCATAGCCCCTGGACGCTAGCAGGCTACCAGCCCGGCCGTTCCAGCGTTCCTACTGACCCGCCGCCCGGGGAAGGTCGCGGTGATCGAAGCGTCGGCTGTAGACCACCTCGTCGAGGTGCTCGAACGCCGGATCCTCGTCGTCGATATCCAGCACCACCGTTCCGGGGCGCTGGAGCCGGGTAGGGAAATCGGCATCGTCGCCCTCCGGCCCGCGTTCGTCGAGGCCGTCGAACTCAGCGGCCCGCATCCGCGCCATCCGCTGCTGCCGGCGACGGCGCACCTGCTCCTCGATCCGGGTCTGCCGCCGCAGGTAGGCCAAATACAGCACCATCGCACCGGCGGTCAGGCCACAGGACCACCACAGTGACGGACTGACAGCGAAGGACAGCACCGCGGTACCCACCATGACCGCGGCCATGGCGGTCAGCATGCGTCGGCGGAAGCGGTATTTCCGCGCACTCACCGCGGCCGCGGTCGTCGACTCCAGCCGCCGCTGCCGATTCGAGCGCGGTGCGACCGGGACCTCGGGGCCCTCCTCGGCTTCCAGACCCGAGGTGTCGTCGACATACTCGTACTCGTCGGCCTCATACGAGTCGTCGGTGCGATCCGCAGTTGCGGACTCGGCGACCGGTTCGGCCGGCAGTGCCGGCTCAGCATCGGGTTCCGGGTCGGCCTTCTCTTCGGCCCGCTCGGCACCGGGTTGACCTTCGACCTCGAACGGATCGGACTCCGTCGGACCGGCATCATCGAAGAGGGCGGCCTGCACACCGGTGCCGACCGGCAACGCTCCGGAGTTCTCGTCGACCACGTCGACGTCGAGGTAGTCGGACTCGGTCCGGGTCTGCTCGACCACCCCGGCGACCACCATCACCGATTGGGTGGTCCGGACCCGCATCCGGGCCTCCCGCACCGCGTCGTCATAGTCGGCGACCGCATCGTGCTCGGCCTGTTCGACGACGTCATCGGCAACGTCGTGGGCCAAGCCGTCCTCCGGTTGCCAGTCGGGGTCGTGCCGGTGGCCGGCTGCGGGGCGGCCACGCCTGATCAGACGCGATCTGGCCCCTCCGTTGAGAACCCGGGTGGCAAGGGCGACGTCGCTGGTCCGCCGCACGGTGTCGCGCTTGTTGATGAGCATCGGCACCAGGACGAACAGCCACAGCACCACAAGTGAAATCCAGAGCAACGACTGGGGGATGCTTGGCATGGGCCTGCTCCTTTCCCGACCAGGCTAGGTCCGTGACGTCCGCTTTCCGCGGCGGCGCGCCGACCAATTACACACGTGTAATTCCAGGATGACAAGCACCATCCGTCACAAATGTCACATTCGTAACAACCATGGCCAGTCTCAATGCCAGGCCGCCAGTCGCCGGCGCACCAGTGCGGCCGCGACCGAGCCGTCGACCTCCTCGACGGTCAGCGCCACCAGCAGATGATCCCGCCACCCGCCGTCGACATTGAGATAACGCCTCAGCAGGCCCTCCTCGCGGAATCCCACCTTGGCCAGCACTTTGCGGCTTGGCACGTTTTCCGGCCGCACGGTGGCCTCCACCCGGTGCAGACCCACCGGCCCGAAGCTGTGATCCAAGCCCAACGCCACCGCCGCCGTGCCCACCCCACCACCGGTGACCTCGGTCGATACCCAGTAGCCGATCCAGGCTGACCGCAACGAACCGTGATTGACATTGCCGATCGTCAACTGGCCGCGGAACCGCCCGTCGACATCGATCACATACGGCAGCATGCGCCCCTTGCGGGCCTCCGCGCGCAGCCCCGAATACATCGGGGGCCATGCCGAAATAGAATGGCGCGCAGTCCAATCCAGCTCTGCCGACGGTTCCCACGGTTCAAGATTGTCCCGCTCCGCGAGACGCAGCCGGCTCCACTGGGCGCCATCGCGCATCCGCACCGGCCGCAGCCGCACCAGGCCCCCGGGTACCCGCAACGGACCCACCGGGGTCGGCCACCCCGGATGGGCCGAACCACTGCCCCACAGGTTCACCGGATGTCAGCCACGCTGGGACAGGAAGGCGACGTCGACGAAGTCTCCGGCCGGGACGTCGGTAACTTCACCGGGCACGACCACCAGACAGTTCGCCTCGGCCAACGACGCGAGCAGATGCGAGGATCCGCCGGGCGTGTCGCCGATCACCTCGACAAGATAATCCCCGGTGTCCTGATCGCGCAGCAGCTGGCCGCGGAAGTACCCGGTGCGATCGACCACCGACGTGATGGGCTTGATGGTCCGGGCGCGGACCATGCGGCGCATCGGCTGCCGCTTGCCCAGCGAGAGCCGGATCAGCGGCCGGACCATCACTTCGAACACCACCAGTGCACTCACCGGATTGGCCGGCAGCAGGAACGTCGGAACCCCTTCCGGTCCGAGCTGACCGAAACCCTGAACCGATCCGGGATGCATGGCGATCCTGGTGACCTCCATGCTGCCCAGCCCGGACAGCACGGCCCGTAGGTTCTCGGCGGCCGCACCGCCCACCGCGCCGGAGATCACCACCACCTCACTGCGGTTGAGGTGACTCTCGACGACCTCGCGCAACTCCTTGGGGTCGGTACTGACAATGCCGATACGGGTCACCTCGGCACCCGCATCGCGGGCGGCCGCCGCCAGCGCGTAGGAGTTGACGTCGTAGACCTGACCGTTGCCCGGCGTGCGGGAGATGTCGACCAATTCCCCGCCGACGCTCATCACCGAGACCCGCGGCCGCGGATGCACCAGTACCCGCTCGCGGCCGACGGCCGCCATCAACCCGACCTGCGCGGCGCCGATGATCGCCCCGGCGCGCACCGCCACATCCCCCGGCTGGACATCGTCGCCGGTCCGGCGGACATAGGCGCCGGAACGGACCCCGCGCAGAATCCGGACCCGGGTTCCGCCCCCGTCGGTCCACCGCAACGGAAGCACCGCATCCGCCAGCGTCGGCATCGGGGCGCCGGTCTGGATTCGGGCGGCCTGTTTGGGCTGCAGACGGCTGGGGGTGCGGGCACCGGCCTCGATGACCCCCATCACCGGCAGCACGATCTCGCCGTCACCGGCGGTGCTGACGTCGACGCTGCGCACCGCGTAACCGTCGATTGCCGCCTGGTCGAACCCCGGCATCGGGTGCTCGGTGACCACCTCTTCGGCGCACATCAGACCCTGTGCCTCCGCAATCGGCACCCGTACCGGCCTGGGAGCCACCGCGGCAGCGGTCACTCTGGCCTGCTGTTCCTCCACCGAACGCACAGCGCGCGCCTTTCTGCCTCGAAACCCGAGCCGGGCCCGTCGCAGCCGCTAGAGGTCGGCCTGCTCGGTCAGGCCCAGCCGCGCCACCAACCACCGCCGCAATTCGGGGCCGTAATCGTCACGATCCAGGGCAAAGTCAACCGCAGCCTTGAGATACCCGCCGGGATTTCCCAAGTCGTGTCGAGACCCACGATGCACCACGACGTGCACGGGGTGGCCTTCGGCGATCAGCAGGGCGACGGCATCGGTGAGCTGGATCTCCCCGCCCGCCCCGCGTTCCACCCGCCGCAACGCGTCGAAGATGGCGCGGTCGAGCAGGTAACGGCCCGCCGCCGCGTACCGCGAGGGCGCCTTGTCGGGTGCGGGCTTCTCCACCATGCCCTTGACCCGCAACACGTTGGGGTTGACCGCATCGGGAACGATCTCGACGTCGAACACCCCGTAGGCGCTGACCTCGTGGGGCTCCACCTCGATGGCGCACAGCACCGTGCCGCCGCGTTTGGCCCGCACCTTCGCCATGGTTTCCAGCACGCCGATCGGGAGCACCAGGTCATCGGGAAGCAGGACGGCCACGGCGTCCTCGTCCGGCGAGAGCACCGGTTCCACACAACTCACCGCGTGGCCCAGGCCCAGCGGTTCGGCCTGCACCACCGACTCGACCTTGATCAGGGCGGGTGCCCGCCGGACCTTGGCCAGCATGGCCTTCTTGCCACGGGCCTCCAGGGTGCCCTCAAGCACCAGATCCTCAACGAAGTGGGCGACCACGCCGTCCTTACCCTCGGAGGTGACGATCACCAGCCGTTCAGCTCCGGCGTCGGCGGCTTCCTCGGCGACCAACTCGATACCGGGCGTATCGACGACCGGTAGCAACTCCTTGGGCACCGTCTTGGTGGCCGGCAGAAACCGTGTCCCGAGACCTGCGGCGGGCACGATGGCCGTACGGGGAAACGGAACTTGCTCGCTGGTCATCGCTCAACCCTAACCCGTGAGTTCGGTGGCGCCACGGGGGTGTCACTGGGAGGGTGTAGGACATGCCCGCCGGAGCAAAGGCAAACCTGCGGCGCGAACTGCTGGCCGCCCGCCGCGCGGTCCCGGACGCCCTGCGCCGCGCCGAGTCCCGGCAACTCTGCGCCCACCTGGGCGCGGTCGTGGGCGATGCCCGCACGGTCTGCGCCTACCTTCCGGTGGGGAGCGAACCGGGCTCGCCCGAGATGCTCGACATCCTGAGCGATCTCTGCGCGACGGTGTTATTGCCGGTTGTCCGCACCGGGCCGGACGGCGCGCACCTGCCCCTGAACTGGGGTCGCTACGAGCGCGGAGGGCTGATTCCCGGGCCGTTCGGCCTGCGCGAACCCGCCGAACCGTGGTTGCCGGCGGATGCAGTGGCCCGCGCGGAGGTGGTGTTGGTCCCGGCGGTGGCGGTGGATCGGCGTGGCATCCGCCTCGGACGCGGCGGCGGCTTTTACGACCGGTCGTTGCCGATGTGCGCGCCGGGAACACGGTTGGTCGCGGTCGTGCGCGATTGCGAGATTCTCGATGAGGTACCCGGCGATCCTCATGATGTCCCGATGACACATGCCCTGACCCCCGGCGGCGGCCTGATCCCGCTGGCTCGTCCCTTACCCGGGAGGGAATGCCGATCACCGGATGGCGGTTCTAGCACTTGACACGCTAGAGTGCTAATACTTCAGTCTTCCCGGAGGTTTCTGTGCCGACCTACAGCTACGCGTGCACCGAGTGCGACAACCGGTTCGACGCGGTGCAGGCGTTCACCGACGATGCCCTGAGCACCTGCCCGCAATGTTCCGGTCGTCTGCGCAAGCTGTTCAACTCCGTCGGGGTGGTCTTCAAGGGCAGCGGCTTCTACCGAACCGACAGCCGCGACTCGGGCAAGAGTTCGGCGAGCGTCAGCGCGGAGAAGTCCTCGAGTTCGGAATCCTCGGGATCCTCGGGATCCTCGGATGCGGGCTCGTCGGCTTCGGGCGCGTCGAAAGCCGGAAGTTCAACGCCGGCCACGACCGCCTCCAGTTCCTCCAGTTCCGCCACCTAGCCGGCGGTTATCCACAGCCGGCCCGCCGGCGGCACTCGGCCGGCGTCCTGCGCCCCTACCGTGGCGGCATGGCCGACTCGCTCAATCCGACTCCGCTGGACCGTGTCTGGCGTGTGCTGCGGCCCGATTTCCTCCGTACCGCTGCGGCCCGTCGCATCGCAGCGGGAGTGCTCGTCCTTCTCGCCGGGGCCTCGGCGGTGCGGCCGGATCCCGCTGATCTGCATCGCGAGGTGGTGATCGCCGTCCGCGATCTGAGTCCCGGCATCACGCTGACCGCCGAGGACGTCACGCTCCGGAAACACCCCGCCGCCTTGCTTCCAGACGGAGCCCAGACCGAGCCGGCCAGCCTCATCGGGGCCACGCTCGCCGGTCCGGCGCGGCGCGGTGAGGTGCTCACCGACGCCCGGGTGCTGGGATCCCGGCTGGCCGGTCTCAGTGCCGGACCCGACGCCCGGGTCGTCCCCCTGCAACTGGCCGACACCGCGGTGCTGGACCTCTTACGGGCCGGCGATATCGTCGATGTGCTGGGCGCCCCTGGGCCCACCAGCGATACCCGGCCCCGGGTGGTGGCCCACGACGCGGTGGTGGTGCTGGTCTCGCCGGGATCCACCGCACTTGGATCCGGCGATGACAGGGTGGTCCTGGTGGCACTTCCGGCGCCGGCCGCAACCGCCCTGGCCGCTGCGACGCTGGTTCAGACCGTGACGCTGACCATCCACTGACCCGGCATCTCGGGCATGCGCGACGTAATCGCCGGAAACCGCGGTTGCGCTAGGCTTTCGACGCTCCAAGGCGAAATCAGCAAAGGAAGGCTAACCGTGTTAAAGGGTTTCAGGGAGTTTCTCTCCAAAGGGAACATCGTCGACCTCGCGGTCGCGGTGGTCATCGGTACCGCGTTCACCGGGCTGGTCACCAAGTTCACCGACAGCATCATCCAGCCGCTCATCAACCGGATCGGCGCCGGCAAGGACGCCTCGTACGGCATCCTGCAGATCGGCATCGGCGGCGGGCAGACCATCGACCTCAACGTGCTGCTGTCCGCGTTCATCAACTTCGTCCTGGTAGCGGCGGTCGTCTACTTCCTGGTGGTGCTGCCCTACAGCAAGATGCGCACCGCGGCCGAGGCGGAGTCGACAGAAGCCAAACAGACCCGGTTGTTGACCGAGATCCGCGATGCGCTCGGCGGCCGGGATACCTCGACGTCCGCTGAGCCGGCCCCGAACCCGCGGTTGACCACGTAGACCCTTATCTCACCCGAACGAAAAGGCACCCGGCCTGCAAGCCGGGTGCCTTTTCGTTGGGTGAAAGCGGATCAGTTCATGTTCCAGGCTTCGCCGTAGGTGGTGACGCTGTCGCCGGTCTTGGAGATCAGCCGGGCGAACGGGCGCAGCAGCACCCCGCCGGCCGCGCCGGTGACGGTGCCGTGGGCGTTGGCCACCGCGACCGAGCCCTCCGGGCCCTCGACGTCGACGGAGAAGGTGGCGACCTCCTGGATGCCGGGGCCGTTGCCCAGGTCGGAGCTGATCGACACACCCGGGAACAGGTTCGGGGTGATCACCGAGCCCAGCGGGTCGAAGCCCAGCGGGGAGATGCTGACATCGTCGAGCAGGATGTTGGGCGTGGTGTAGCTGAAGTTGATACCCACCCCCAGCGACCACGGGAAGCCCACCTGATAGCCCAGTTCCAGGGTGCCGCCGAAGTCCTCAGCGCCCGGGCCGGCCACGCTGTACTTGGCCCGACCGGAGTGGAACCACTCCCGGGTCAGCCGGTTGCGGTCCAACGGGAACACCCCGTCGAGGAAGGTGTCCCACTGCGACACCGTCATGGTCCGGCCGCCGCCGTCGACCAGGCTCATCTGATTGTCCATCTCCGCCGAGGCGGTCCCCGAACCGACGAACAGGCCCGCCAGTGCGACGACCAGCGCCACCAGAACACGACCGAT
>LFFF01000110.1 GCA_001510415.1 Actinobacteria bacterium casp-actino6 | reverse complement strand
TGCTCCTTGGTAAACGACGGCGACAGCTCGAAGGACACATCGGAGTCCTGCACGCCGGTCACGGTGACCTTCGCCTGGACGCTGTTGACATCGCTGAAGACGGTGTCGCACATGGCGGACTTTCCGACCTCGCGGACGAGTTCGCCGGCACAGGTCACCGACCGCGGCGCATTCCCTGCCTGGGTGAGCTGATCGGTGACCATCTTTTGCAGTTCGTCAACGCTGACTACGGGGGCAGCGTTGTCCGTCTTTGCCGAACACCCGGTCAATCCGGAGCCGAGCAGTCCGGCCACCGCCAGAGCGGCACCGCACGCCGCGACACTGGTCCTCGTCACTGATGTCCTCCGTCGTCTCGGTCGCACCGTGCACATGACGGCGCGGACATTGTCCACCGGGCTCCGGATCAGCCGGAACGCAGCATTGCCTCGCGAGCGTAGAACTGATCTCGCGCCAACTGGTGGATACGGTCCATATCGGCAATGATTCCGCGCAATTCGTGAAGGAAGGCCCGGCGCCGCTCGCGCAGATCCGGAGACGGCTCCAAGAGCTTCTGATCCGCCGCCACCTGCCGGGCCGTGCCGAACAGCAGCGCCGAGACGGATTCGCTACTGCTCACCAAACCCTGTGCCGCGTACTGGTTTCCCACACCCAGAGCCAGCTTGCTGAGCTCCTTCTCCCCAATGTCGCCGGGCGCGTCGCACAGCACGTCGGCGACGATCTCGTATGCCTCGAAGAACGGGCGGAGCATCGCGTTGGACATCAACGGCCGCTTGGCGCAGAGCAGCGCCCCGACCGCCTCAGGACCGGCGTCGAGTTGTGAGGTCCAGTCATCGTTCCACTCCAGTTCCTCGGCGATGTTCCCCCGGAACGTGGCCGTGGGCGCGAAGTAGAAGTCGAACTTCAGTAGCGTGCGCAACCGCAAGGCCTGGGCCCAGAACGCGTCGAGTCGCTCCCCCTGCGGGGCGCGCGCCGCATGCACCAGAGCCAGTTCGACGATCGAGGTCTCCAGGAAGGCGTGGATGAGTGAATTGCGGTAAAACGCCGCTTCCAGTTCCTCTTCGGGTGCGATCCGCCAGACCGGCTCATGGCCGCCGTCGACCCGGGTGACCGGATGCCCGTTGGACAGCGCATCGACCGCCGCTCGCACCCCGTCCGAGGAGTGCAGGCGCAATGCGCTGTTGGTCATCGGCGTCTTCTTGCGTTCCAGATAGTCCAGCGAGTCCTGCAGGGTGTGATGCAACTGGCTCAACGTCAGCGCGCGGCCGCGGGTGGCCAGCAGCACCGCAGCGACGAGACTGGTGGCGTTGATCGGGGTCGCCCGCTGAATCCGCCAGGACACCTCGATGGCCATCCGTTGCAGGGCAAGGCGTTTGGCCGATTCGTCCCCGGCGATCGGGCCGCCCGGATCGCCGAGGTACTGCCGCATCGAGACCGCTTCGGGGAAGCGCACATAAATCTTGCCGTAGTTGCGCTCACCCTGGGCTTTGATGAAGTTGACCAGCCACTCGGCCCCCTCGGGGATCTTCTCTCCTCCCCGGGCGTAAGCCGCGTACTCGGCGGTCTCGTGCAACTGGTCGAAGCTGATCGAGGTCGGCTGCAGCAGGATGTCCTCGCTGCGGCCGTCCAGATAGGCGTCTGCGACATAGGACAGCAGACCAAGCTTGGGCGGCAACATCTTTCCGGTGCGCGACCGGGTGCCCTCGATGGACCAGCTGAGATTGAACCGCTTCTGGACGATATAGCCGACGAATTGGCGCAGCACATACTTGTATAGCGGGTCGTCGAGCTTGCGGCGCAGGAAGATCACACCGGAGCGGCGCATCAGCGGGCCCATGAAACCGAAGGACAGGTTGATTCCGGCGAAGGTGCACGCCGGCGGCAACTTGTTCTCCTGCAACGCCACCGGCACCACCACGCCGTCGAGGTAGGACCGGTGCGACCACAGGAATACCGCCGGGTGGTCCTCCAGTGCGCGCCGCATGGACTCGATCTGAACGGAGTCGTAGTCGATCCGGGAATCGAAGCCCCGGCTGAAGATGGTGCGGCCCAGGTTCGGAATGAGGTCCACCGAGAACCTGCTCCAGCCGGTGGCGAGCTCCTTGAGCATGACCTCGGCCTTCTCGGCACTGGCCCCGGGGATGCCCGCCATACCGTCGATGAAGCGCGAGGACGCCATCAACTCGTCGGTGATCAGCCGCGGCGACTTGTATTCCGGCCCGAGCAACCGCAACTCCATCCGCTCGACCGCCAGGTTCGCCCGCCGCAGCACGAACTGGGCGAAATCACTCGGGGTGTCCCCGACGGTGATGTCCTGCCATTGTTGGCGTAACTCGGACACCTTGGCCGGCTCACCGGCGACGATCCGGGCGCGGGACGGGTTCTTGCGCAGAATCGCCCGCTGCAGCATTTCCGGCGGCCGGTAGGTGTCCCGGCCGGACAGCAGACCCACAACCTTCACCCGGGTGGGCAGTCCACCGGGCACCCAGAACACCCGGACCGGGACGACGGTGCGGTCGTCGGTGGCATTGAGTTTTTCGGCGAGTTCGTTGATCAGCTGAGGCGGCGGGTCGCTGTGCGACAGCCGGATCACTTCGACCCTGGTATCGGGGTGCGCGCGGCGCTGATCCCGCAGCCAGTCATTGAGCAGATCGAACTCAGCCTTCGATGACACCGAGGCCAGCACCAGAGCATCGTCGGTGGTGCTGAAGTCGGTGAGATAGTCGACGGCGCTCATCGGCGTCCCCTAATTTTCTTCTGAGCATCGGGCTGGGTATCAGTCGGCTTGATGGCCTTTTTCGCCGGCGTCTTCCTGGCCGCTACCTTCTTGGCCGGCGTTTTCTTGGCTACCGCCTTCTTGGCCGGCGATTTCTTGGCTACCGCCTTCTTGGCCGGAGCCTTCTTGACCGGAGCCTTCTTGGCAGGTGCCGCACGGCGGGTGTAGAGCCCGGCCTTGGGTACCGCGTCGACCGGCCAGTCGGCGAGGGTGTCGAGGTAGAGCTGGCGCACCTCGGCGATCTTTTCGGGCAGATTGTCCAGCGTCCAGCCCTGCAACGACAGCGGCGGGTACACGACGATGTCCACCGTCCCGGGGTGCAGGGTCGAGGAGTTCCGCGCTGAGAGCACCTCGGCATTACGGATCACGATGGGCACGATGGGGACCCCCGCGGCCATGGCCAGCCGGAAAGGACCCTTCTTGAACTGGCCCACGGATCTGGTGTCCAGCCGGGTGCCCTCCGGCGCGATCATCACCGAGATCCCCTTCTTGGTGAGCTGCTCGGCCTGCTGCAGCGCCTCGACGGCCTTCTTGGGGTCATCGCGGTCGATGAAGACGGTGTCGACCAGCTTGCCCAGGGTGCCGACGATCGGGTCGCTTTCGAGTTCCTTCTTACCCACCCCGGTCCAGTTGTCCTTGAGCAACGAAGCCACCACGACAGGATCGAAGTTGTTGCGGTGGTTGAAAATGAACACCGCGGGTCGCTGCTTTTTCAGGTTCTCCTCGCCCAGCACGTTGAGCCGAACGCCGTTGAGTCCCAGTAACATCTGCGGAAACGCAGTGGTGAAGAAGTTGACACCGCGGCGGCGGCTCCGGGTCAGTAGCCCCCAGCCCACCGCGCCGTAGGCCGCGGGCACGATCGATCCCACGCCGAGCAGGGTGCGAACCTGACCGAGAAGTCCGCCCCGACCGCGGCTGTTGAACCGCAGGATCGGCCAGCCGCGCTTACGCGCCACCTCGGCCATCTTGTCGCCGGGGTTGGTCGGCCGCGGGTTGCCGACCAGGTGCATCAGCGCGAGGTCCTCGTCGCCGTCGGCGTAGAAGTAGCTGTCCTTCAGGTCGATATCGTGTTCGGCGGCGAACTTCTGCACCGCGTTGGCCTTACCGGGTCCCCACAGAATCGGCGTGATGACCTTGCCGGTGAGCACGCCGTCCTCATCGACATCGAACCGGTTGGTCAGCGTGTTGGGGATACCGAGAAACCGGGCCACCGGCTCGACTTGAATGGTCAGCGCCGAGGAACTGAGCACCACGGTGTGTCCGCGTTCCAGATGCGCGTGCACCAGGTCGCGCATCTCCGGGTAGATCCGCTTCTCGATCTTCTCCGCAAACAGCCGCTCGCCGATCTGCTGGAGATCGGACAGCGGACGGCCGCGCAGCACCTCGGTGGCCTTGTTGATCAATCCTTCGAACTCCATCCGGCCGAACTGGTGGTTGAGGCCGGCGGCGACCATGCTGACCAGTTCACCGATGCCCATATCGCCGTTGCGGAACCTCTCTCGGGTCAGGATGACCCCGGTGAATCCGGCGACCAGCGTTCCGTCGACGTCGAAGAACGCCCCGACCCTGGGGCCTGGCGGGCTGGCCATCACCTCGGCCACCGAACCGGGCAGCCGCAGCTCCTTCGAACCGCTGGCGGTCTTATCGCTCATGAGTAGGCCACCGATCTCTTCGTGGACGTCCCGGACGCCGGAGACGCCTTGGATTGGTCGGGCTGGTCGGGGAAGGATGCGGGCACGACCCGTGGATGTGGATCTCCGGCGAGGGCCAGGACCTCGTCGAAACCCTGGCGTAGACAGCGGGCCCACAGGTCGGGGTCGGCGATCGCGGCCCGATCGTAGCGCGTGGTGACCGTCGCGAAGCCGCCCCGAGAAATCAGCACCACCATCATGGCAACACCAGGCAGCGGTCCGAGGCCGAACTGCCGCAACACTTTTGCCCCGGCGATGAATGTGTCCCCGGGATAGATCGGAACGTTGCTGGCCTGAACGTCGGAGGCGATCACCGAACCGCTCATGGCCTGCAGGACCGAGTCGGGCAGCAGGGTGAGCACCGGAGCGATCGCACCGATCAGGTCGATCGCCGCCTCTTCGCGCCGGGAGATCATCTGCTTGCGGATCTTTTGGATGCGCACCACCGGATCGGCGGCTCCTACCGGAGCACCCAGATTGACACCGGCGAACCGGTTGCCGCCGGCCGGATCCGCCTCGGCGCGCAGATTAACCGGCACCGCCATCGGAAGCGAGTTGACCGGTACGCCGAGAGCCTCGTGATAAAGCCGAAACGCCCCGCACAACCCGGCCAGGTAGGCGTCGTTGATCGAACCCTCGGCGGCCCGAGCGGCGCGGTGCAGATCACCCAGTTTCATCTCGATGGCCTCGGTCCGGGTCGACAGGCTCCGGCGGCGCAGCAGCGGCGAGGGTTCGGCGGCCCGACGGACCATCCGGCGGCCGGACCGCGCGTATTCGATGGCGCCGAACAGTGCCGAGGCCGGACTGGTGACCGCCCTACCCATCAGTCCCAGGCCACCGGTCACCGCACCGACGACTCCCCCGACGATCGCACCCGGCAGGTGGTTGAGGCCCTCGCGCATCAGATCGTTACCGGTGATGTCCTCCGGAACTGGCAACGGCGGGGTCGGCCGCGGCCGGGTATCGCGTTCGAGGTCGTAGATCTCGGCGAACATCGCCGTCGCACCGACCCCGTCGGTGACGGCGTGGCTCAGATGCAGCAGAGTCGCGGCCCTGCCACCCTCCATCCCTTCGACCAGCGTCGCGGTCCACAGCGGCCGGGAGATGTCCAGCGGGGACTGCAGCATCACCTCGGCCAGGTCCAGAACGTCGCGCAGCGTGCCGGGCTGGGGAACACGCACCCGCCGCACGTGGAAGTCGAGGTTGAAATCCGGATCGACCACCCACCGGGCCGGCGCGGTGGGCAGCGTCGGCATCACGACCTTCTGCCGTAACCGCATCACCTTGCGGGAGGCGTTCTCGAAAAGGCTGCGGAAACGTTCCCAGTCCGGCGTCGCATCGAGGATCTCCAACGCCATGATCCCGGAGCGGGTCCGCGGGCTCGCCTCACCGCGGTGCATCAGCAGATCGAAGGCGCTCAGTTCGGATGGGATTGCACCGGACGACAGCCCGGATTCGTCGTCGGGCCCGCTCATCGACTACCTCCTCACCGCGTGCTCCTCACCGCGTGGCCGCTGTGTCCTTTTCGCGTGGCCGCCGTATCCCTGTCGCGTGGTCACCCAGACCCGCCGTCCTGATGTTCACGCTAGTCCGTGCCACCACCGGGGCGGGGTTGATTGCCCGTCCGGCGCGGATCAACCGGCCGTGCGGGCGGAGATTCCGCGGCGGCGGCTGTGGGCAGCGACATGGCGCCCGTAGACGATTCCGAGGAACGCCGCCACCGCCTCGGCCGCCATCTGACAACGCAGGGTGGCGATGGCATCGAAGAAGTGGTGTGCGTTCGGGATCTCGGCGTGCGCGACGGTGTCGGCCCCGGCCTCGCGCAAGGCGGCGGCGAACCCGTCGGCCTGTGACCGCGGGACGATGGCGTCGTTCTCGCCGTGCAGGATGAAGAACGGCGGGGCACCGGCGTGCACCCGCAGGGTGGGCGAAGCGGCTTCGAACACTTCACGGTTCTCGGTCAGTCGACGCTGCATCACCATGGTTTCCAGCAACGGCATCATCAACTTGTGCATGGCGCCATGGTCGGTGAAGTCGTAGACACCGTAATGCGGGGCGGCGGCCTGCACGCTGGTGTCCGCGTCCTCGAAGCCCGGCTGCAGGCTCTCGTCGCCGGGGGTCAGCGCGGCCAGCGAGCTGAGATGCCCGCCGGCCGAGCCGCCGGTGATGGCGATGAACTCGGGGTCGCCGCCGAAGTCCGCGATATTGGCGCGTACCCAGGCGATCGCCCTCTTGACGTCGATGATGTGCGCCGGCCAGGCGTTGCGCGGACTGCGGCTGTAGTTGATCGAGACGCAAATCCAGCCGAGTTCGACCATCCGGGTCATCAGCGGGTACGCCTGAAAGCGTTTGTCATTGACCGACCAGGCGCCGCCGGGTACCTGGATGAGCACCGGGGCACGGTGGCCGGTCGGCAGATCGGGACGACGCCACACGTCGAGCAGGTTGCTCCGGCCGCCCGGGCCGTAGGAGATGTTGGTGGTCGTCGCCGCGTAGCGCTTGCGATGCCGCATCGCCTCAACCAGGCCGCCCAGGTTCGGCTGGCGCGTGCTGTAGGCCTCCAGGGGGTGGTACACCGCCGAGAGATAGTCCGCACCGAAGGTCTCCGCCAGGGCCGCCTTCAGCACGGTATCGGCGCGCTGGCCGGCCAGATCGCAGGCCATCCGCTCCAGCGGCGCGGGCAGGGCCGACAGGGCGTGGCCGGTCACGACATGCGGGGCGAATTCGGTGGCCAACCAGCCCAACACCCAACTTGCCGCCGCCGGGGATCCGCGCAGGACCAACGCGCCAGCCTGTACGGCCCGAGTACATCGGGCGCTAACCTCGTCGATCGCGCTGCTCATGACTTTCGGCTCCCTTGAGAAACACTGGTCTGGCCCCGCTGCCGGGCTGCACGGTGCCCGACGGGCCACGCTAGCGAATCACGATGGCGACCACCGTGATTTCGGAGTCTTCAGCACACGGGAATGCGCGTTTCCGCAGACCATCGACCAAAAATCCGTTGCCGCGACACGGCGGGATACACTCATCTGCGTTTGCCTCCGTAGCTCAGGTGGATAGAGCAAGGGCCTTCTAATCCCTAGGTCGCACGTTCGAGTCGTGCCGGGGGCGCGCACGATCTGTATTGCTTCGGTTGATGCCTGCCATTTTGTCTCCGGCTGATGCTTGACGTTGTTTCGGCTGATGCTTGACAGTTATTTCGGCTGATCCTTGACACTCCCGTTATGAGGGAGATCAGCGTGGCCGAGCAG
The DNA here is from genome assembly GCA_001510415.1 of Actinobacteria bacterium casp-actino6. Classification (GTDB taxonomy): domain Bacteria; phylum Actinomycetota; class Actinomycetes; order Mycobacteriales; family Mycobacteriaceae; genus Mycobacterium. Next base: position 3,002 of record LFFF01000110.1, on the reverse strand, counting down.
AGGTATCAAGCAGTTTTGGCCGTCATCAGTGACGGGTTGTCGATTTCGCAGGTGGCGTCCAAGGTCGGGGTGTCACGGCACACGGTGCATGCGTGGTTGGCCCGCTATGAGGCGGAGGGCCTGGAGGGTCTCAAGGACCGTTCTCACCGCCCGGCGGGGTGTCCGCATCAGATGCCGGCGCATGGCGAGGCGGCGGTGCTGGAGTTGCGCCGTTCGCGCCCGTATTGGGGTCCGCGCCGTCTGGTGTTCGAGGTCGGCAAGCGGGGTGTGGTGCCGGTGCCCTCGGAGTCGGCTGTGTATCGGGCGTTGGTAGGGGCGGGGATGATCGACCCCGCGACGCGGGATCGGCGGTCCCGCAAGTGGAAGCGCTGGGAGCGCGGCGCGGCGATGGAGTTGTGGCAGATGGACATAGTCGGCGGGTTCCCGTTGGTGGACGGCACCTCGGCTAAAGCGTTGACCGGTGTCGATGATCATTCCCGGTTTTGCGTGTCGGCGCGGCTGATGGCCCGGGAACGGACCCGGGCAGTCTGTGACGGCCTGCGGGCAGCGATCAGCGCTTACGGGGCTCCGGTGCAGATCTTGACCGACAACGGCAAGGTGTTCACCGGACGGTTCAACCATCCTCCGGTGGAGGTGCTCTTCGATGCGATCTGCCGGGAGAACGGGATTGAGCACCTGTTGACCCAGCCGCGCAGCCCCACCACGACGGGAAAGATCGAGCGCTTCCACCGCAGTATGCGCACCGAGTTGCTCGCCGGGGCAAGGCCGTTCACGTCGTTGACGGCAGCTCAGGCGGCGCTGGATGAGTGGGTGGCCGACTACAACACCCGTCGGCCGCACCAAGCGCTCGACATGGACACTCCTGCTGCACGATTCACCCCGGGGACTGTGGTGAATCTGACCGGGACCACCGCCCCGGAGCGCGGCCCGGATCGCACGCCCGAGCTCGGCCCGGACCGGACGGCCGGCACGTGGGTCAGCCGGCGAGTGTGTTCCAACGGCATCGTGTGTGTGTGTCCTGGCAGCAGGTGTGCATCGGCCGCCACTACGCCGGGGCCCGCTGCGACGTCCACGTCGATGGGGAGTTGCTGCGGTTCTACGTCGGCGAGGAACTGGTCAAAACCGCCACCCGCACCAGCAGCGGCACGGTAAGAAACAAGAACGCCGCCCGCACCCGCGGACAGTTCTAACTACACACCCAGAGTGTCAAGGATCAACCGACATAGAAACGTCAAGCATCAACCGACTCTGAACAGGGGCGCGCACGATCGGCGTCGTCGTTGGTGAGTACTCGGCTATCCGACCCGCCGGAACGCGTCACGGGCGGCGAGCGACGACGGTTCCGGCGTCGCGAGCAGTCGCTTCATCGGGAGTCTAAACATGACGCTCACCGGTGCAGCCGGAGTCGGACTGCCGTGCATCCCGCCCCCGTCGACAGGTCCGGCGTCGACCGTCACGGTGATGTCGACCGACCCCGGCCGATTGACGTCAGGTCCCGTCATCGTCAGCCCGGCCAGCGTGAACTGCCCCGCGGTGACGATCAGATCCGCGGCGGCCGGCAATGGCTGGAAGAAGTGACTCTCGTCGTTCACCTTCTGCCCTGCGGGCACCGCCTGGCCGGCACCGACGCTCGGGCCCCCGAAAAGCCATTGGTAGATCAGGATGATTCCGGAGGCCACACCGACCACCAGTGTCGCGGGGACTGCGGCCACCAATCCGATGAGGTCGCCGATGATGTTGTCGCCGAACAGCGAACCGATTCCCTCTCCAATAGACACACCCAGCGCAATCTGCAGCAAAGGCTTGCGGATGATCTCCTGGAACACGATGGTGCCGACATCACTGACCGGCGTACCGGTCAGAACATCCACGACCACCGAGTCGATCAGATCGATCGCGGCCCTCTTCTTTAGGAACGCTTCTACCGTGCCCTTCGCCACCTGACCGGCCGCCCCGTCGATGAACCCGATGTTGATTCCGGCCGCTTTGAGGCGGTCGATGACGATGGCGTCCACCACCGCCCCGATGGCTTGGCGGACGGCGGGGATGGCCAGGATGGTGTTGACGGCCGGAGGAATTGCCGCGTTCACCCCGGCAACGAAGGCGGGATCGGCCCTCAGCCACTTCAACGCGTCACCGAGAGCCACGGTCTCATTCGTCCCGTCCAGCACCTCGTCGGCGAACAGGCCAAGCGAATCGGTGATCGCGGTGCTGAACCCCGGATAGGCCAGCAATTGGGTGACCGCCGAACCGACCGCGGAAGCGATCTTGTCGACAACTTCGGTATTGGTCAACAACCCGGCCACTGCGGCACCGTACTGCTCTTGAACGTACGCCTGGACCGCAGCGTTACCTGCCAAATCGGCGATCAACGTCGAGGTGATCGTCCCCAACGATTGCTCGACGATGGGGTTGCTCAACATGGTGGTGTCGACCTGGCTGAGAACGTCGGCGATCGTGGCCTTCACCGCCGCAACGATGTCCGCGTTCGATATCAGGTCGTCCAGCGCGATCTGCGTGGCGTCAGTCAGACTCAAACCGCTCACCAGTGCAGCCGCGAACTGGCCGGCGGCATCGCCCACCCCTGCGGCCACTCCGGACTGGCTCAGGAAATCGGGGATCAAGGACCCGATGATCGCGCCAAGTTCGGATGCGACTCCTGAAGTGGCCAGGAATTGCTGCACCGCTGCTCCGATCGCCTGCCCCACCGGGCCGGCGATCGGGGAATCGCTCAGGTATCCGGTCACCACTGCACTTATCGCGTTCCCGGCGGCCTGCTGGACCACCCCGTCACCCAAGAGATCGGTGACCAACGTCGTGACCGTCTCGCCCACGGCTTGAACCAGTACGGCATCGGCGAGGAACTGGCTCACCCCGGCGCTGACGGCGCCGGCAACCGCCGCGTCGATGGCCGGGCTGGTGGTGAGTTCCTGTTCGGCGGCGGTGATCGCTTCGGCGAGGGTGGCCCCGGTGACCAGGGCCAGGGCGAACTCCCCGGCAGC
>LFFF01000109.1 GCA_001510415.1 Actinobacteria bacterium casp-actino6 | reverse complement strand
GGGCGGCCGTTCGCAGCGCAGTGTCCTCCGATCGGAGGACACTGCGCTCCCCCGGCGAGAGGTCCGGTCGGTGGACGGTGCGGGAAACCTTCGGGCGGCGAGGATCGGTGTAGGCCGACAACCTCGGCTCCGATCGTCAGGAGGCAACCGACCGTGAACCGCTCCGCATCGCATCGCATGACCGCCGCTCTGTCCGCCGCCCTGGTAACCCTGGGAGTCCTGGCCGCCGGCGAGGCCCTCAACCCGTCCCGGCCGGAATACCTGGCCGACTACGGCTCCCACCAGACCGCTGAGATCGTCGGGCCGGACGCCCGCCCCGCGGGCATGTGACGGATGGCCCCGTTGCGGGGCAACGCCGGTGCCATATCGTGGCTGTTATGGATTTCGCCATGTCCGCCAAGGCGGCCGACTACCACCAGCGTCTCACCGAGTTCATGGTCGATGAGGTGCTGCCGGCCGAGAAGTCCTACGACGAGTACCGGGCTGCGGTCGGTCCGGGTGATTTCACCGTCCCCCCGGTGGTCGAGGACCTCAAGAAGAAGGCCCGGGAACGCGGACTGTGGAATCTGTTCCTGCCCTCGGAGTCGGGACTGACGAACCTGGAGTACGCCCCGCTGGCGGAACTGTCCGGCTGGAGCACCGAGATCGCCCCGGAGGCCATCAACTGCGCGGCTCCGGACACCGGGAACATGGAAGTGCTGCACATGTTCGGCACCCCGGAGCAAAAGAAGCAGTGGCTCGAGCCGTTGTTGGCCGGTGAGATCCGCAGCGCCTTCTCGATGACCGAGCCCGCGGTCGCCTCCAGCGACGCCCGCAACATCCAGACCGCGATCACCCGCGACGGCGACGACTACATCATCAACGGCCGCAAGTGGTGGACCTCCGGCGCCAACGACCCGCGCTGCACAGTCCTGATCGTGATGGGCCGCACCAATCCCGACGCCGCCTCGCATCAGCAGCAGTCGATGATCCTGGTGCCGGTCGACACCCCCGGGGTGAACATCCTGCGCTCCACCTCGGTGTTCGGCTGGCAGGACCAGCACGGCCACGCCGAAGTGATCTATGACAATGTCCGGGTTCCGGCATCGAATCTGCTCGCCGAGGAGGGGATGGGCTTCGCCATCGCCCAGGCCCGGTTGGGCCCGGGCCGGATTCACCACTGCATGCGGGCGATCGGGGTGGCTGAGCGCGCGCTGGCTTTGATGACCGAACGCGCCCGCACCCGAATCGCATTCGGCAAGCCACTCGCCGAACAGGGCATGGTCCAGCAGCAGATCGCGCTGTCCCGCAACGAGATCGACCAGGCCCGGCTGCTCTGCGAGAAGGCGGCCTGGACCATTGATCAGCATGGCAACCGGGCGGCGTTCAGCCTGGTGGCGCAGATCAAGTCGGTGGCGCCACTGATGGCCTGCACTGTCATCGACCGCGCCATCCAGGTGCATGGCGGTGCCGGTGTCAGCGACGACTTCCCACTGGCCCGGATGTACGGCTGGCAGCGGGCCATGCGGATCTTCGACGGACCCGACGAGGTGCATCTGCGGACGATTGCGCGCGCCGAACTCGGCCGCGACAAGAGCCCGTTGGCAACAGCGGTAACCGGCGCGTGAGCCCCGGACCCGAAAGACTCGCCGGCGCCTGGAACTTTCGCGACGTCGCCGAGACCGCGGGGGTGGCCCCGGGCAGATTGTTCCGTTCCAGCGAGTTGAGCAACCTCGACGCCGCCGGGCGCCGGATGATGACCGAGTTGGCCATCAGCGATGTCGCCGACCTGCGCTCGCACGCCGAGTTGCAGCGCCGTGGGGCCGGGGCGGTTCCCGACGGTGTTGAGGTGCATCACCTTCCGTTTCCCGAGGTGTCTCACTCGCATGACACCGATGCCGCGGCTCCGCACGAGTCCAGCTGGCAGAAGATGATGACCGAGTACTCCGACGAGGACCCGGCCGTGGCTGCATCCCGCTGGATGACCGCGGAGTACGAACGCTTCCCCACCCTCGGCGGCGCACTGCGTGCCGTTCGGCAGATCATCACCACGATCGGCGAAGGCCGGCCGGTGCTGGTGCACTGCTTCGCCGGCAAGGACCGCACCGGGTTCGCCGTGGCGGTCGCCCTGGAGGCGGCCGGGGTCGATCGCGACGCGATCCTGACCGACTACCTGCGTAGTAACGACGCCGTGGCCACGCTGCGCCGGCACATCCTCGAGACCATGGGCAGCCGCGACGGAATGACCGACGAGGTCATGTCCTTCGCCGAGTCCCGACTCACCGACGAGGTTCTCGGCGTACGCGAGCCATATCTGGTCAGTGCGCGCCGGGTGCTCGATGAGACCCACGGCGGACTGGCCGGGTATCTGGCCGCCGCCGGGGTGACCGACGACGATGTCGCCCGGCTCCGCAACCGGTTGCTGGGTTAACCGATCGCGACACCGACGACCCACACCGCGGTCGCCATCAGCGCGGCGATCAGCTCCACCCCGACCGACAGCGCCACGCCCTTGACCGCATGCACGGTCGACGCCCAGGCCCGGCGCCGATCCCGCCGATGGGCCAGTTCGGCCAGGAATACCCCCAGCACGAATCCGAGCACCAGTCCCGCTACCGGGACGACGAAGAAGCCGATGACGCCGAACACGGCACCAGCGGCCAGGGTGCGCCAACCGATATCGGCGGCCCTCATCCGGCGGGCCGGCCAGAGGTACTTGACCAGCACCCCCGCGCCCAACAGTGCGGTGGCGATGCCGAGCACCAGCCACGATTCGGGATCGCCCTCGACGAAGGACCACACTGCGATCGCCGTCCACACCAGCAGAGTCCCGGGCAACAGCGGCACCAGGATGCCGACCAGGCCGATGGCGATCGCCACGGCGACCAGGACCAGACCACCGGTGGTCACCCGGGCCCCCATCGCCTTGGCGAACCCTGATCCGTCAGGCGCAGGCCGCACCACTCCGGCGACCCACAGAGCTCTTGGGCGACAAGAGCTTTCACGCGCTACAGCTTGAACGCAGCGGGTTCGGGCGAGGACAGGTCGTCGATCTGGGACCAGTTGGCGGCCACGTCATCGACGGTGGGCACGTGCTCGAAGGTCACGCCCTTGTTCTGGAACAGCGCCGTGCGCTGAACCTTGCCGCCGCCCACGATGAACACCGAGGCGGAGTCCGGCACCTCCTCGGTGCACAGGTAGGCGACCACCGGAGCCACGTATTCCGGGGTCAGTTTCTTGAACACCTCCGGCGGCAGGATGTCCTCGGTCATCCGGGTGGCCGCGATCGGCGCCAGTGCATTGGCCTTGATGTTGTACTTGGCGCCCTCCTGGGCCAGGGTGTTTATCAGACCCACCAGACCAAGCTTTGCGGCGCTGTAGTTGGCCTGGCCGAAATTGCCGAACAGCCCACTGGTCGATGTCGCGACGACGATGCGGCCGTAGCTCTGCTCGCGGAAATGCGGCCAGGCGGCGCGAATCACGTTGTAACCACCGTAGAGGTGAACCTTGAGCACGGAATCCCAAGCCTCGTCGGTCATCTTGTGGAAGGTGCCGTCGCGCAGGATGCCGGCGTTGCTCACCACGCCGTGGATGGCACCGAACTCATCGAGGGCGGTTTTGACGATATTGGCCGCGCCCGCGGCATCGGCGACGGAATCGTAGTTGGCGACCGCGCGACCGCCGGCAGCCTTGATCTCATCGACCACCTGGTCGGCCATCGAGTGCCCGGCGCCGGTACCGTCCCGCGCCCCGCCGAGGTCGTTGACCACGACGCTGGCGCCCTCCTTGGCCAGGGTCAGCGCGTACTCGCGGCCCAGTCCGCCGCCTGCGCCGGTGACGACGATGACTCGATCCTGTACTCCGGGCATGGGAATCCTCTCTAGCCTGTCGGGCGGGGCCATTCACCGCCGTGGGCCATGGTAGCCAGTGGCGCCACCGGCCAACCCGGCCGCCTCATGCGAGGGTGTCGGCTATGGAATTCACCCGTCGCCAACTGCTCGCGGCCGGGGCCGCGGCGACCGTGGTGACCGCATGCAGCCGTCCGAGCAACCGGGCACCCGTCCTGCCGGTCGACTCGCCGTCACCAATCCGGGTCGAGGACGAGTTGGCGGCGCTGGAGGACCGCTACAACGCGAAGATCGGTTTCTACGGCCGTCATCTCGGTTCCAACCGGACGCTCGGGTACCGCGCGGACGACCTATTCGCCGCCTGCTCGACGTTCAAGGCCTACGTCGCGGCCGCGATCCTGCAGAGGGTTCAGCACGGCGACCTGACGCTGACCAACGAGGTGTTCATCGATCCGGCGTTGTTCGTTCCGGTCGCCTCACCGATGACCGAACCCAACGTCGGCGGGTGGATGCCGCTGTCGGATCTGTGTGCCGCCGCGGTGCGCCAGAGCGACAACACCGCCACCAATCTGATGCTCGAGATCCTCGGCGGCCCGCCGTCGGTCACCGAGTTCGCCCGGGCCGTGGGCGACGACCGCACCTCGATGGTGCGCTGGGAACCGGACGTGAACACCGCACTGCCGGGCGATCCCCGCGACACCACAACGCCGCGGGCGATGGGCACCGGCTTTGCGGCCGTGCTCACCGGCGATGTGCTCGACGAGTCGCACCGCGCTCAGCTCAACGAGTGGATGAGCACCATCGTCACCGGAGACACCCGGATCCGGGCCGGCCTGCCGCCCGGTTGGGGCATCGCGGACAAGACCGGTGCCGGCGACTACGCGAGTACCAACGATATCGGGGTGGGATCCGGCCCGAACGGCGAACGCCTGGTGCTGGCGGTGATGACCCGGACCCGCACGGACGACCCCGATGCCGCCCGGGCGGAGCCGCTGATCGCCGAGGTGACCACGCTGACCGTGCCGTGGTTACTCGGTCAGTTCTGACGCTGCGCGATGACGAAGGTGGAGAACCCGTCCTGGTAGTCCTCCTCGGGCACCTCGGTCCAGCGGTCCAGCCGCCGCATCTCGTCGGTCGAGACGGTGCCTGAGGCGTCCCATCCGTGGCCGGCCAGCCACTCGGTGGCATCGGCCCGGTGCGGATCGTTGTAGGTCAGGTCGGCGATGTCCACGTTGCGCTCGATGCCGAGGTCATCGGACATCTTCTGCCACCGCTGCCGCATCCGCTCACGGCGCTCCTCATCGTGATGGCGAACCGCTTCCACCGACAGCCTGCTGCCCGGGGCGCTGAGTTCGGTGATCTGCCCGAAAAGCCGGTCCTGGGCGTCGGCGGGCAGGTACATGAGCAGACCTTCGGCCAGCCACGCGGCCGGCCGCGCGGGGTCGAAGCCGGCCGCCGTCAGCGCCGCCGGCCAGTCCTGCCGAAGGTCGATCGGAACCTCGCGACGCACCGCGCTGGGTTGAGCCCCGTGCTGGGCCAGGGTGGCGGCTTTGTACTCCAGCACCTTGGGTTGGTCGATCTCGTAGACCACGGTGCCCGCCGGCCAGTCCAGCCGATAGGCACGGGAGTCCAGACCTGAGGCCAGGATGACGATCTGGCGGATTCCCGCGGCGGCGGCATCAGCGAAGAAGGTGTCGAAGAACAGCGTCCGCACCGCCTGGTAGCCGAGCATGTTGTCGAAGATAGCGGCGGCCTGCGGATCAGCTTCAGCAATCCGCCCGGCCAGCGAGTCGTCGAGAAAGTTCTCCCACATACCGGTGCCGGCGCCCGCGACCAGGAGACGCGCATACGGGTCACGGATCAGCGGGTCGGCGCTGTCGGTCTCGCGGGCCCGGGCGGCGGCCACCATCACCGCCGTCGAACCCACGCTGGTGGCGATGTCCCAGGTGTCGTCGTGGCTGCGCAGATTGCTCATGAAGTGCTCCCAACTACCGTCCGGAGACCCCATCGTAGCGAAAAGTTAGACAGGCTATCGGCCGCCCGGAAGGCAGCCGGCCACCACCAATCGGAGGAATGCGTCGGTCACCGCCAGCATCTGCCGGGTGTCGCCCACGAAGCCGGCGTAAAAGCCCAGTCCCCACAACATCGCGATCAGCATCTCCGAGACCACCCCGGCGTCGGTATCGGCGGGAAGTTCACCGGTGGATACGCCCTCCCGGATCACCGCGATCATGAAGTCACGGGTGTGGTCCAACGCGCCCTTGCCGTCACTGAGCAACTCCGGGTGCCGTTGTGACTCCAGCATCGACACCACCAGGAATGCCGAGACCGTCCGATCCTCCTCCTGGGCCTGCCCCGCAACCCTGACGAAGGCCTCGATCCGGCCGGCGAAACTCCGCTCCCCCCAGGCCGCGGCGATGCCGGTGGTCACCATTGCGGTGGTCTGTTCGGCCACCCGTTGGAACAGGATGGCTTTGGTGGGAAAGTGGTGATTGATCGCCGGACGAGTCAGATCGGCGCGCGTGGCGATCTCCTGGAAGGTCGCCGCGTCGTATCCGATCTCACTGAACACCCCGCGCGCCGCGCGCAGGATCCGGCCGCGCGTTTCACCGGCTTTCGCCGCCGGTGGCCGACCGGGGCCACGACTAGCGGGGTGCGCCACAAGCCGATTCTGCCAGACGCAAGGACCTTCAGGCGGGCGACGATCGCCGGTGGGAGCGATCAGGTTCTGATCACCGCGACGAAAACCGTTGTCAGGCAATTGAAAAGCTCTCGTGCAGCGGCCGGCCAGGCCTAAAGCAGTTTGCGCAGGATCCGCATCGCCCGCCCGGTGTATGGCGGGTAGAGCAGGCCGGGGTCCGGTTTCGCCGGCTTGGACAGCACGGCCCTGCGGTGGCTGAGCGCCTCGAAACCCCACTGGCCGTGGTAGGCGCCCATACCGCTGGCTCCGACCCCGCCGAAGGGCAGCGTCGGCACCAGACAGTGCATGGCCAGGTGGTTGATCACCGCCCCGCCCGACGGCATCCGGTCGACCAACTCACGACCCGTGCGCTGATCGCCGGTGAAGACGTAGAGCGCCAACGGCCTGGGCCGGGCATTGACGAACTCGACCGCCTCGTCGGTCGATCCGACCGGGATGATCGGCAGGATCGGCCCGAAGATCTCCTCGCTCATCACCGGGTCGTCCGGGCCGGGGCCGAGCACGACGGTGGGCTCTATCCGCAAGGTGGCGCGGTCCGACCCACCGCCGGTGACCACCGTCCCGGCGGTGCCGGCGATCAGCGATACCAACCGGTCGAACTGGCGCTCATTGACGATCCGCAACGACGGGTCCTGCTGGTCGGCGCGGAACCGGGCGATCGCCGCCACGATCTTGTCGGTGAGCGGTCCCACGATCGACCGGTCGGCCAGGACGAAGTCCGGCGCGATACAGGTCTGGCCGGAATTGAGCAGTTTGATCCAGGCGATCCGGCGGGCTGTCACATCAAGGTCGGCGTCAGGCAGCACCAGCACCGGACTCTTACCGCCGAGTTCCAGCGTCACCGGGGTCAACGTGGCGGCGGCGGCAGCCATGATCTTGCGGCCCACCTCGGTGCCGCCGGTGAACAACGCGTGGTCGAAGCCCTGCGACATCAGATCCTGGGTCACCTCGGCGGCGCCTTCCACCACCCGGATGGCCTCGGGATCGAGGTACCGGGGCACCAGACGGGCGATCAGCGCAGAGGTCGCCGGTGCCAGTTCGGAGGGTTTGATCACCACGGCATTGCCCGCTGCCACCGCACCCACCACCGGCGACATGCTCAGGAAGAACGGGTAGTTCCACGGTCCGATCACCAGGACTGCGCCGAGCGGGTCGTACTGCACCCATGCCCGGCCGGGCATGTGGGCCAACGGTATCCGCTGTTTCCGCGGCCTGGCCCAGGCCCGAAAGTGCTTGCGGGCGAACGTCGCCTCTGCCTTGGTGGAGGCGATATCACCGAGCCAGGCCTCGAAGCTCGGGCGGCCCAGATCTTCGGTGATCGCGGCCGAGATCTCAGCCTCGCGCTCCGAACACATCAACTCGATACCGCGAAGTTGCCGTTCCCGCCACTCCGCGGGACGGGTACGACCGGTGTTGAACACCGCCCGGACGTCGGCGAGAATTCCGGCGGAATCGCCCTGCTGGGAATCGCCGGTGGTCAGCTGGGCAGTCATCGCATCTCCTCGATCATCGTCTGTGTCCCATCATCGCCCCGGCGGTCCCGCCCCGTAACAACCCGGTAAGAAACTGCTCCCGCCGTCCTGATCCGCAGTGGTCAACGGAGGCTTAGGGTCTGATTCCATGCCTACCGTCGCAGCCCGGGACTCGTTCTTCGAGACCGGCCTGCAGATTCTGGCCGACCTCGGCTTCGGCGGTCTCAAGCTCGCCGAGGTGTGCAGTCGCCTCGGGGTGACGACGGGCTCGTTCTATCACTACTTCACCAGTTGGAGCACCTACACCCGGGAGCTCATCGAGTACTGGAAGCAGGACCGCACCGACCGCCTCAGCGAGATGTTCAGCCAGCAGAGCGACCCCCGGCAACGGATGCAACTGATCATCCAGTCGGTGCTCGCGCTGCCGCACAGCGCAGAGGCCGCCATCCGCGCCTGGAGTTCGATAGACCCCGAGGTCCACGCCGTGCAAACCGAGGTGGATCGCCAGCGTTTCCAGGTCTGCTACGACTACGCGATCGAGATCGTCCAGGACCACCGCCAGGCCGAGGTCTTCGCCAGGTATTCGGTGTACGTGCTCGTCGGCTACGAACAGGCGACGCTGGCCCGGGATCCGGCAACCTACGAGTGGATCTGCAATCAGATCGTCGATCTCCTGGAGACCGGCCGCTTCGACGGGGTGCCGCCGCTCGGCTGATCGGGCGGGCGCAGCGGCGGCGATGTGGTGGCTGTGAGGTGGCCCGGCGGCGACCGGACTGCGGGGCCTCTACGATCCAGCCATGATCACCCCCGCCGAACTGACTCGGCGGATGGCGGACCGGATCCGGCAGCGCGACCCCGAGGGCGACGGCGCCAGGCGGGCGCTGCGCGCGGCGATCTTCATCCCGATCGGGGCCGCCATCGGCTTCGCGGTCGCCGGCGACACCCAGACGCCGTTGTTCGCGCTGGTCGGCTCCATCGCCTTGCTCATCGCCGCGGACTTCCCCGGCACCACCGGCACCAGGGCGCTGGCCTACTGCGCTCTCGCGGTGGTCGGCACGGTCCTGATCACCGCAGCCACGCTGGCGGCCCCGCACCCGTGGGTGGCGGTGCCACTGTGTTTCGCCGTGGGCACGCTGGTGGTCTTCCTCGGTCTGCTCAGCGATGTGGTCGCGGCGGGCCAACGCGCCGCGCTGATGACCTTCATCCTGCCGGTGTGCATCAGACCGCCCGGCCCTTTGGGTGACCGGCTGTTCGGCTGGTTCATCGCGCTGCTGGTCTGCGTGCCCGCCGCACTGCTGGTGTTCCCGCCGCGCCGGCACAGCGAACTGCGCCGGCAATCCGCCCGGGTGTGCAGCGCGCTGGCCGACCGGATCGAGGGATCCGCATCCGCCGGGGAAGTCGACGGCGCAATGGCGGATCTGCAGAAGACGTTCCTGAACAATGCCTTTCGCCCGGTCGCAATCACCGCGGGCAGCCGATCCCTGATTCGGGTGGTGTCCAACCTGCAGTGGTTGTGCGACCGCGTCGACTCCGACTCCGCCGCCTTGCTCGGTCCGATGGCGGCCTCGGGGGTCCGGGTGCTGCGCGAATGCGCCGACACACTGTCCGGACCGGAACGGGCCGGGGCGGACGCGGAGTTGACCACCGCGGTGGCCGAGCACCGGGCCACGGCGATGCGACGCTACGGCGAGCACATCGAGGACATCCTTGCCGAACCCGATGACGTCGCCGCCGTGGAACTGGGCCGGATGCTGTTCAGCCGGCGCACCATGAGCGCCACCATCGGACTGACCGGCAGCACCATCGCCTACGCCGCCGCGGCCGACGGCCGGCCGGTGTGGGCCAAGCTGCTGGGCCTGAAACTGCCCGAGACCGGGATCGCCGACCGGGTGGCGTCCAAGCGGACCACGTTCGCGGCCCTCGGCGGATACCTGAAAACCAGGTCGATCACCGTACTCAACAGCCTGCGCACCGGTCTGGCGCTGGCACTGGCGGTCACGGTCACCTTCATCTTCCCCGTCCCGAACGCCCCCTGGGTGGTTCTCGGCGCGCTGTCGGTGCTGCGCAGCAGCGCCGTGACGACCGGCACGACGGCAGTCCGCGCCGTCGCCGGAACCACCGTGGGGTTCGTGATCGGCGCCCTGGTCATCGGTGTCCTCGGGGTCGATCCGCCGGTGCTGTGGACGCTGCTGCCGATCGTGGCTTTCGGATCCACCTACGTCTCGCGGGTCGGCTCGTTCACCGCCGGCCAGGCGATGTTCACCATGATGGTGCTGATCGTCTTCAATCTGATGCAGCCGATCGGCTGGAAGGTCGGCCTGGCCCGGATCGAAGACATCCTGCTGGGGGCGGCGGTCGGCATGGTGGTGTCGGTGTTGATGTGGCCGCGGGGCGGCGCCGCGGCCGTTCAGCGGGCAATCGCGGGCGCTCTGGTGTCGGGTTCGCACTACCTGAACGCAGCGGTGACCCGGGTCACCCGGGGCGCCTCCGAACAAGCCGACGACGCCGTGACCACCCTGGGCAACGGGACCCTGGTCGCGGTGCGGACCTACGGCGACGCCGTTCGGGACTACCTCTCGGAGAACGCCGGCGCCATCGACCCCGCCATGCTCGACACCGCCAACCGGATACCCCGGTTGCGCGCCGCCGGGGATGTCATCGCCGACGTCATACCGCCCCCGCTGGGGGTCTACCCCCGCGCGCGCCGGGTTCTCGAGGACCACACCGCCGCGGTGTGCGCCCG
>LFFF01000108.1 GCA_001510415.1 Actinobacteria bacterium casp-actino6 | reverse complement strand
TCCGGCAGCCGGAGCGGGTGCGGGTGCCGCCGCAGGATCGGCCGGCGGCAGGGCAGCGAGCGGATCAGCCGCCGGGGCGCCTTCAGCAGGCGGGACTTCAGCGGGCGACTCGGTGTTCATCTCCTGAGCCTCAACCGGCAGATACATGTGGCGGCTGAACTGCGGCTGGTAGGCCCCACCGCCGCCGATGCGAACACCGGTGCCGCTTTCACCGCTGGACACCGGGGTGCCGTCGGGCAGGGTCACAGCAGCGTGTCCGCCGTTCCAGCCGATCACCACCGAGTTGGGCGCCGTGCCGTAGTGAAATCCCCGGGCCAACAACGCCGACTCCATATTGCCGGTATTGAACCTGCTGCCGAAGGCCGGCCGACCGGATGCCACATTGGCCACCCAGGATGCCAATCCCGAGCAGTCCGTGCCCGCCGGAGTATCGCCACCCGGAATGTACGGGGTGCCTGACACTTGCGTGATAAGCGACATCAATGCCGCGAGAGCAAACATGAGAAAAACGCTAACAACAGAATTGTCATTCGCCCAAAGTCTGTGTTGGGTATCACTTTTCACCGAGTTAGCCCAGGTTGAGGCCGGAAATATCGTTTATTCACAATGCAATACAGCAAGCGAGACCGATCCGACACAGCAAAATCAACGTTCTAACAGGCGATTTAGCCACTGTGTTGCACTAACGTTATGGCTATCGGGGTTTCTCAGGCCGCCCGGCACCACCAGAGGTTTCTTTTGCCGACGTGTTCCCGCTCACAGGGGCGATCAGTGGGCGATCCCCGCAATCCGGCTGCATCGAGTGGTCAATCCGGCAGGATGGCCGCGTGCGCGAGTACCTGAAGTTCTATATCGACGGCCGCTGGGTGGACCCCGTCGAGCTGCGGACCCTTGAGGTCGAGAACCCGGCGACCGAACAGGTCTGCGGAACGATCGCGATCGGATCATCCGCAGACGTGAACACCGCCGTCGCCGCCGCGCGGACCGCGTTCACGAGTTGGTCGGGGAGCACCCGGGCGGATCGGCTCGACCTGTTGCAGTCCCTGCTTGCGGAGTACCAGCGCCGCGCCGGTGACCTCGCCGAGGCGGTGACCGAGGAGATGGGCGCGCCACCCGCCCTGGCAGCGGGCCCGCAGGTGCAACTCGGAATAGGCCACCTGCTGACGCTAATCGACGTGCTGAAGAACTACTCCTTCGAACAGGCCCGCGGCACAACGGTGGTGGTGCAGGAGCCAATCGGGGTGTGCGGACTGATCACACCGTGGAACTGGCCGCTGAACCAGATCGCCTGCAAGGTCTATCCGGCGCTGGCAGCGGGGTGCACGATGGTCCTCAAACCCTCTGAGGTGGCCCCGTTCTCCGGGCAGATCTTCACCGAGATCATCGCATCGGCCGGGGTACCCGCGGGCGTCTACAACATGGTGCATGGAGACGGCCCCGGGGTCGGGGCCGCGCTGGCCAGCCATCCCGGGATCGACATGGTGTCATTCACCGGATCGACGCGGGCCGGCATCGAGGTGGCCCGCAACGCCGCCCCGACGGTGAAGCGGGTAACCCAGGAACTCGGCGGCAAGAGCCCTAACATCATCCTCGACGACGATTCATTGGCCCAAAACGTCGCGGCCGGGGTCACCGCGATGATGCTCAACAGCGGTCAAAGCTGCAACGCCCCGTCGCGGATGCTGGTGCCGATCAGCCGGATGGACGAAGCGGTGACCGTCGCCAGAGCCACCGCGGAGAAGATCACGGTCGGCGATCCAGGCGACGCCACCGCCCTGGGCCCGGTGGCCTCCCGGGCGCAATTCGACAAGATCCAGCGACTTATCCGGGCCGGTATCGATGAGGGTGCCGAGGTGGTGGCCGGCGGGCTCGGCCGTCCCGACGGGCTTGACGTCGGCTACTACGTCCGGCCCACCGTTTTCGCCAACGTCGGCAACGATATGACCATCGCGCGCGAGGAGATCTTCGGCCCGGTGCTGTGCATCCTCGGCTACCGGGATCTCGACGACGCGGTGGCGACCGGCAATGACACCGACTACGGGCTCTACGGCTACGTCTCCGGGGCCGACGCCGGGCAGGCCCGCGCCGTGGCGCGCCGGATCCGGGCCGGGACGGTCGCCATCAACCACGCGCTGGATTTGAACGCACCCTTCGGCGGCTACCGGCAGAGCGGAAACGGCCGCGAATGGGGCGAGTTCGGCTTCCTCGAGTATCTGGAGACCAAGGGGATTGCCGGCTACGGGACACCGGATCCGGGCGACTGAGACGATGCGGGTACTGGTTCAACGCGTCACCTCCGCCGCGGTGTCGGTGTCCGGCAAGGTGGTCGGCGCCATCGAGCCGGACGGCCAGGGACTGGTCGCCCTCGTCGGTGTCACCCACGACGACAACGCCGACGTCGCTCGCCGGATGGCCGAGAAGCTATGGCAGCTACGGATTTTAGAGGCCGAGAAGTCCGCCTCCGATATCGGTGCGCCGATTCTGGTCATCAGCCAGTTCACCCTCTATGCCAACACGGCGAAGGGTCGTCGGCCGTCGTGGAACGCCGCGGCGCCGGCGACAGCGGCACAACCCCTGGTCGATGTCTTCGCGGCGGCCCTGCGGGAACTCGGCGCTGAGGTGGCAACCGGACGGTTCGGCGCCCACATGGAGGTCGCCCTGGTCAATGACGGCCCGGTGACCGTGCTGCTGGAGTCCAATGCTTGACGCGAGCAGACGCAAACTCGCACCCCGGGAGGCCGATTAGTGCGACTTTGTGTCTGCTCGCGGGGAGGTCCGCAGCCCGATTTGTTACCGTTCCGCGCCCCGGCATCGACCATCCACATGGGAAAGTGAGGTCTTATGCACACGCACAGTTTCGTCTCCTACGAGGAATTCGGTCGCCGGTTCTTCGAGGAGGCCGTCACCGAGGAGCGTGTGGCCGCGGCGTTCGCCGAGATCGCCGGGGGAGACGTCCAGATGGGGCCGATGTCCCAGGGACCCGGCGGACTGGCGAAGGTCACCGCGAAGGTCAAGATCCAGCAACCTCAGGTGCGGCGCACGCTCGGCGACACCATCACCTTCGCAGTGCGCATCCCGCTTCTCATCGAGTTGATCGTGGACCTTCGACTGGACAAGCAGCGCTTCATCGTCGACGGAGATATCGCGTTGCGGGCCACCGCCCGGGCCGCCGAGCCACTGCTGATCGTCATCGACGTGGCCAAGCCGCGGCCTTCCGACATCGCGGTCCATGTGACCTCGAAATCGCTGCGTGGCGAGATCGTGCGACTCATCGGCGGCGTGGACACCGAGATCCGCCGCTTCGTCGCCGCCTATGTCGCCGAGGAGATCGACAGTCCGGCATCACAGCAGGCAAAGATCATCGACGTCTCCACCCAGGTGGCCAGTGCCTGGGACGCCGGCTGAGGATCACAGCTCCAGGCTCAGGTGAGCGCCCGCCGGAGCCCGCGATACGCAAGTGAGCATCACCCCGCCGTCCCGTTCAGCCTCGGTGAGCAGGGTATCCCGATGCTGCACGGGGCCGTTGAGCACACGGACCCGGCAGGTTCCGCAGAACCCCTGCTGGCAAGAGTAGGGCGCGGCAACGCCGGCCCGGCGAAGGGCACCCAGCAGTGTCTCGTCGGCGGCCACCCTGACGTCGGTGGAATCCACTGTGACGGTGAAGGGTTCGCCGTCGACCACCGGCGGGGCGGCGAATCGTTCGAAGTGCAATTCGACATCGTCGCGGTCGATCAGTCGACGCCGGACCGTGCTGATCATGTCGGCCGGACCGCACGCGTAAACAGTTGTTCCGGAATCACATTCGCCCAGCAGATCGTCGGCCGCCGGGATGCCGTGGACGTCGTCGGTGCGAATCTCGATCCGGGTGCCGAAGCGGCGCACCTCGTCGAGGAACGGGATGGACTCCGCGCTGCGCCCCACATAGACCATCGACCAGTCCACCCCGAGCCGCTCGGCCAGGCCCAGCATCGGCAGGATGGGGGTGATTCCGATCCCGCCGGCGACGAAGCGCAGCCTGCGGGTAGGCGAGCCGTAGCCGGGAACGCTGAGCGGGAACGCGTTTCGGGGACCGCTGGTGGTAAACGTGGATCCGACCGGCAGTGCGTCATGGACCTCGATCGATCCGCCGCCGCCGTCGGGAATGCGGCGTACCGCGATCCGATAGGCGCTGCGCTGGCCGGGCTCACCGCACAGGGAGTACTGCCGGACCCGCCCGCTGGGCAGATGGATGTCCAGATGCGCTCCGGGATGCCAGGGCGGCAGCGGGGCGCCGTCGCCGGCGGCCAACGTCAGTGCCACCACATTCTCGTCGCGGGCGACGACCTGTCGATCGGCCACCGTGAGTGCGAAAGTCCGATCCCGCTCCCGGGGCCGGGCGGGTCTGCGCAATCCGGTGACGGCCCAGGCGCCGGTGACCGCCACATCTGCCAGTCCGAGCAACGGGGTGGGAGCGGAGCGCAGCCGCCGGAGCACCATCGCTACAGGTGTGCGGCGCGGGCGGCCGGCGAACTGGCCAGGTAGGCGACCGCCTGTGCGGTCGAACCGACGTCCAGTGGCGAGTAGTCGCGACGGAAATACGCCAGCGTGGTGCTGCCGAACACGGTGCGGAACTCCGGAAGCAGCCCCAGTTTCGAGTCACGCATCCGCAACCTCTCCATCTTCCACCAGCTCATCCGGGCATCGGGATCGGTGCGG
Organism: Actinobacteria bacterium casp-actino6; assembly: GCA_001510415.1. Lineage (GTDB taxonomy): Bacteria > Actinomycetota > Actinomycetes > Mycobacteriales > Mycobacteriaceae > Mycobacterium. Next base: position 6,071 of record LFFF01000108.1, on the reverse strand, counting down.
CACAGGTAATAGGTGGCGCGCTCGAAGAACGAGTACATCATCGTCGCGGCCATCGCCATGGCCCGGATCCGGGCGGGGTAGCTGTCGTGGAAGTAGGTGGCAACGTCGTGGGCGACGCAGCGGTGCTCGACCTCCTCGCTGCCGTGCCAGCGGAACAGGTCGACCATGGTCGGGTCGGCGCCGAATTCGTCCCACGCGGAGTTGAGGGCGAAGTCACCGAGTACGGCGGTGTAGTGCTCGATTGCCGCGATCACCCAAAGCCGTTCGCACAACTGGTTATAGCGACGTTTGGGGTTCGTCGAGGTGCTGGGCGCCAGCACCTTGCCGATGACGTACTCGATCTGCTTGAGGATCGGCGCGGGATCGACCCCGCGGGCCTCCATGAACTCGTGCAGGGCCCGTTCGTGAGTGTCGGCGTGCACCGCCTCCTGCCCGATGAAACCACGCATGTCCTCGGCCAACCGCTCATCCTTGACCAGCGGAAGTGCTTCGTTGTAGGTGGTAACGAACCAGCGTTCGGCAGCCGGCAGCACGACGTTGAGCAAGCTGACCATGTGGGAGGCGACGGAGTGGCCGGGAATCCAGTGCAAGGGCACCCCGGACAGGTCGAACTCGACCTTGCGGGCCTGGATCTGAACCGGACCGGGATCGATTTCCGTTGTGAAACGACGTGGCTGCAGCATCGAGACCTCCCGCTAAAACGTCCGGTAAGTCTAGCGGGGTCTCACCTCGTATCGGCCACCGCCGGATATCAGCCCACGCGGGTCGGGGTGACGGTCACCACCCCGGGGGCCCCGGGGGTGGGCCGGCTGCCGTCGGCCCCCGAGGCGCCAGGCGTGTTGGCCACAGAGGTGGCTGCCGAGCCCTCGGGTTGAGCTTCCTCGGAACAGTCCAGCATCAGCTGCATCTTGCCGGGGCTGAGCACCTTCTGGCTGCTCACAATGCACATCGCCTGCGGCACATCACTGCCCACCGAGCCCCCGAACGAGGTCGGGATGCCCTGGGCGCGAAGGATCGCCACCGCTCTGGCGTAGGGCTCACCGACCACGTTGTAGATGCTGTTGGAGGACGGATCCGCGCTACTGGCCGCCGTTCCCAGAGCCGCGGCGGCCGATCCTGCCGCCAGGGCGCCGGCCACCACCAGGATGAGCTTGTGCACGTCGGAACCTTCCCGTTCTCGGGTCCGAACATAGCGCAGTACGCGCTGTGCAGCCCCGTCAGAGGTCTATCGTCGCCGGACCCGGGGAATGTTTCAGAAGCTCTCCCGGTGACGTTCCTGTTCGAGCACCGCCGGCAGGTCCACCAGCCGTTTCATCGCCGCCACACCGCGCGCGGTGCGCATATTGGCGGCCAGCAGGTCCCGGTGGCGGTGGGTGAACGCCCAGTAGCCGGCGGTGAACGGACAGGCGTCCGGGCCCAATCGCTTCTTCGGGTCGAACCGGCAGGACCGGCAGTGGTCGCTCATCGTGTTGATATAGGCACCGCCGGAGGTATACGGCTTGGTGGCCACCCGGCCGCCGTCGGCGTACTGGCTCATCCCGATCACGTTGGTGGGCATCACCCAGGAGAACCCGTCGACGAAGGCGCTGGCGAACCAGTCCGACAACGCTCGCGGATCATAACCGCGCTGCAGGGCATGGCTGCCGAGCACCATCAGCCGCTGGATGTGATGGGCCCAGCCCCGATCGCGGACCCCGCTCAGCGCCTGACGAAGGCATTCGGCGTCGACCCCGTCAGCATCCAAGTCGACCCACCAGTCGGGAAGTTCGTTGTTCGCACCGAGATGGTTGCTGTCCAGGTAATCCGGTCCGAAGCGCCAGTACAGCTGCCACATGTACTCGCGCCAGCCGAGGATCTGGCGGATGAAGCCCTCGGCGGCCGCCAATGGCGCTGCGCCGGCCCGGTAGGCCCGTTCCGCCGCGTGGACGACGTCCAGGGGATGCAGCACCCCCAGGTTGAGCGGCACCGACAGCAACGAGTGCGCCATCGCCCAGTCCGCGCTCAGCATGGCATCCTCGTGGCGGCCGAACAGCGGTAGCCGGTGGGTGATGAACTGCGCCAGGGCCTGCCCGGCCTCGACGGGGGTCACCGGAAAAAGCCGGGGCCCGTCGATGCCGACGGTGTCCAACGCCATCTCGTCGAGGTCGCGGCGGACTGCCGCGTCGATACCGTCCTCGACGGGTTGATACGGCGGCGGGGCACCGAGCGTTGCCCGGCCCTTGGGCGGTGGTTCGCGGTTGTCGGCGTCGAAGTTCCACCGGCCGCCGGCCGGATCGGTGCCGTCCATCAGCACCCCGAAGCGGCGGCGCTGCTCCCGGTAGAAGTCCTCCATCCGGAACCGGGTCCGGTCACCCGCCCAGTGGCCGAACTCGGACCGGGACAACGCGAAGGCCGGCGTCGGCAGAATGTCGGCGACCAGGCCGGCATCACGCAGCCGATGGACGAACCGTTCGGCGGCGTGCGAGGTGGGTTCGTGGACCAGCACCGGACGGCCGTAGCCGCGCAGCGCCTCGGTGTAGGTGTCGGCGCGCAGCAGGGTCGCACGCTCGCCCAGGTCGGCCTTCGCGTGCCGCAACGCCGACAGGATCAGGTGCAGCTTCTGGCGGTGGAACCGTCTCCCGGACAGCGCCGTGGAGGCCTCCACCAGCAGAATCGGGCGGTGCTCATGATCCCCGCCGTGAAAACGCGGGCCGAGTTGGTCGGCGAACAGCCACAGCGGGGTTCCCTGCTCTGCCATCGGTTGATGGTAGACGGCGCCTGCAACGACCATTGGTCTACTACGATCCGCTCAGTGACGGATCCGCCGCCCAACGGCGATCAGCCAAGACACGGTCATTTCGCGACCGAGTGGGATCTTTGGGGTTCCAGTCAAAGCTGCTTGTGATGATGCTGGTGGTCAGCGTCGGCTCGGCACTCGTCGCCGGGCTCATCGGTTACAGCTTCGGGACGACGTCGTTGCGTGATACCGAGTATCAGCGACTGACCCAACTCCGGGAGTCACGAGCCCGCGAGATCAATGCCTTCTACGGCGGGATTACCGACGCGGCCACGGTGCTGACCCATTCCAGCGCGACGATCAACGCGATCAAGGACTTCGAAGTCGCCTTCGCCGATCTGGAGAAGACGCCACTGCCGCCGGGCGCTGCCGACGCGGTCCGCAACTACTACGACACCGTATTCGGCCCGAACCTGTCCGAGCGCACCGGAGTGAAAGCGGATCCGGAGTTGTATCTGCCGACCTCCGAACCGCAGACCTACTTGCAGAATGCCTACACCGTGCCCGCCAAGGGTGATTTCCAGGCGGCGATCGAGATGCTCTCGGCCGGGGATCCGAGTGAATGGTCCAAGCTCAACGCCAAATATCAGCCGTTCTTCGCCGACTTCACCCAGCGGTTCGGGTTCGAGGACACCCTGCTGATCGACCCCGAAGGCAATGTGGTCTACACCGCGTACAAGGGTGTCGAACTCGGGGCCAATATCCTCGACGCCCCGTACACCACGACCGAACTCGCCGATGCCTACCGGAGGGCAATGCGGGCGACATCGGTCGACGAGGTGATCTTCACCGATTCCGAGCGCTACGCCCCGTCCTACGGCGTCCCGACACCGTGGGTGGTGACGCCAATCGGCGACGAGGACGGTATCCACGGCGTGCTGGCCATCCAACTCTCCTTCGAGGCCATCAACGACGTGATGACGGGAAACCGGCAGTGGGAGCGGGACGGCCTCGGTAAGACCGGCGAGACATTCCTGGCCGGATCGGACCGGTTGATGCGATCGGTGTCCCGCGAGCTGCTGGAAAACCCAGAACAGTTCTACAAGGACGTGGTGGCCAACGGCACCCCGCCCAAAGTGGCCGAACGCGAGGTCGCGGTGGGAGGCAGCGTGCTGCTGCAACCGGTCGACACCGCCGCGGTCAACGCCGCACTGGCCGGCGAAGAAGGGGTCATGGAGGCTGAGAGCTACCTCGGCCCAGTGGCGTTGAACGCCTACGAACGACTCGACATCCCGGGCCTGGACTGGGTGCTGGTGGCCAAGCTCGACCGCTCGGAGGCGCTGGCCCCGGTCACGGCGTTCGCCCGTAACATCGCTTTGTCGACCGCGGGGATCGTGCTGGTGGTGTGCCTGCTGGCCCTGATGTTCAGCCGGATCCTCACCCGGCCGGTCAAGAGCCTGGCCGAGGCCGTCCGCCGAATCGGCAGCGGGGAACTCGGCGTCAATGTGGCGGTCAGTTCCAGGGACGAGTTCGGCGAGTTGGCAGCGGCTTTCAACGATATGAGCTCCAGTCTGCAGACCAAGCAGGAACTTATCGACGCCCAGCGCGAAGAGAACGACGAACTGTTGTCCAGCCTGATGCCCGAAACCGAAGCACGCCGCTATCGCGAAGGCGAGTCGAACATCAGCACCCAGCATCGCGACGTCTCGGTCATCTACGCCCAGTTGCTCGGGTTCGACGAGTTCTCCCGTTCGCTGCCGTCGGAGCAGTCGGTGGCCATGCTGAATGCACTGGTCGAGGCTTTCGACGACGCCGCCGGGCGGCATGGCGTGGAGCAGGTACGCAGCATGCAGGACACCGGCCTGCTGGCGACCTGCGGTCTGGTGGTGCCCCGGGTCGACCACGCCAGCCGGACGATTGCCTTCGCCAAGGAGCTGACCGAGACCGTGCAGGGTTTCAACGACCGCCATGGCGCGCGACTGGGCATCCGGGTGGGTATCGACAGCGGCGCCGTGACCAGCGGCCTGGTGGGGGAGCGCTCGACGATATACGCGCTGTGGGGCGAGGCCGTCGATCTGGCCCATCGGGTGCATTCCGCCACCGGGTCCGACGGGATCTTCGTCAGCGACCGGGTGCACAGAGCGGTCGAGGGCGTCTACCCGTTCAGCGGTGCCGGGACCATCACCGGCGAGGACGGCACCGAGACGGTCTGGCGCCTCGATATCAGCGGCCGGAAACCGTCATGAGCGCCGTCACCGGCCAGCCCTGGTTCTGGCCAGCCCTGATCGTCGTCATCGGTCTGCCGATGGTGCTGCTGATTCTGCACGAGTTGCACGCCGCGCTGGTCCGCCGCGGCAGCGCCTACGCCAAACCGGTCCTGATGCTGCGCAACTGGGTGTTCCCGGTTTTCGCGGTGTACCTGCTGGTCCAGCAGTTGGAATACAGTGACGTCAACGCGACCTGGTCGAAGATCTCCGGGACGGTGTTCGGTTTCCTGGTGATCCTGCTGCTGTTGACCAGCGCCAACGCGGCGCTGTTCGGCGAGGCACGCTCAGGCACCTGGCGGGACAGACTGCCGACCATCTTCATCGATCTCGGGCAGTTCATCCTCGTCATCATCGGGATCGGTCTGCTGCTGTCGTGGGTGTGGGGTGCCAATATCGGCGGCCTGGTGACCGCGGTGGGAGTCACCTCGGTCGTCATCGGCCTCGCTGTGCAGGGCGCCGTCGGACCGGTGATCGCGGGCCTGCTGCTGCTGTTCGAACAACCGTTTCGGATCGATGACTGGCTGGAAACCCCGACCGTGCGGGGCCGGGTGGTCGAGGTGAACTGGCGCGCGATCCACATCGACACCGCCAACGGTATCCAGGTCGTGCCCAATGCCGTCCTGGCGGCCGGTTCGTTCACCAACCTATCCCGCGTGACCGGAGCGGCGTTCAATTCCATCGCGATCATGAAGTTCGCCGCGGCCGATCCCCCGGGGGTCATTGTCAAGGCACTGCTGTCAGTGGCCGAATCGCTGCCGGCCAAGATCAGCGACCTGCCGGCTAATGTCGTACCACTCGGAGCGGGGCAGTACAAGGTGTACGTGCCAGTCGCCTCCCCGGCCGACGATTTCTCCACCAGGACGCTGCTGCTGCACCGTGCGTGGTACGCGGCACAGCGTGCCGGGGTTCATATCGACCGAGCAATCCTCAAGCCCACAAGCGCCTACGTGGAGTCCGAATTGCGTTCGGTCGGAGAGCATCTGGGGCTCCCGTCGGACGCGGTCGACAGCATGATTGCCAGCGGCCGCCTGCTGATGTTCGCCGAAGGCGAGATCATTCAGGCGATGAACAGCATCCCCGGCTCCGTT
>LFFF01000107.1 GCA_001510415.1 Actinobacteria bacterium casp-actino6 | reverse complement strand
TCGCTCTGGTGCGACGGCTGATCGGGACGGGCGTGCGGGTGGCGGTGTTCTCCGCCAGCCGCAACTGCGCGACGGTGCTCCAGACCGCGGGTATCGCGGATCTGTTCGAGGCCCGGGTCGACGGTGTGGTCGCCGACGAGCTCGACCTTCCCGGAAAGCCGGACCCGGCGATGCTGCTGGAGGCCGCGCGCCGGCTCGGGGCGCGGCCGGGGCGCACGGTGGTGGTCGAGGACTCCGAGGCCGGGGTGACGGCCGGGCGGGCCGGCGGCTTCGGTCTGGTGATCGGCGTCGACCGCACCGGCGAGGGCGGGGCCACGCTCAAGCAGTGCGGCGCCGACGTGGTGGTCGGCGACCTCGCCGAGGTGCTGGTGCGCTCGATCGACCGGCGGATGTCCACCCTTCCCGACGCCCTGGCCGCCTTCGGCCAGCTCGCCGGCGTGGTGGGGGCGCGGCGCCCGGCGATCTTCTTCGATTTCGACGGCACGCTGTCCGATATCGTCGACCAGCCCGGTGCGGCAGCGCTGGTGCCCGGGGCAGCAAGGGTGCTGCAGTCACTGGCCGCGTTGTATCCGGTGGCGGTGCTGTCCGGCCGCGGCCTGGAGGACATTCAGGCCCGCGTCGGAATACCCGGTCTGTGGTACGCCGGCAGCCACGGGTTCGAGATGGTCGGCCCGGACGGCAGCTACCACCGCAACGAGACCGCCGCCGAGGCGATTCCGGTCCTGGCGGACGCCGCCGCCGAACTCACCGAGCGGCTGGCCTCGATTCCCGGGGTCACGGTGGAGCACAAGCGCTATGCCGTCGCCGTGCACTACCGCAACGCCGCACCGGGGGCCGCGACCGCCGTGACGGCCGCGGTGCATGACGTCGGCGGCCGCAACGGCCTGAAGGTGACATCGGGTCGCAAGGTCGTCGAGTTGCGCCCGAATCTGGACTGGGACAAGGGCAGGACGCTGGAGTGGATCTCCGATCAGGTGGCCGGGCAGGAGCCGCTGCTGCCGATTTTCATCGGCGATGACCTGACCGATGAGGACGGCTTCGATTCGGTCCTGCACGACGGGATCGGGATCGTCGTGCGCCACCTCGAGGACGGCGATCGGGCGACCGCCGCGCGGTTCAGTCTCGACGATCCCGCCCACGTCCGGGAGTTCATCGAGCGTCTGGTCGAGCAATGCGATATCGACCGTCAGATCATGGCCAGCCCGTGGTCGTTCACCTTCGGCGGTTACCTGCCCGAGCAGGAACGGCTGCGCGAGGCGCTGTGTGCGGTCGGCAACGGCTATCGAGCCACCCGTGGGTGCGCCCCGGAGGCCGATGCGGGGCCGTTCCACTACCCCGGCACCTACGCCGCCGGTCTCTACAACCGCCTCGTCGACGAGGTGTCCGGGGTGGAGGTGGTCAACGAGAGCCTGGTCAACCTGCCGAACTGGCTGTCGCTGAAGTTCCGCGTCGACGGCGGCGACTGGTTCGACGTGGACACCGCGGATCTGCTGTCCTACCGGCAGAACATGGATCTGCGCCAAGCCGAACTGACCCGGGAGTTCCGGTTCCGCGACCCGTCCGGGCGCACCACCAGCGTGGTGCAGCGCCGTATCGCCGCCATGCACCTGCCGCATGCCTGCGCGCTGGAGACGACGCTGTTCGCCGAAGACTGGTCGGGCACCGTCGAATTCCTGTCGATGATCGACGGCGACGTGCGCAACGCAGGCGTCGAACGCTACCGGGCACTGTCCGATGACCACCTGGTCGCCACCTCGACGACGGAGCTTTCCGGCGACTCGGCGCTACTGGTCTGCGAGACCGTGCAGTCACGGGTGCCGATCGCGGTGGCCACCCGTACGACGGTATGGCGCGGCGAGGCACCACTGGCCGTCGATATGCGCTTCGTCGACGAGCCGCGGCGGACCGGCCACGATCTGGTGGTGCGGGTGGAGGCCGGCGAATCGGTGACCGTGGAGAAGATGGCCGCGGTCTTCACCGGACGCGATCCGGCCATCTCCGAACCCGGCGACGCCGCGGCGCGGTTGCTGTCCCAGCTGGGCCGCTACTGCGATCTGCGGGAGGGGCACATCCGGGAGTGGGCGCACCTGTGGGAGCGCTTCGACATCGCCTTCGAGGACAGTCCCGATGCCCTGCGCGTGGCGCGACTGCACATGCTGCAACTGTTGCAGACGGTGCCCAACCGTGCCGAGGATCTCGATGCCGGACTGCCCGCCCGCGGCCTGCACGGTGAGGCCTACCGGGGCCATATCTTCTGGGACGAACTGTTCGTCTTCCCGGTGCTCAACCTGCGCTCGCCGGTGACCACCCGCTCGCTGCTGCGCTACCGGTTCCGTCGGCTGCCGGAGGCACGCCGGGCCGCGGCCGAGGCCGGGTACGCCGGCGCGATGTTCCCGTGGCAGTCCGGCAGCGACGGCCGCGAGGAAAGCCAGAAGCTGCATCTGAACCCGAACTCCGGGCGGTGGAACCCCGATGCCAGCGCCCGCGCCCATCACATCGGGATCGCGGTGGCCTACAACGTGTGGCAGTACTACCAGGTGACCGGCGATCTGCGCTATCTCATCGAGAACGGTGCGGAGATGCTGGCCGAGATCGCCCGGTTCTGGGTGAGCCGAGCCGAGTTCGACGAGACCAAGGGCCGCTACGTGATTCGCGGGGTGATCGGACCCGACGAATTCCATTCCGGCTATCCCGACCGGCCCTATGACGGTATCGACAACAACGCCTACACCAACGTGATGGCGGTGTGGGTGATCGTCCGGGCGTTGGACGCTCTGGACGCGCTGCCGTTGCGCAACCGTCTCGACCTGATGGAGACCCTCGGCATCCACGGCCGCGAACTGGACCGCTGGGATGAGGTGAGCCGGCGGATGTACGTCCCCTTCCACGCGAGCCCGGATACCGGATCTGCGCCGGGGGTGGAGGTGATCAGTCAGTTCGAGGGCTATGCCGACCTGGCGGATCTGGACTGGCACGGGCTGCGTGAGCGGTACGGCAACATCCAACGACTGGACCGCATCCTGGAAGCCGACAATGACAGCGTCAACCGGTACAAGGCCTCCAAACAGGCCGATGCGCTGATGCTGTTCTACCTGTTGTCGGCCGACGAGTTGCGGGAGATGTTCGCCCGGATGGGATACCGGTTCACCCCCGAGCAGATCCCGGCGACGGTGGACTACTACCTGCACCGGACCTCGCACGGGTCGACGTTGAGCGGTGTGGTGCACGCCTGGGTGCTGGCCCGCGGCGACCGCAAACGCGCGATGCGCTATTTCCAGCAGGTGCTGGCCTCGGATGTGGCCGACATTCAGGGCGGCACCACCGCGGAGGGTATCCACATCGCCGCCATGGCCGGCAGCATCGACCTGCTGCAGCGTTGTTTCACCGGGCTGGAGACCCGCGCGGATCGGCTGATCCTCAACCCGATGTGGCCGGACAGCCTTGGCGCGCTTCGGATGCCGATCTACTACCGGGGCTACCGGCTGCATCTGACGGTGGTCGGCCGCGGCGCCGAGATCAGCGCCGAACCGGTCGACCTGCCGCCGATCGAGGTGGAGTGCCGCGGCCTGGTGCAGACCCTGAGACCGGGAACATCGATGCGGTTCGAGTGAACGGGGACGGACCCCGGCTTGCCCCGGTGTACCGGTTCCCGGGCACTCAGCCGGTCCGGCTGGCCGCATCGTCCCCGACGAAGGCACCGTCGAGCAGCCAATTCGCGACCTCCGGCAGCGGACGGCGCGGGGTCGACGGCAACGGGTCGGCATCGACCGCCGTCCACCCCACCCGCATCAGCATCTGCGGATGGCCGCTGGTGCCGAACACGTCGTCGCGCACCGCCGCCCGGGTCTCGGGAATCTCCAGCGGGTCGGTCATCGGGCAGGTCGCCAAACCCATCGCGGTCGCCGACAACAGCACCAGGCTGGTGGCCTCACCGGCCCGCAACCGAGCGAGATCGTCATCGGCTTCGGTGCCCAACGCGACGACGACGCCGTTGTCCTGCGCGGTCCCGTCACCCAGTCGCGGCAGCAGGTCGGTCTGGCGCAGCATCACCCCGGCGCGGGCTGCCCGTGCGCCCATCAGGGCGATATCCCCCCACGGCACCGGCCAGGAACTGTAGGTGCGGCGGTCGGTACGGCGGCGGGCGATCGCCGCGGCCAGCGTCACGTCGAGTTCCCCGGGCGACTGGGCAACCACCTCGACGGCCGCCAGGTGACCGGGCTCGGACGGGTCGGGCAGCCGGTGAATCTTGGCCCGCCAGCCGATCGCGGCCAACGCCACGGTGCAGTGGTGCAGACCGGCGCCACAACTCAGCAGCATGTCCCGCCGGTCGGGGTCGGTCCGCGGCAGGTGCCGGCTGGAATCGGCGTAGAGGTTCAGGGTGCTCGGGCCGACCCGCCAGTACCAGGGCTGCGAGTTGTGCACCGACGGGGCGCGGGTGGCCAGGGTGAGCACCGCGCGCATGGCTTCGGCGTCGGGAAAATCCGCGCTCACCGCCACCGGCCCCTCGTCATTGACCTACTGTCGCCGAAGCCGGGGCGGCACCGACAGAGACGTAAGTCCCCAACTGCCGGGACTTCCGGTGACCGACCTAGATCGGGGCGAACTCCGAGATCAGCCATCGGCCGTCGGTGTGCACCAGGGTCACCATCACACTGCTGGTGGCCAGTGCGGGAGTGGGCCGACTCGTGCTGGTGGTGACCTGATTGACGAACACCAGCACCTCGGCACGTCCGGGCCGGATCGTGGACACGGCGGCCTCGGCGACATTGGCCTCGGTCTTGACACCCCGGTCCCTGGCCGCCGGAACGACGGTTTTGTCGGTGAAATCGGTGTACTGACCCAGGAACGGCTCGGTCAGATGCGACTTGGCGGTCGCCAGATCGTTGTCGAGATTCTCCGGCGAGTAGGACAGCAGGGCCTCGGTTCCCACCTTGGCCGCCGCGACGACCTGCTGTTGGGCGGCGGCGTCGGTGAGCCGATCCGGACGGTACAGCCACCAGTACACCGAGCCCGCGGCGATCGCCGAAACGAGCAGCAATGCGACGGCCAGCACCGCCACCGGGCGGGCGCGGCACCAGGCCGTGACCCGCTGCGCGGGGTTGGCGGGCGGGGCCACTAGACCCGGGTTCGGATCGAGGTCGGCCCCGGTCGTTTCGACGTCGATTTCGGTGGTTTCGATGTCGATTTCAGTGGTCTCGACACCGACACCCACCGCGTCATCGGCCTCTGGCTTGTCCGGCGAACTCATGGCACAAACTCCACATCTGACATCTTCCAGATGTCACCGTCACGGGTCACCGTCACCCTCATCCGCCACGGACGGGTGTCTTCCTTCGCGCCACTGGCGTTGGTCACCTTCGAACTCGCCGCCACCAGCACGACACCGCTGTCGTCTCGAACCGACTGCAGGGCCGCGACCCGGACCGAACCCTTGGTCACGGCCTGGGAATCGATCGCGGTCTTGACGAAATCGTCGGCGTCGCGGGCGAAGTCCTCCCGGAAACGACCGGCGGACAGGTTCAGCACCCGTTGCACGTCCTCTTCGGCACGGGTGTGGTCGATGGACAGCAGCGCCACCACCCCGTTGCGCGCCGCCTCGACCGAGGCCCGGTCCCGGTCACGTTCGGCGGCAACCTGACCGTGTTTCCAGAGCATCAGGGCGGTGAGCGTCAGCCCGGCCCCGGCCAGCAGCGCAACACCGGCCAACGCCCCGACCCGCCAGGCCGGCACCCGGGACCGGTCGGTCTCCGGGGTGGGTTCGGGATCGGCGTCTTCCCCGGTGCCACGCAACTCGGCGGCCCTGGCCCTGGCGCGGTCCGCTTCGGCCCGCGCATCGGCTTCGGCGGCCTCCGCCTCGGCGAGTTCGGCCAGCACGTCGGTCGGGCGGTCATCGCCGGCAGTCACGGGCGAACACCTCCTGGACCCCGAAACCCCCGATCCTAATGGCAGCGGTCTGCCAGACTCTCCAAGCATGCGGCTCGACCGGATCGGCATGTCGATGGTGCTGGTGGCTGCATGCCTGGTGACCGCCGCACCCGCCGCGGCCGAGCAGCCGGTGCTGCACGACGTGACGTACACCGTCTACACCGACGTCCCGTTCTTCGCCGAGATCTACTACCGGGACGCCGAACCGGCCAACTACGCCGACTACAGCCACAACCCGTACCTGTTCAGCCCGAAGGCCGAGGCCGACCTCGGCCCCGATAAACCCTGGGTGCTCAACGTCAGACTGGCCAATCCGCAGTATTGGGCGATGGTGCTGGGCACCTCCGGCCTGTCTCCCAATCCGCCGAACTTCCACTGCACGCTGGCGGTGGACGGAACGGTGGTGGCGACCAACTCCGGGGCCAGGGGCGCGTTGTGTTCGCTGCGGCACTGGTGAGGGTCAGGCGTCTCCACGCACCCACACGGCCCGGGCGTTCTCGAACGAGCAGGTGAGGAACAGCCCGTCCGGCGCCTGGGCCACGGCGTTCTCGTAGCCGGTGCAACTGCCGTTGAGTTCCTTGACGCCCATCATGGGCGGCGACCGGAAATACCGCGGCTCATAACGCCGCGGTGAGCCGCAGAACACCAACCGCCCCCACGAGGTCGTTCCGAACACGTAGAAACCGGTGTCCGCGCACGGGGCGCCAAGCACCACGGCCGGCCTGATTCCGGGGGTGCAGAAGGCGTCATTGCACTCGTCGGCCAGCGCCGGTGCGGGCCCGGCGAGTCCGGCAGCCATCAGCGCAACGGCAGCGGCTACGGTCAATCGCACCGGCTCACTGTCCCATATCGGCGTCTGTGCAGTCCGGCGGTCAGGAAGAATTCCCGACCATCCGGCGCGACGACCGAGAGGAGGTCCGAGGGTGGACCCCACCGACGACGAAATCGCGCGCGCGGCCGAGGCCGAGGCCGAGGCCGCCGAGGCCAGGGCCGAGGCGGCCCGCGCCCGAGCCGAGGAGTTGCGGCGCCAACTGCACACCGCGAAAGCGATCCCGGCGGATCCCGAAACACCCACGGGTGGCGACATATTCAGCGGGCCCGACGACGCCGTAGCACCCCGACCCCGTCCAGGGCTGCAGTCCCTCGCCCCGGCGGCCGCGGCGCTGCTGGCCATTGTCCTGCTGACGGCGACCGGCTGGATGATCTGGCAGCACCGCGAGGTCGCCCAGCAACACCAGCGCAGCGCGGAGTACGCCGCGGCCGCGCGACAGGGGGTGATCAACCTGATGGCCATCGACTACGCCACCGCCGCGGACAGCGTGCAACGTGTCCTGGACGGATCGACCGGACGGTTCCGGGACAATTTCGCCGAAACGGCAGACGATTTCGTCAAGGCCCTGCAGGACGAGGAGATCGTCACCAAGGCCACCGTCAACGACGCCGCGGTGAAGTCCATGACGCCGGACTCCGCCGTCGTTCTCGTCTCGGCCACCTCCCGGCGCGAAGGCAAGCGAGCACCCGAGGACCAGCAGCAGCCGCGTCTGTGGCGAATCACGATGAACCTGGTGCGCGAGGGCGGCCAGATCAAGATGTCCAGCGTCGAGTTCGTCTGATCATGGACGCCGCGCAGCCGCAATGGCGCCGGTTCGCCGCACTGGCGTCCGATCAGCACGATGCCCCCGCCGGGGACTACCCGCAGTTGTGGCAGTGGTCGGTTCAGCACCCGGCCCGGTTCTGGCGTGCGGTGTGGGAGTTCTTCGACATCCGCGCGGCCACCGCACCCGGGCCGGATGAGGCCGGGGTGCTCGCCGACCCGGCGATGCCCGGCGCGCGGTGGTTTCCCGGCGTGCGGCTGAACTACGTCGACCAGGTACTCCGGCAGGCCTCCCGGCCCGGTCCAGCGCTCATCGGCATCGATGAGGACGGCACCCGAACCCGGATCGACTGGTCCGAACTGCCCGGGCGGGTCGGCGCGGTGGCCGCCGAGTTGCGCCGGCTCGGCGTGCGGCCCGGCGACGGCGTCGTCGCCTACCTTCCCGACATCGCCGAGGCCGCGGTGGCATTCCTGGCCACCGCAGCGGTCGGGGCGGTGTGGTCGGCCTGCGGGCAGGACTACGCACCCGAGGGTGCCGCCGCGCGGCTGGGTCAGCTGACTCCCACGGTGCTGTTCAGCTGTGACGGCTACCGCTACAACGGCCGATGGGTCGACAAACGGGCCGACACCGCCGAACTGCTCGACGCCCTGCCCGGCGATCCGCACCTGATCCTGCTCGACGGTGCGGCCTACCGCGGCCTGGTCGCCGAACCCGTCGAACCGGATGTCACCCCGGTGCCCTTCGAGCACCCGCTCTGGGTGCTGTTCACCTCCGGTACCACCGGACGACCCAAGGGCATCGCCCACGGCCACGGCGGCGTGGTCCTCGAACATCTGAAAGCCGCCGCCCTGCACGTCGACCTCGGCGGCGATGACGTGTTCTTCTGGCAGACCGCGCTGAGTTGGATGATGTGGAACTTCCGGCTGGCCGGGCTGTTGTGCGGGGCGACCGTCGTCAGCTACAGCGGCCATCCGATGTACCCGGACGCCGACCGGTTGTGGCAGCTGCTGGAGACCGAGGCGGTCACCGTCTTCGGCACCAGCCCCGGGCACCTGCTGGCCTCCCGCAAGGCCGGACTGCACCCCGGCGCCGAGCACGACCTGAGCCGGCTGCGAACACTGGGCAGCACCGGTTCGCCACTGCCGGCCGACCTGTACGAGTGGGTCGCCGCCGAACTCGGCCCAGCCGTGGAGGTGTCCTCGATCAGCGGCGGAACCGACGTGGTGACCGCTTTCGCCGGTGGCACCACCTCGGTGGCGGCCAGGCCGGGCGAGCTCGCCACCCGCTACCTGGGGGTGGATCTGCACAGCTGGTCGCCGGACCGCGAACCGTTGATCGGCGAGGTGGGCGAACTGGTGATCACCACTCCGATGCCCTCCATGCCGGTCGGATTCTGGAATGACCCGGACGGATCCCGTTACCGCGCAGCGTATTTCGATCACGAGTGGGCCGACGGTCCGGCGCCCGGGGTGTGGCGTCACGGCGACTGGGTGACGCTGACCGAGCGCGGGTCGGTCATCATCCACGGCCGCAGCGACGCCACGCTCAACCGCAACGGGATCCGGATGGGTTCGGCCGACATCTACGAGGTGGTGGAGGGCCTCGACGAGGTGAGCGAGGCGTTTGTGCTCGGCATCGACGGTCCCGATGGCGCCTACTGGATGCCGTTGTTCGTCACGCTGGCCGAGGGCCACCACCTCGGCGACGCGCTGGTGCAGGAGATCCGCACCCGGATCCGCACCCGGCTCTCGCCGCGGCATGTACCCGATGACGTCATCGCCGCACCCGGTATCCCGCACACCCGAACCGGGAAGAAGCTCGAGGTGCCGGTCACCGCGATCATGGCCGGCCACACCGAGGTGTCGCTGGACCCCCGGGCGGTCGACCGTCCTGACCTCATCGACTGGTATCGCGAGCGGGGACGCGAGCGGGTAGACAGGAAGGATGCCTGATTCCGCACCGACAGTCTTCATCACCGGAGCCGCAGCAGGGATCGGCCGGGCCACCGCACTGGCATTCGCCCGCCGCGGCTACCGGGTGGGCGCCTACGATCTTGAGCTCGCGGGACTGGCTTCGCTGCGCGAGGCGATCACCGCGACCGGCGGAGACGTGGCGATCGGCCAGCTCGACGTCACCGACGCCGATGACTGGGCCCAGCAGCTCGACACCTTCACCGGCGGCTCCCGCCGGTTGGACATCCTGGTCAACAATGCGGGCGTGCTGAGTTCGGGGCGATTCGAGGACATTCCGCTGCAGACCCAGCGACGGATCGTCGACGTCAACGTCTACGGGACCATGGCCGGACTGCACACCGCGTTTCCGTATCTGCGGGACACCGCCCACGCGCAGGTGGTCAACCTGTGTTCGGCCTCGGCCATCTACGGCCAGCCCGAGTTGGCCACCTACTCGGCCACCAAGTTCGCCGTCCGCGGACTCACCGAGGCCCTCGAACTGGAGTGGCGCCGGCACGATATCCGGGTGATCGCGATGTGGCCGCTGTTCGTGGCCACCGCGATGGTCGACGGCCTCGACACCGGCAGCACCAAATCCCTGGGCGTGCACCTGAGCGCCGAGGACGTCGCCGAGGACATCTATGCGGCCACCCACCCGAACCGGACCTGGCTGACCAGAGTGCACTACCCGGTGGGGCGTCAGGCCAAGGTGTTCGCCGGACTGGCGCAGGTGTCGCCGAGCTTTGTTCAGCGCCTGTTGAACAAATCGGTGTCGCGCACCTGAAAACCGGCCGAAGGAAACCTCAGCCGAACGAACTGCGGGGTACCCGCTGCGGCTGCTGATTCTGGACGAATGACGAACATAACCCGATGTTGCTGGGGACACAGGGCACACCGTTGATGGTCGGGGTGTTGACCGGCGCCAGGCATTCCGGGGTGTAGGGATTGCGTTCGAAGCCCGGGGCGCAGGTCTGTGCCCCTGCCAAGGGTGCCGTCCAAACCGCTCCGAAAGCCGCCGAAGCGGCCAGCGCAGCACCGCCCAGAACCCCCGTCAGGGAGCGGGCCAGAGTTTGCCAGCGGGTTGTCATGATCGCCCTTCTTCCGGAGTCAAGCCTACGCGTAGCATCGTCGGCATGTCGCAACCGATGCCTTCGCCCGCGGCTCCCCCGGCCCGGCCCGGTCCGGCCCGCTGGCTGGCCGCCCTGGCCACGGCGATCTCGCTGCTGGCGGCCGGTACTGCGGGATGGGCTCTGCTCAGGCCCACGCCTGCGCCTGAGCCGCTCGGTAATCCGGCGGCCGCCGATCCCAAGGCCACGGCTTGCGACGCGTTCATGCTCGT
>LFFF01000106.1 GCA_001510415.1 Actinobacteria bacterium casp-actino6 | reverse complement strand
GTCCGACAGGCTGGCCGCTTTCAGGTGCGGTCACGGCGGCGGCGGAAGAGCTTGGCCGGCCGGCCACGGCTGCCGGTGTCCTCGTTGAGTTCACCGGTGTCGATCAGGTGCGGTTCCATCGCCCGGCGAAACGCGAACCGGCTGAACTCGTCGCCGGCGACCGCCTCGTGAACCCGCTGGAGCTCACTGAAGGTGAACCGGGGCCCCAGCAGCCGGTCGGGATCGGGCTCGACCTCATATCGCGCCCGGACGTGCTCCTTGGCGAGCTTGACGATCTTGGGGTGGTCCCAGGCCAGTTCGCCGGGGCGGTTGACCGGCATGAGGCGGGTCTCGGCCGCCGATCCTGATCCCAGCGACGCCAGTTGCTCGGGGCGCACCACGGCGACATGGGCCACCGAAAGCACCCAGTCGCGGTCGTCGCGATCGGGGTCGTCGAATACCCACAACTGTTGCGGCCGGACTCCGCGTACCCCGAGCTTCATGTCCAGGCAACGCGCGACGGCCTCGCTCAGCGTCTCGCGTACCCGCAGGAAGGTGCCCGGCAGCGCCCACTTGCCGGTGTCGTCGCGCGCCAACTCGACCACCACCAGACCCCGGTCCGGGTCGATGGACAGCAGCGCGGTGTCCACGGCCACCGTCGGGCGGGGGAAATCATGGAATTTTGTGTCGGTGGGCTTGGCTATCCTTGGCTCAGCGCCCTTGGATACCGGGTTGTCGCCCATGGGTTTAACCGTAGCATTTTTAGTTGAAACCGCACGAAATTAATACGTGCTAATATCGCACATAATAGGGTGCTGGTGGGCGGATTCCGGTCGGGAGTCGAGAACGACACGGTGATTCACGCGCCAAACCCGTGTGTGGGTCCGCCAGCCAAGCCAACTTTTAAGGGGGAACATATGAGCGTCAATGACAACAAACCATCGTGGGAACACGACGACCTGGTTCACGGGTACTGGATCATCCCGGGCCGGCTGCTCGCCACCGAGTACCCGGGCGCCAAGAACCGCAGCAAGGCCTTGGAGAAGCTGCAGGTCCTCCTCGATGCCGGTGTGAACTCGTTCGTCGACCTGACCGAACGCGGCGAGCCGACCTGGGACGGATCGCCGATGCTGCCCTATGACGGCATGCTCGGACCCGGGACCACCTATCGGCGGATGCCGATCCCCGATACCAGGACGATTACCGACGCCGGCTACGACCGGATCCTGGCCCACATCCGCGCGGAGCTGGCTGCCGGCAAGGTCGTCCTGGCGCACTGTTGGGGCGGTAAAGGCCGCACCGGAACCGTGGTGGGTGCCTGGTTGATCGAGACCGACGGTCTGGGCTACCCAGCCGTCATCGACCGCATGCAGGAGTTGCGGGCCGGCAGCCGCAAGGGTGATCACCCGGTGCCCGACACCGAGGAGCAACACGACGTGCTGCGGCGGCGCGCCCAGCGAGGGGAGGCCTGAGATGAACTGGTTCGAACGACTGACCGGCTTCACCGAGAGCGCCGACTATGCCGCCACCCAGGGTCGGTTGGCCGTGGAGGGCGATGAGCTCGTCTCCACGGTCAACGGTAGGCGTTACGGCATCGGGGAGTTGTCGCTGCCGACGCTGGCAGAGTTGCGTGCGCGGGTCAATCCGGCTCGGGGGACGCGCAGTTCGGTGCGGGCCCTGGTCGGTGACGCGCGGGCATTGCACTCCGATCCGGACTTCGAGGGCGCGCTGTTCCAGGTGGCCTCCCAGTTCAACCTGCTGGAGATGGTTTCGCAGAGCGTCACTCCCGAGCAGGGGGTGAGCCGTTACGCCCACGACCACACCCAGGGGCCGGCGTGCGCGATCGCGGCCGGCGCCGGAACGATCTACCGCAACTACCTGGTGCCGGTCGGCGACGGGATCGGACAGACCCGCGACCGTCAACTCGATGCGCTGTCCGGGGTCGGCTCGGCCTTGGCCGAGCTGAGCGGTCTGCCGGTCGACGATTTGTGGCGGATGCAGAACGGCTATGCGCTGTGCACCCTCGAGGGACTCAGGACCATCGACTACCTGCTGTACACCGCCACCGATGAGGTTCTCGACATGGTGCGCGGGCGGCTGGCCATCGGACTGCATCGACACGTCGAGGTCACCGACGGCAGCCGCCGGCGGGTCTCCCAGGCGTACTGTTCGGCACTTCCCGTCGCCTACTCGACACTGCCGGCGGACTACTGGGAATCGTTCGCGCGCTTGATATTGCAGGCCTCCTACGAGGCGACCCTGCTGGCCGCGGTCGAACAGGCCAGCGGCGGCGGGTCCAACAAGGTGCTCTTGACCCGACTCGGCGGGGGAGCCTTCGGCAACGACTCCGACTGGATCGACAGCGCGATCGAGCGGGCGCTCGGTGTCGTCGCAGATGCCGGCCTGGACATCAGCATCGTCTGCTACGGCCGGGCCGACCGTGGGGTGCAAGCACTGGTTGACCGGTATGGGGTTTGAGCGCGACCGTGGTGGGGCCAGTGCTCGCCCGCTCAGGGGAGGGTTCAGCGCCTGGGAGACGCTGAGTCAGCGCACCTGCGGAGAGCCGGGAAACGAAGGCTATTGTGCCGGAACGACATACGGCGTCGGATCGGCCGTATGTCAGGATATTGTGCCATGGGTGATGTCACGGTATCATGACTTCATGACTGGTGATGTGGAGGAATTCCTCCAAGAGATAGGTGCCACGCTTCGGGAGGCGCGCGTCGGTGCACTTCTGACTCAGAGTGAAATCGGCCAGCGGGCCGGCGTATCGCGTCAGTTGGTCAGTCGTATCGAGCAGGGCTGTAACGGCGAGATCAGTGCCTACGTCGCCGTAGCGACCGCGCTGGGGCACCGCTTTACCGTGGTCCGGGACGCCGCCCTCGACGACGGCGAACTGGCTGGTCTGGACTTCTCCGCGAGCTCATCTCCTCTGATCGGAGACTGACCGGGCAGCAAAATCGTTGCCGGGCCCATCCACGTGGGCCTCAGTCGTCGTCTTCGTCGTCTTCGTCGTCATCGCGAGCCTCGACTTCATCGATCAGCTCGTAGGGCTCGCCGTATTTCCCGCGCTCGCCCGGGGAGTAGTCATCGCTGGGTTGGCGTCCCATGTGGCGCCCCGGGCCGACCGACCGAGACCTAGGCCGCCACCAGTGACGGCGTCGCCCGGCTCGCGGCGACTGCAGAGGCTGTCCTGGCGCTTCGAACCGAGGCCATTCCCCACAGCGAACCCAGCGCGATGACCTGTGCCAAACCGTCGTGATCACCGGTGGTGTAGGTGGGATCGTCCGGATCGATCGCGTTGTCCATGGCGATCAGACCCTGGTCGGAGGCCTTCGTCAGCCAGCTTTTCGCCAGCATGTTCGTCAGCAACTCCTCGCGCGCCTGGTCATAGGACAAGAAGCCGTGCGTCGGCAGCAGGCCGCCGCCGGTGGTGTCGAGGATCTCATCGCTGACCGACGCGGTGAAGATGTAGTTGCCGTTTCCGTCCGGCGCGCCACCGAAGGTCCGCAGGTGGGTGTTGGCGACGAGGAATGAAGCATCCCGGTATGCCGGACCGAAGCCGAAGAGTCCGAGTAAACCGTTCTGGAACAGTCCGAACGGCAGCGGCGGGAGAATGCCCAGTCCGAGCGGCCCGCCCCTCGGCAGCTGTTTGTAGTCGACATCTCCGACGATGCCCGAGTAGCCGATGCTGCTGCAGCACGAGGGGCCGAAGCCGGACACCCGCATCGCGAAATCGAGTTTCAGCTGCGCGAGGTACTGGTTCCTCGCCCGGACGACGAAGACCGTATTGATGGGCTCCTGCATGATCTTGCCCTCGTCGGGCTTGCCGACGCCGCAATTGGAGACGGTGCTGCCTGGACCGCAGTAGCGCAGTCCGACCCAATCGGCCACCTGCCCCTCTTTGTTGATCATCCACTGGCCCAGTTCGCCGTACGGGGTGTCCACGGTGGCGGTGGGATCCGGTGGGGTCGGCGAGAAGATTTCATCGGACTGCTCCGGGACGGCGACCGGCAGTTCGATAACGGGTGCGTCCAGGGTCACCGTGGTTGCGGCCAGTGCGGGCGCCGCGGATGCAGGCAGGGTGGCTACTGGCGCCACATCGACCGCAGGGATGGACTCATCGATCGCCGGCGGCTTGTCCGGAACGGCTGCGGCCACCCGAACCGCCGATCCGGTGCGTCCCCGCACAGGAGCCGACAGTTCCGAGGTGGATCCAGCGCCTCGGGTCGCGCGCCTTGATGCGGTGGCGGAGTTCGATTGAGAAGATTCCGCCGACGCCGACACCCGCGACGACGAACCCGCACCATCGGCTTCGGCGCCTGCTACCGCCGTCCCCTGCAGGATCGCCACACCGACGCCGAGTGCGGTGGCGATCCCTCCGACCCGTCCGATGAAGTGGGCTGCGCTCATGGAATCCCGCTCTCCGAGTTTGCTGTCGAAGTGTGATACCGACCAACTGCTCGGACTGTACAACGCGAAGTACCGCCGCAGGCGTTATTCGGTGAATGAGGCCTGCGAATCACCAATGCGAATCATGAATGACGGTGGTCGTTGCTAGAGCGATCGGCGTACCGGGCTCCTGAGAGAGTCAGGAGGGGTGGGCAAGCCTTCCTCGATCGGGATGTCGAACGCGGACACCATGTAGCCCATGGTCGCGTAGAGCCCGCACAGCACGACGAGTTCGACCACCCCGGCCTCGCCGTAGGCGGCCACCAGCCGATCCTGGACTTCGGCGGGTATTGATCTCCGCGCAGCCACCGCGTCGACCGCACGCAGCGCCGCACGGGACGCGTCGGGCAGGGTGGCCGGAATGTCGCCTGCGGTGAGCTCAGCGATCGTGTCGGCGGAAAGGCCGGCCAATTCGGCGGGCCGTTGGTGGTGGCTCCACTCGTAGCCAGAGCCCTGGCGGACCGCGTAGCGCAGGATCGCCAGCTCGCGAACCTCATCGGGCAGGGTGCCGTGGAAACGAATGTGCTCTCCGAGGGCGCCGACTTTGCCGGCCAGGGCGGGATTGTTGAACATGCGCACGTAGACCTCGGGCAGTCCGGCCCGCCCCTCGGCATGGGCGCGTGCCGACGCCATGCGGTCGAAGAGGGCTTTGTCCTCACCATCGAGTCGGTCGGTCGGATCCGGCAGTTGGGCCATCAGCGGGTGTCCTCCATTCGGGCCTGCGCGTCCCCGGCGTCGGACGATCGCGGTCCATCCGGGCCGTGTCTAGAATCCGCCTCACAATATAGAATCCACACCATGGCGTTGAGTATCAAAGACCCGGAGGCTGATCGCCTGGCCAGGGAATTAGCAGCTCGCACCGGGGAAACCCTGACCGAGGCGGTGGTGGTCGCACTCAGGGAGCGACTTGCCCGCGAGGCCGGGCGAACGAGGGCAATCCCACTCGGTGAGGAACTGGCAGCGATCCGCCATCGATGCGCCGCACTGCCGGTATTGGACACCCGCACCGGCGATGCTGTCATCGGCTATGACCGACACGGGTTGCCTACCTAATGGTGATCGACACCTCGGCGCTGGTGGCAATGCTCACCGACGAACCCGAGGCGTCGGGATTCGAAGCCGCCGTCGCGGCCGCCCCGGTCCGGTTGATGTCGACCGCGTCGTACCTGGAGGTCGCCACCGTCATCGAAGCGCGCTTCGGTGAGCCGGGTGGACGCGAACTGGACCTGTGGCTGCATCGGGCCGGCGTTGATCTTGTCGCAGTCGATGCGGATCAGGCCGAGGTCGCTCGGTCGGCCTACCGCCAGTTCGGCAAGGGCCGGCATCGTGCCGGTTTGAACTATGGGGATTGCTTCGCGTACGCACTGGCGAAGGTCAGCGGTGAGTCACTGTTGTTCAAGGGAGGCGATTTCAGCCACACCGACATCGGCGTGGTTGGCACTGCCGGTCCGTGAGGGTGCCGAACCCGTTCTCGATCACTCCGCTCGACTAGCTTGGCCCCACGCGCGCCTGACCGCGCTGAGTGCGTTATTCGCCGAAATCGTAAGTCGGGTCTGGCCGGCCAGTTGTGACTGCCGCTCGGCTTCCGGCAGGGCCTGGCCGAAGAGGTGGAGCGCCGGAGCTCTGTTGGTGGGTCCATGCTGGCGGAACAAACGTCCCGCGGCGGCATTGATCGCGCCAAGGCGACTGAGCGCCCAGAGGTCCCAGAGGTCGCGTGCTGCGCGGCGGTCTGCCCATGTCACGGTTTTCGACGCGGCAAACGCGGGCAGTGTGGGGACCGACAGCTGCGCCGGCGGAGCGTCGGTGTACCTCTGGACCAGGCGGCGCCGTTCGGTGGGCCAGCCGATCCGTTCCCGGCTGGACAGCAACTGCAGCTGGACGGCCGGCCCGTAGCTCGGACGCAGCAGAACCGGGACTATATCCGCGACGGTGCTGAAAGCCGTCCTACCGCAGCTTCACCATCCGGGTGGTCGAGCTCTCGTCGAGTTCCACGGTGTCGGCGCGCGAGCGCAGGAAGTCACTGAATGACTTGAAGCCCAACGACTTCTCTGAGAACGACGGGTCCATCCGCTTCATCTGCCCCTTGACCGCCGAGTTGTGCAGCCACTCGGCGTCATCCTTCTCCAAGCCGATCTGCAGCGCGCGAATCAGCAACGCAGTCGCGGCGGCCTGCGGATCCGGCTGCGCCGGTTCGGATTTGGCGCGCACCCGCTTGGGCGTCTCGGTGTCGGCGGCGGTCGGCTCGAACACCGGAACCCCGGGCAGCGAGTCGTAGATGACGAAGTCGTCGCAGGCCGCCGCCAGCGACCGGCTCGACGACCCGGCCACCCCGATGCCCACGACGTAGCGGCCCAGTCGCTTGCACCGCTGGGCCAGCGGGATGTAGTCCGAATCGCCGGCCACGATCACCACGTCAGTCAGGTCGGGAAGCCGGAACATGTCCTCCACGGCGTCGACCGCGAGCCGGATGTCGGCGCCGTTCTTGCCATACGCGGCGGCGGGAAACAGTTGCACCAGGTCAACCGCCCGGCCCACCAACTGCTCGCGGTACTCGGCGTTGACCTCGGCCGACCAGTCCGCGTATGCGCGGGTCAGCACCAGCGTGCCGAACGAGGATGCGAAGTCCAGGATCGCGCCGACGTCGACCCGGGCCCGGGTCAGGCGGGCGGATTCCAGGCCCTTGGATTTATCGCGCTGAAACGAGTTGCGGCCGTTGACCTGGTCGTACCGGGAGATCACGATGTTGTCGAAGTCGAGGTACACCGCGACGCGGGCGGATATGGGTTCGGTCATCCGCCCAGTCTTCTCCATGCCGGTCTACGGTGGGCCGCCGCCGCCGGTGTTCGTCGTTACCACCGAACGTCGTGGCGCTCCATGACGCCGTATCCCTCGCGCAGTGGGACTCCGGCGATCGAACCGGTGAACGTGCCGAACGGCTGGCGGTACTTGCTGTCGATGAGGATCATCCGGTCATGGCGTGATCGCTGCGCCTCGGCGTGGAACTCGAGTTCGCCGACCCGGGAGAGATCCGCGGCGAACGTGACCGGATCCACTTCCTGAGGCACGCCGTCGACCCAGAGGGTGCGTTCGGAATTGTGCGGCGAATCATGAACCCCGTCAACAAGATTCCAGGTCAGCGCCGCCCCGTTCTCGGAGGTGCCGCAGCCCGCACTCCATGACCAGCGGGTGACCCGGGCGTGATGGCCGGCCGATTCGTCGACCAGTCCGGGTGAGTCGATGGCGATGCCGTCGATAGTGCCGGTGATTCGGACGGGGGTTTTGCGGGTCCAGATCAGGTGCTTGCCGTGCCTCGACACCACTTCGACGGGATCGCCGGCCCGCTGATAGGCGACGTCCACGCCGTCGAAGCGGGCCGACGTCTCATCGAAGTGCAGGATCGGCCGCAGCGCGGCCCGTTCCCGGAACGCGTCGGTGGTGCGGTTGTGCACGGCCCAGAACGCCTGATAGGCGCCGCCGATCCGAGCGATCCCCACGCACATCTGGACGTCGGGACCGTAGACGCCCAGATAGCGCCACTTCTTCAGTGGCCGCAGTCCTCGGAACAGCGGCAGCCGATCGGAGTCGAGCGGCGGATGCGCCGGACCGCGCCAGGGAATGTCCATGCAGCCAGCATGCCCAACGGACGGTCGCACCCCAGGGGCGGGTAGCGGACGTCTAACGCCCGACGTTCGCTTTGGTCACGAATACCGGTTGGCTATGGCAGGTCCGGCGGGTTCGGGGTGGGATCGGGCAGGCGGCCACTTCCGACGATGGCGGGGTCAAGCGACGGCGGGGAGGTGAACCATGGGCTGGATATCGGCGATAGCGGTGCTCGTGATGATCGCCACCGTCGGCGGGTTGTGGGCGTTCATGATCGCACCGCGGAAACGGCGACCGGCCCGAGGGCCGTTCCTGGTTGGTGTCCTGTGCGGTGTGACGGTCGGAATCGCGCTGACGGCACGGCGGCGAAGCCTCAACGCCGTCGGTGCCCGCACGCTGAGAGCCGTCCTCGGCCCACCGCGGGCGGGGAGTGGAATCTCTCTTGACGGCGTTGCGGCCCAGGCGCTCACGGCTGCCGCCGCGGTGGTTCGGCACCTACCGACTCCGTCGCGGGCATTCCGCCAGCCCCAGCGGTAGGCCGGAAACCGTTGGCGGTGACGTCAATCTGGCCACACCAGTATCCTGCGTACCACTTTGCCGCGGCGCGCCGTCGGGCTCGGCGACGGTGTCGCAGGCCCGGCCTATCGTGCGTCGCATGGTGGGCTTGACCTCTCCGAGTATCGCGCTTGACCAGGCGGCAGTACGGCTGGGCTGGGATGCGTTTCGTCGCGGCACCGAGTACGCCCGACAGGGTCGGGTGTTGCAGTACCAGTGGAGTCCGGACGCCGCGACACGATATGCAGCGCAACCTTTTCACCATCCTCAAGTCACTGACTGTGTTGCGCCAACTGGCGCTGCATCTGGGTTTGGCCGACCCAGCGCACGCCGCCTTGCCCAGCGCCAAGATCGACGTGCTCGCCGAACACCTGCGCGAAGTCGCTTCCGGCGGGCACCGCGCCCTGGTGTTCAGTCAGTTCACCCGATTCCTGGGCAAGATCCGGGACCGTCTCGATGCCGAGGGCATCGACTACTGCTACCTCGACGGTCGAACCCGCGACCGGCCCAAGGCAATCCAGCGGTTCAAGGAGGGTGACGCGCCGGTCTTCCTGATCAGCCTCAAGGCTGGCGGGTTCGGGCTCAATCTGACTGAGGCCGACTACTGCTTCTTGCTCGACCCGTGGTGGAATCCGGCGGTCGAGGCTCAGGCCGTCGACCGGACCCACCGGATCGGCCAGACTCGCACCGTGATGGTGTACCGGCTGATCGCGCGGGACACCATCGAGGACAAGGTGCTCGCACTCAACGCCCGGAAAGCGAAGTTGTTCAGCAGCGTGATCGACGACGGCAACGCGTTCGGATCGGCTCTGACGGCAGAAGACATCCGCGGACTCATCTCGTAGCCAGCACGGCTCCAACACGTTCAGGCGCACACAACGAATCGTCCGGCGCGATCCGGCCGACCTGTGTGAGGTGCTGATAACCCGGTGCGAACGTGGCGTAGCGATGTGTAGCAACTCAGGCTACGCTGGTCGTATGGCCAGGACGATCCCGCAGCGCGAACTGCGAAACGACAACGCGAAAGTGATCGAGGCCGTGGCAGCGGGGGAGACCTTCGTCGTCACCCGCAACGGGGAACCGATCGCCGAACTTCGTCCCATCACCCCGGGCCGGCGGACCTTCGTTCGGCGCGAGGAGATCGACGAGATGGCGGCGGCCGGCGTCCGGATCGATCACCGCCGGTTTCGCGAGGACCTCGACGGGGCCTTCGATCAGGGAATTCTCGGATGACGGCGCCCGGACTGTTGGACACCTCCGTGGTGATCGACTGGTACGACCCGGCCGTGCGGGCCGCCTTGCCCGACGAAATGGCGATCTCGGCGGTGACCTCCGCCGAACTGGCCGCCGGACCACTGCTCGCCGCGGATCCGATCGAGGCCGCCAAGCGGCAGACCCGGCTCCAAGAGGTCGAGGGACGGTTCGAACCCATTCCGTTCGACGCGGCAGCTGCGCGCAGCTACGGTCTCGTCGCGGCCGCTGCTCTCGGACAGGGCCGCCACCCCCGCGCCCGGTTCGCGGATCTGCTGATCGCGGCCACCGCCCATGCCCACCGCCTCGAGCTGTACACCCGCAATGCCGCGGATTTCGCCGGCCTTGGGGAACTGGTCAGGGTCGTCGCAGTCTGACCTCCCGGGTCAGGAGCCGCACACTGGCGAATCTGCGACACGAACCGGTACCTGAGCGATACCTTCCAAGAATTCGACGTAGGGGTCTTACCGGAGGTGCGGAACAATGCGAAACCAACAGCGAACCCAACAACTCTGTCTCGGCGTAGCCGTTGCCGGCGTCATGAGTCTCGGCTCGTTGGCCGCCGCGGCGGTGGCCGATGCCGACACCTCGGCCGCGGACCCGGCGCCGTCCTCGAGCAACCAGTCGACGGAGTCGGACAGTCCGTCACCGCGTGCCCGCAGCCGCAGCACCAACGATGGACCCGCGGTGCGGGCGGGGGCCCGGAATGCCACCGGATCCCAGGGCGCCGCCGGATCGAGCGAGCGCGCCGGATTGAACGACGGCGCGGTGCGCACCCCGGTGCGGATACCGGTGGCCGGCGGCGGCTCAGACCGTATCCGCCCGGCCGGCGCGGCAGTGTCGGGCGCGGCGCTGCCGAAGAATCCGGCCGATGATCTGCCGACGGCCGCCGCACCCGTTGATGTCGTCGAGGCGATCCCGTCGGCGTCGCCGCCGGCCGAGGCCGTGCCGTCAGGCTCGGTCGGCCAGGCCGCCCCTGCC
>LFFF01000105.1 GCA_001510415.1 Actinobacteria bacterium casp-actino6 | reverse complement strand
CCGGTCGCCTCGGCGGCGGTCCTGGCCATGGCGGTCCCGGCCGGCACCCCGTTCCCGCCCCAGTCCGGTGTGCTGGTGGCCAGCGGGGAGGACCTGCACTCCAAGGCCATCACGCTGTCCAGCCGAAAGTGGGGCGGTCGCGGTGGCCCGGAACTGCTGCGGCTGTCGTTCGGGCGGTTCGGCGACGATATCGCCCGCTGCACCCCGGATGAGCAGCTACAGACGTGGGCGCTGGCGGATCTCGACACCGTGTTCGGGATCCGCGCCGATCCGCTCGGGGTCCTGATTCACCGCTGGATCGATGCGTTGCCCCAGTACGGGCCGGGCCACGCCGAACTGGCCGCCGAAGTCCGTTCCGCGCTGCCGGCCGGCCTCGGAGTGGCCGGGAACTTCCTCGACGGGGTCGGGGTGCCGGCCTGCCTGGCCGCCGCAGGCCGGGCGGCCGGTGCCGCGGTGGCCGCCCCGAGCACTTGACGGCATAAAATCGCTGGGCATGTCGACGGGAGGACCGATGTCTGGTTGGGCGTTCCGCGGCGCCGGGCAGGGGCCGTCGACGGCAGCGGTGGCCGCCTGGGCGGGAGGTTTCTTCGCCGTCCTCGCCGGCTGGCTACTGGCCGGCGGGGCCGGTGAGCGAACCAACGAAATCGTCACCTCGGTGAGCTCAGTGGTCGTCACCGGGGCGGCGGCGGTTTTCGCGGCGCTGGCCGCCAGGGCGCAGACGGGGCGGGCACAGTCCGGGTGGCGGGCGATGGCGGCAGGTCTGGGCGCGGCAACCCTCGCCGAGGTGCTGTGGGCCGGTCGCAATCTGTTGGGTTGGCCGCTGTCCTTTCCGTCCATCGCCGACGCCGCCTACCTGATGTTCCCGGTCGGGGTCCTGGTCGCGCTGCTGCTCTTTCCGGTCAGCCGCGGTCGGCAATCCCCGGGCCGGCTTGTTCTCGACGGTGTGATCATGGGCGGTTCGCTGCTGATCGTCACCTGGCTGACCGTGATGCGCCAGGCCTACGCCGACGGCGGCGACAATTGGATCCGGCTGGTCGCGGCGCTGGCCTACCCGGTGTCGAACGTGGTCACCTTGACGGTCGCGACGGTGGTTCTGGTGCGGTCAGGTGCGGGTGCGCGGTCGATGCTGGCGCTGCTGACCCTCGGCCTGATGTGTATGACGCTGGCGGAGAGCGTCTTCGCCTATTTCGCCCGTGGTTCCGGGCCGTTCAGCGCCGGCCATCTGATCGAGATCGGCTGGACGGCCGGGATGCTGCTGATCGCCGTGGCCGCCGCCGCCGGGCGGCAGACGGTGTTCGGTGAGCGCCCCGACGAGGCCAAGGGCTGGGCATCGGTCTGGCTGCCCTACGCGCCGTTCATGCTTGCGGCGCTGGCCGTCGCGGTCGCACCGAGCGACGCCCTGAACGACGGCGTGGTTCTGGTCGTCGGCATCGCTCTGGTTCCGGTGGTGCTGGCGCGGCAGTTTCTCGCGGTCGCGGAGAACAAGCGGTTGGTCGCCGCCGTCACCGATCTCGCCCTGCACGACCCGTTGACCGGGCTGGCCAACCGCACCCTGTTCGTGGACACGCTGACCCGCAGCCTGGCGTCGCGATTAGGTCCCGGGGACAGGCCGTTGTCGGTCCTGTTCGTCGATCTCGACGGTTTCAAATCGCTCAATGACACGCGCGGCCACGCGTTCGGCGACGAGGTGCTGATCCTGGTGGCGAAACGGTTGTGTTCGGTTGTCGGACCGGACCATATGGTGGCCCGATTGGGGGGCGACGAGTTCGCCGTTCTGCTGCAGGTTCCGGCCGCCGAGGCGCACGCGATCGTGCGGCGGCTGTCTGCTGCCTTCGACAGCCCCTTCCTCGCCGGTGAACGCCAGGTACGGGTGGGCGCCAGCATCGGTCTCGCGGTGGCCGGACCTGATGATGTCGGCGCCGATGAGTTGCTCAACCGGGCGGATCTGACGATGTATGCGGCCAAACGAACCCGGACAGCAGGGCAGGGTTTGACCGGGCAGCATGACGCGGCGTCGGCCCGCCTTCTCGAGGAACTTCGGCAGGCCGTCGATGATGAGCGGCTAAGCCTGGTCTACCAGCCGAAGGTCGACCTGCTCACCGGCGGCGTCGTCGGGGTGGAGGCGCTGCTCCGGTGGCCGCACCCGGACCACGGGATGTTGGCTCCGGCACATTTTCTGCCGGTTGTCCGCAGCCCCGAACTGATGACGGCCATCACCGATCTCGTTCTCAGGCGGGCACTCGATGATGTCCGGAACTGGATGCGGAGCGGGGTCGATGTTGCTGTCGCGGTCAACGTGTTCGCGCCGGTGATGGCTGACCTCGCCCTGCCGGACCGGGTCAGCAGGGCACTCGCCGAGCGGGATCTGGGACCCGGAATCCTGACTGTGGAGGTCACCGAGGACTTTCCGATTGGGCGTATCGGCCCCACCAAGATCGTGTTCAGCGAACTGCGGCGGCGAGGAGTGCGGGTCTCCATCGACGACTTCGGCTCCGGCTACCCGGCACTGTCCTACCTGTGCCATCTGCCCATCGACGAGGTCAAACTCGACCGCAACTTCATCGGCCCGCATCTGACGGACCCACGGGTGGAGGCGGTGGTCCGATCGGTGGTCGGGTTGGCCGGCCAACTCGGGCTGACCGTCGTGGCAGAGGGGGCCGATGATGCCGGCACCGTCGCCCGACTCGTTGGGTGGCATGTCAGTATCGCCCAGAGCGACTACCTCGGTGCGCCGGTGGACGCCGGGGAGGTCCCCGGCCTGGTGCGTCAGTCAGCCGTCGGGTCAGGCGTGGCACCATAGGCCCATGGCGAGATTGGATTACGACACGCTCAACGCCACCATCCGCTACGTGATGTTCTCGGCGTTCGCCGTCCAACCCGGGGTACTGGGCTATGACGACGAGTCCCGGGCCGCCGTGATCGACGAGACCGCGACGTTCCTCAAACAGCAGGAGGACCGGGGGGTGGTGATCCGGGGCCTCTACGACGTGGCCGGGATGCGGGCCGATGCCGACTTCATGATCTGGAGCCACGCCGAGCGGGTGGAGGACGTGCAGGCCACCTACAGCGATTTCCGGCGCACCACCACGCTGGGCCGTGCCACCAAACCGGTGTGGAGCAGCGTCGCACTGCACCGGCCCGCCGAGTTCAACAAGAGCCACGTTCCAGCCTTTCTGGCCGGCGAGGAGCCGGGCAACTACATCTGCGTCTACCCGTTCGTGCGGTCGCTGGAGTGGTACCTGCTGCCCGACGACGAGCGTCGCAAGATGCTCGCCGACCACGGAATGGCGGCCCGGGGCTACAAGGATGTCCGGGCCAACACCGTGCCCGCCTTCGCGCTCGGAGACTACGAGTGGATTCTGGCGTTCGAGGCGCCGGAACTGCACCGCATCGTCGACCTGATGCGAGACCTCCGCGCGACCGAGGCGCGTCTACACGTGCGCGAGGAGATCCCGTTCTTCACCGGTCCGCGAGTCGGCGTCGAGGAGCTCGTCAACCGGTTGCCCTAGTCGCCGGTGGGGTTACGCTTTCCTAGCAGGTAGCACCGCGGGGAAGGGGGCCGGGTTTGCCCAGAGCCGCCCACGTCGCTCTTTTCGCCGCCGTGGTCCTGGTCGTCTACTCGGTCTGAAACATCGGCGGCTGGTCGCACGGAACCGCGCTGCTCATCATCGCCGACCTCGCCTCGCTTGCGCTGACGCTGACCGCGGTGGTCTTTGCGGGGCTGGCCGCGTGGTCGGCTCGGGGCCGGTTGCGGGCCGCATGGACGGCGCTGACGGTTGGTCTCATCGGTTGGGCGGCCGGCGATGCGATCTGGGCCTATCACGAACTGGTTCTCAACCGGTTTCCGTTCCCCTCTGCGGCTGATGCCGCCTATCTGCTCCTGCCCATCGGTGCGTGCACGGCCATGCTGCTGTTTCCCACCGCCCGCAGTATGCAGTCCCAGATCCGACTGGTCCTCGACGGCGTGATCGTGGCGGCGGCACTGTTCCTGGTGTCCTGGTTCACCGTGTTGCGACCGGTCTACGAGGCGGGGGCGGAGAGCCGGCTCGCCATGGCCATCTCACTGGCCTATCCGGTATCTGATCTGCTGGTTCTCACCGTGTCGGCGTACGTGTTGGTCAGGTCGGGTTCCTACCAACGGCCGTCATTGATCCTGTTCTCCCTGGGCATGGCGTGTATCGCGGTGTCCGACAGCATCTTCGCCTATCTGGCGGCGAACGGGCGGTACAGCAGCGGTGATCCGATCGACATCGGATGGGTGGCCGGTGTGCTTCTCATCACGGTGGCGGCCGCGGTGAGTCGCGGGGATCGCACCGGCGAGCGTGATCCGATCCAGCTGCCCAGTTGGGCGTCGGTCTGGTTGCCGTATGCACCGCTGATGGCCGCGGGAATCGTCGCCGCCGCCCAGCCGGTGGAGTCTCTTGGATCCGCAACGGTTCAACTGGGCACGGTCGTGCTGGTGGTGACCGTGCTGGCCCGCCAGTTCCTGACGGTCGCCGAGAACCGGAAGCTGGTGGCCACCGTGGCCGACCAGGCGCTACGGGACCCGCTGACCGGTCTGGCCAACCGCGAGCTGTTCCAGGATCGGCTCAACCATGCCATGCAACTGCGCCGGCGGGACGGACGTACGGTCGGAATACTCGTTGTCGACCTCAACGATTTCAAACTCGTCAACGACACCTTGGGGCATCCGGCCGGTGACGAGGTGCTGATCGGCTCCGGGGCGAGGATTCTCGGCTGCGCACGCATCGGCGACACCGTGGCCCGGGTCGGCGGCGACGAGTTCGCGGTCTTGGTCGAAGGCGATGTCGATCGATGTCATCTCATCGCGCATCGGCTGGTGGCGGCCTTCGACCTACCGTTCGTGATCGAGGGTGAGGATCTGCTGATGCGGCCGAGTGTGGGCCTGGCGATCGCGGACGACAACGATGCGGACCTGTCGGCGGAGGACCTGTACAAGCGCGCGGACAAAGCGATGTACTCGGCGAAGAGGTCGGGAGTCGGCGGAATTACCGCGTACGCCCCGGAGTTGGAAGCCATCTCTGTTCTGATGGGGAAGGAGACCGGAGCGGGCTTGGTGCGGTTGTTGGGGCAGTTGCGGCACGCGATAGACCGTTCCCAACTCGACCTGGTCTTCCAACCGCAGGTCGACCTGGGCACCGGAAAGATTGTCGGGGTCGAGGCGTTGTTGCGCTGGCCTCATCCTGAGCGGGGCATGCTGGCGCCGGAGGAGTTCCTGCCCCTGGTCTGCCTACACGGATTGATGGGACCGGTGAACGCCTTCGTTCTCAGCGGGGCCCTCGATGAGGCGATGCGGTGGCACTCCGCAGGTGCGGACGTTCCCGTCGGGATCAATCTGTTCGCCCCGGCGATCGAGGACTTGAGCCTTCCCGACCGGATTTCGCGAGAATTGAGCGGCCGAGGACTCGCCGCGACCGCGGTGACCGTCGAGGTGACCGAGGACGTGATCGTGAGCAATCTCGACAGTGTGCGCACTGTGCTGAACCGGTTGCGGGAGAGCGGAACCCGGGTTTCGATCGACGATTTCGGCAGCGGCTACTCGGCGCTGTCCTATCTCCGCGACCTGCCCGCAGACGAGGTCAAACTCGATCGCAGCTTCATCTCGTCGATCTTGTTCGACGGTCGGGCGGCGGCGGTCGTGAGCGCGGTCGTGGAGTTGGCCCATTCGTTGGGCCTGACCACAGTTGCCGAGGGCATCGAGAACGCTGCCACCGCGGATCGGCTGCGGGAACTGGGATGTGACGTGGGGCAGGGTTTCTACTTCAGCCCGCCCCTGACCGCAGACGAGATGTTCGATGCTCTGGCGGCCGACCCGGCCTCGCTACCCGTTCGCCGGTAGCAGCCGCAACGAGATCGAGTTGATGCAGTACCGCTGGTCGGTGGGTGTCGGGTAACCCTCACCGGTGAACACATGACCCAGGTGGCTGTGGCAGCCCGCGCACAGCACCTCCACCCGGCGCATACCGAGCGAATCGTCCGATCGCAGGATCACCGCCTCGGAGTCAGCCGGGTCGAAGAATGACGGCCACCCGCAGTGAGACTCGAATTTCTCTGTGCTGCGGAACAACTCGGCGCCGCAGGCCCGGCACTGGTAGACGCCTTCGGTCTTGGTGTCGGTGTACTCGCCGAC
Organism: Actinobacteria bacterium casp-actino6; assembly: GCA_001510415.1. Lineage (GTDB taxonomy): Bacteria > Actinomycetota > Actinomycetes > Mycobacteriales > Mycobacteriaceae > Mycobacterium. The sequence goes on along the minus strand of LFFF01000105.1, from coordinate 4,675 downwards.
GAACGGACGCTCGGTCCCGGCCTCGCGCAGCACGTGGTACTCCTGCGGGGACAGCCGGGCCCGCCACTGGTCGTCGGACAGTTCCACCCTGGGGGCCGGAAGCGAACTCATGTGCCAACGCTAGCGCGACGACCGTCCGCATGCGACGCCATCCACGGCGGGTCGATACCTGCATCCGGGTCCCGGTCGAGCCGGCCGTCCTCCTTGGCGTCGAGGTAGCGGAAGTACAGCACACAGAACACCACGACGAGCATCAGCGACCAGCCGTAGGTGATCTTCATGTACTCCAGGAATCGCCCGGTGGTCGGCCAGCGCCACATCAGCCAGCGGTCCAGGGTCAGGAATCCGTAGGTGGCCAGCCAGGCCGGCCAGTTTCTCAGCACCGAGTTGGGCAGCACCACGGTCATCAGGAACGGAAACAGCATCATCGAGTAGTAGCCCTGTGCCAGGGACAGCACCAGCCAGGAGGCAATCAGCAGAACGCCCGAGGAGGTCAGCGCCCAGAACAGCGGGTCGCGGGTGCGGTAGTAGCGGTTGAGCATCCAGAGGCTGGCGACCGCCAGGGCCACGAAGAGCACCCTCAGCGTGATGATCAGCCACATCGGCAGCCCGTAGTACACCCCGTTGCCGAGCACGGAACTGTTGAAGTAGTCGCGCGTGGCGGAGAGGTAGGGCAGGGTCCGGTTGACGAAATTCATCCGGTCGGACACCAACGGCCAGGCCACCACGTTGAACGCCACCGGAACCGCGACTGCGGCGGCCAGGGTGCGCCACTGCCGGTTCAGCAGCGGCAGCAACAGCAGCACCGCGAGCACCGGCTTGACCACCAGCGAGAGGCCGATCGCGATGCCGGCCAGCCACTCCCGGCTCATCCGGCCGTCCAGAAGCCATCGGAAGAACAGCACCTCCAGGAACAGGATGACGCCATTGACATTGGTGAATACCAGGGTGTTGGTCACCGACTCGGTGACGAACATCGCCGCCAGCAGTGCCGGCAGCGCCACCGAGGACAGCGGAAACCTGAACAGCCGCACCAGCAGGACCGCAGCGCCGATGATCGCCAGGGTGTTGAGCAGGATGAACCAGTTGCGGGCGGCGAACTCACTGTCGATATAGCCGAACGGGGCCATCAGCAGGGTGCCGCCCGGCGGATACAGGTAGTGCGGATCGACGTGGTCGAAGTTCTCGTTGTAGATGTCGGCACCGGCGCGGAAGTTGCGCACCGCCCGGTAGACCGGGGCCCAGTCGTCGGTGATGTAGCCGTTGGAGGTCAGCACATAGCTGCGGTGGATGATCGACATGATCGCGATCGGCCACAGCGCTGAACGCAGGACTGTCGCGGTGCTCGGGGGACTGGAGCGGGGCCTGAAAGCGTTCACCATGCCGGCGCGGATCGAGTCAGCGACTGCCACGACCGCACCGTACACCGGCCGGATGCGTCAGGCGCTCAGGCGGGGCAGAAGGTGTCGGTCGGTGGGACGTCCCCGGTCTGCAGATAGCCCAGCACCGGCGGCAGCGCGCAGGCTGAGTAGATGCTCGCCCCGTGTCCGGTGCCCTGCCACATCACCCGCCTGCTGGTGGCGCCGGCGTTGATCAGGGTGGCCGCCGTGGCGGGCACTCCCTGGCCACCGGCGATCGGATCGTTCTGGACCCCCAGCAGTAGCACGTCGATGCTGAGATTCTTCGGGTCCGGCGGCGCCGATCCGCTCGGCCAGTTCAGGCACTTCACCAGATTCAGGGCTGCGACGGTGCCGAACTGGGGGTATTCCTTGCCCCAGGCGACGACGAGTTCGCGCACCCGGTCCGGGGTGGGCCGGTTGAGGGAGTCGCTGCAGGTGTTGACGAAGTGTCCGTCGGTGCCGCGCACGGCTTCGGCCTGGTTGATCAGGCTGTTGAGTTGATTGGTGTCGCCGGTGCGGGCGGCGGCCAGGGCGTCGGCCAGTTTGACGGTGCTGGTGATCCGGTCACCGGACGGATAGCCGAGGGCGGTGATGATGGCGTTGGCCAGCACCGCGGTAGAGACCCCGCCCGGCCCGCGCCCGGCCCGCGCACGTGCCATCAGCTCATCGACCGCGCCCTCAGGGTCGGGTCCCAGGGCGCAGTTGACGGCGACGCACTGGGTGGCGAACGCGTCCAGTGCCGACTGTTGGGCTTTGACCTGGTCGTCGGCGGCCGACTCGGCGCTGACACCGGGTGGGATGGGGGAGTCCAGCACCAGCCGGGCGACCTTGTCCGGGTGTGACCCGGCGTAGGCCAGCGCCACCTGGGCGCCGTTGCCGATGCCGATCAGTGCCAGTGCCGGCACGTCCCAGGTACTGCGCAGCCGTTCGAGATCCTCGGCCGCCCGGGCGTTGTCATAAGCCGAGTCGCCGGGTGCGAGGGTGTCGGTGCAGCCGGTGGTCGCCGTCAGCGTGATCGTGCCCAGGCTGGCCACCTGGTCGTCACCGGACTGGAATTGGGCCTGTTCGCGCATTTCCTGGCGGTCGTACTCGTCCCGACAGTCGATCGGACTGGACATGCCCGTACCGCGGCGGTCGACCGCGACGATCGGGTGGGTTTTGAGGACGTCGGCCCCCGACCGGGACAACCACACCGGCAGTTGCAGCGAGGAGGGCAGATCCGATCCGGTGGTCATGACCACCGGCCCGGCGTCCGGAGGGGTCTGCACCGAGCGGGCACGCACCACGCCGATGGTCAGGGTTCCGGTTGCGCCGGCGACCGGGTCGAGGTCGGCGTCGTAGTCGGCGCAGTCCAGCATCACACCGGGCAGCGGCTGGGTTCCGGCGTCGCCGAACATCCTGCCGGTGCAGTCCCGCCAGACCAGATCGTTTTTCGGCGCGGTGATCGCCAGTGGGCCGCCCGGGGCCGCGCCGCTGGTGGGGACGGTGTTCTGGTTGTTCGCCGAATCGGTGGCGAATTGCGGGTTTGCCGCCAGCCATGGCGCACAGCCGGTCAGCAAGGTCAGCGTGGTGGCTCCCACGCTGACGGCGGTGAACACCCGACCCTGCCGATGCATGGCACCACAGTAGCGACCGGCGGGCGCGCGTTCGGCGGCAGCGACCCGGCCGCTCAGTCCGCCCGGGTGTAGCGCGAATACAGGTAGCCGTCGTCGTCGGCAAGAAGATGTGCGCGGCGCATCCGGCTCAGCACGTCGGTCGCGTCCGCCGCGATGCGCACGGCCGTCCCGCCGACCAGCAGCGGCGCCGAGGTCAGACACAGCTCATCGAGCAACCCGTCAGCGACGAAGGCGCCGAGCAGGCTCGGGCCGCCCTCGGTGAGCACCCGCAGCAGGCCCCGCTCGGCGAGCCGTTGCAGGGCCACAGCCAGATCCACCACATCAGGGTCGGTGCCGGAACACTCCAGCACCTCGGCGGCCGCGCCGAGCCGGATTCGGGCATCGCCGGCGGCCGAGCGGCAGGTGAGGACCAGCGGCGTCACCTCGCTTCCGGTCAGTACCGGCAGGTCGCGGTCGAGCAGGCCCGATCGGGTCACCAGTGCGATCGGGGGGATCTCGCCCTGGCCGCGGTGCTGCCGGGATATCCGCTGGGCGGCGGTCAGACGGGCCCCGCGGTAACCCTCGGCGCGGGCGGTGCCGGCACCGACGACGATCACATCGGCAAGTTCGCGCTGCAGCGCGAACAACCGGCGGTCGCCCGGACCGCCCAGGCCCCCGGACGTTCCGCCGGTGGTGGCTCCGCCGTCGAGGCTGGCAATCGCGTTGCCGCGCAGCAGGGGCCGGGTCAGCCGGTTCGGGTAGGCGTAGAGCCGCACCAGGGTGCCATCGTCGACGCCGTTATCCGCGTTGGTGGCCATGCCGGTCTCAACGCCCACCCCGCCGAGCAGTGACAGCCGCACGAAATCGGCGTTCCCGCCGCCCAGGCCCGCAGATGACTCCATGACACGATTGCAGCACGTCGGGGTGATGGCCGTCGATACAGTGCCTGCCATGGCCGGACATCTGGTGGACCGTCATCCCACGGTGTCGCCCCAGCGACTGATCGCCCAACTCGTGCCGCCGCCCACCTTCGGCGGGGTGAGCTTCGAGACCTATCGGCCCGATCCGGCCGAACCGACCCAGGCCGCCGCGCTCGCCTCCTGCCTGAGCTTCTGCGACCAGGCGGTGCGCCGTCGCGCCGGCCGCAAGAAGCTGTTCGGGCGGCGCGAGACGCTGCCCGGCGTGGGCTTGTACCTCGACGGCGGATTCGGTGTCGGCAAAACCCACCTGCTGGCCTCGGCCTACTGGCGGCTGCCGGAATCGGCGGAGCATCCCAAGGCGTTCGCCACCTTCGGCGAGCTGACCCAGCTTGCCGGGGTGTTCGGGTTCGTCGAATGCATCGACCTGCTGGCCGACTATGCCGTGGTCTGCATCGACGAGTTCGAACTCGATGACCCGGGGAACACCACGCTGATCTCCCGGATGCTGTCCCAACTGGTCGAGCGTGGTGTGTCGGTCGCCGCGACATCGAACACGCTGCCCGAACAACTGGGCGAGGGCCGCTTCGCGGCCCAGGACTTCCTGCGCGAGATCAACACGCTGGCAAGTATTTTCACCACCGTTCGGATCGAGGGACCGGACTACCGGCATCGGGGGCTGCCGCCCGCGCCACAGCCGCTGACCGATGACGAGGTCCGGGCGCGGGCGGATCGGATGCCGGCGGCCACTCTTGACGATTTC
>LFFF01000104.1 GCA_001510415.1 Actinobacteria bacterium casp-actino6 | reverse complement strand
TGGTGCCAACCGGTACCCCGGTACGTGGGAGGGCCCGGTGGGCTGGTCTAGGAGGCTGGTTTGACCTGCGGAAGCGACCTCAGTACCCTCGAACAGTCGTCCACATGTGGCGGCACGGCTGCGACCTTGTTGGGGGACCGCGCCGGTTCGAGTGGAGCTTAGTAACGGTAGGCGCAGCACTCGGTGGATGTTCAGTCCACCCGCTGCGGTTGCCAGACATGACAGGAGTGTGGGGCCGTGGCCAAGGGCAAGCGGACTTTCCAGCCGAACAACCGGCGTCGTGCCAGGGTGCACGGCTTCCGGCTAAGGATGCGTACCCGGGCGGGGCGCGCCATCGTGTCGGGCCGCCGCCGCAAGGGCCGCCGCTCACTGACTGCCTGACCCACGGGTCACTGGGAGTGCTCCCGGCTCGGAACCGGATGACACGGTCTTCGGAATTCAGTCATACCGTCAAGCGCGGCGTGCGGGCGACGCAGCCGGATCTCGTGGTGCATGCCACCCGCGAGGTCGAGGCGCCGGCACCGGCCACGCCGCAGATCGGGTTCATCGTGGCGAAATCAGTGGGCGGTGCGGTCGAACGTCATCGGGTGGCGCGGCGGTTGCGCCATGCCGCGCGCAGCCTGCTGGCCGAACTAGACCCTGCTGATCGCATTGTGGTGCGGGCATTGCCGGGTAGCCGGGATGCGATCTCGGCACGATTGCGGGAAGAACTCAAAGCCGGGGTGCGCCGCGCGCACGATTTGTTGGAGCGGCGAGGATGACGGCATCCGGATATGGCGGCCGACTGGCCCGGGCGTTGGTCCGCGGGATCCGGGTGTATCAGCAGATGATCTCGCCGATGCGGCCGCCGTCGTGTCGCTTTACTCCCACGTGTAGTCAGTATGCGGTGGATGCATTGAGCGAATACGGCGTGCTGCGGGGGGGATGGCTGAGCCTGGTCCGGCTGCTCAAGTGCGGGCCCTGGCACAGCGGGGGATGGGATCCCATACCGCAACGGCACCCCCAGGCCGACGACGACTCACAACCGGAGGTCAGCAGCGCCCATGTTTAACTGGTTCAGCCTGGACTACATCTACTACCCGGTCTCGGGCATCATGTGGCTCTGGTACAAGCTTTTCGCCCTGATCCTCGGGCCGAACAACTTCTTTGCGTGGGCCCTGACCGTCATGTTCCTGGTCTTCACCCTGCGAGCGCTGCTCTATAAGCCGTTCGTCCGACAGATCCGCACGACCCGGCAGATGCAGGAGTTGCAGCCGCAGATCAAGGCGCTTCAGAAAAAGTACGGTAAAGACCGCCAGCGGATGGCGCTGGAGATGCAGAAGCTGCAACGTGAGCACGGATTCAACCCGGTGCTGGGCTGCCTACCGATGCTGGCGCAGATCCCGGTCTTCCTGGGCCTCTACCACGTGCTGATGTCGTTCAACCGGACCCAAACAGGGTTTGGACGGTTGGGGCTGTCGGTGGAAGAGAACCGTTCCCTGGGCAACTACTTCTTCAGCGCCGACGACGTCGGCCACTTCCTGGACGCGAATCTGTTCGGTGCTCCGATCGGTGCCGCCATCACCCAGCAGCACGGGTTGGCGGCCTACACGGAATTCAGCCGGCCGGCAGTAGCGGCGGTATCGATTCCGCTGATGATCCTGGCGGGTATCGCGACCTACTTCAACAGTCGTGCCTCGATCTCGCGGCAGAGCCCGGAGGCCGCGGCCAATCCCCAGACCGCGCTGATGAACAAGCTGGCGCTCTATGTATTCCCGCTCGGCGTGGTGGTGGGCGGACCGTTCCTGCCGATCGCGATCATCATCTACTGGGTGTCCAACAACATCTGGACCTTCGGACAGCAGCACATCGTGTTCGGCAAGATCGAGAAGGAAGAAGAAGCCAAGAAGGAAGAGGCCTTGGCGCGCCGTTCGGCCAATGCACCGGCCCCCGGTGCCAAACCGGTCAAGGGCCGCAAGGCTCCGGCCGCCGAGCCCGTCTCGGCAGCCTCCGACGATGCGGCGGGGGAGTCGGACGCCCAGCCCGATGCGGAGGCCTCACGGCCCAAGCCGACCGGGGCGCAGCAGCCCGCCCGGACCCCCCGCCCGGGCGCACGCCCCAAGAAACGTAAACGTTGACCCACCGGTGAATGAGGAGAGACGATGACCGAGACCGAGACCGAGACACAGCAGGCCGGGGACACTGAGACCCCAGCATCAGGTGCCAAGGCCGCACCCCTGGAAGACCGATTGGTCGTCGAGGGCGAAATCGCCGGCGACTACCTCGAGGAGTTGCTCGACCTGCTCGACTTCGATGGCGATATCGACCTCGACGTCGAGGGCGACCGCGCGATCGTCAGCATCGACGGGGGAGAGGACCTCACGAAGTTGGTCGGCCGGCGCGGTGAGGTGCTGGATGCGCTGCAGGAGCTGACCCGGTTGGCCGTTCACCAGAAGACGGGTGAGCGCAGCCGGCTGATGCTCGATATCGCCAACTGGCGCCGCCGCCGCCGCGATGAGTTGACCGCACTGGGCGACAAGGTCGCGCGCCGGGTGCTGGACAGCGGTCAGCGCGAGGAGTTGGCGCCGATGACGCCATTCGAGCGCAAGATCGTCCACGACGCCGTCGCCGGGGTGGACGGGGTGCACAGCGAGAGCGAGGGCACCGAGCCGTCGCGGCGCGTGGTGGTTCTGAAAGACTGAGCCGAGAAGGCCCCGGGTTCGCGAGTCCGCGCATTGAAGGGCTGAAGTTACATCCGTGTAGTTCGGGTTCCGGCGAGAGGATGTTTCACGTGAAACATGCCGCCGCGCCACCCGCGCCCGCCGCCGCGGAAACGGTGTTTGGTGACCGGCTGGGAATTGCGCGCACCTATGCCGACCTGCTCGCCGGACCGGGGGTCGAACGCGGACTTCTCGGCCCCCGAGAGGTCGAGCGGCTATGGGACCGCCATCTTCTCAACAGCGCAGCGGTGTCTGAACTCATCGACGCGGATGTCCGCGTGGTGGATATCGGGAGTGGTGCCGGATTGCCGGGAATACCGCTGGCGATCGCTCGGCCCGACCTCGCCGTGACGCTGGTGGAGCCGATGCAGCGCCGAACGGATTTTCTCACCGAGGCGGTCGCGACGCTGGGGTTGCCGGTCGACGTTATCCGCGGACGCGCGGAAGAGGCCGCGATCCGGACCCGCGTCGCCGGGGCCGACGTGGTCGTCTCGCGGGCAGTCGCCGATCTCGAGAAGCTCGCCCGTTGGAGTCTGCCGTTGCTGCGGCCGGGGGGCCGGATGATGGCCCTTAAGGGCGACCGCGCGGCGGAGGAGATCGCGGATCACGCGGCGTCGATGGCTGTGCTCGGCGCCAGCGATATCGAAGTGGTCAGGTGCGGTGCGGCCTACCTGAGTCAACCCACCACCGTAGTGGTGGCAGTGAGGCGCAACGAGCTGACGCCGGCCCAGCGAAGGGCGGCCGGCCGCTCGGCGCGGGCGCAGGGGAGGAGAAGATCATGATCGATCCGGGCAGCTCCGGGCCCGGTGATGTTTCACGTGAAACATGGCCACGCCCAGAGGAAACCGACACCCCGATCGGAGCCGCCGCGGAGCGTGCGATGCAGGTGCTGCACACCGCGGCCGGACAACTACCGCGGCCCGATCGGCACCGGGTCTTCACTGTCGCCAACCAGAAGGGCGGAGTGGGCAAGACGACCACGGCGGTGAATCTGGCGGCGGCGCTGGCTGTACAGGGACTCAAGACGCTGGTGATCGATCTGGATCCCCAGGGTAATGCCAGCACCGCCCTCGGCATCTCCGAACGGCACTCCGGAACGCCGTCGTCGTACGAGGTTCTCCTGGGGGAGATTCCGCTGCATGCGGCGATCAGGCAGAGTCCGCACAGCGCGGCACTGTTCTGCGTTCCGGCAACGATCGACTTGGCCGGGGCCGAGATCGAGCTTGTCAGCATGGTCGCGCGGGAGAACCGGTTACGCACCGCGCTCGCGGAACTGGACCAGATGGATTTCGACTTTGTTTTCATCGACTGCCCGCCGTCACTGGGCCTGCTCACCATCAATGCCCTGGTGGCCGCCCCGGAGGTGCTGATTCCGATCCAGTGTGAGTACTACGCGCTGGAAGGTGTCTCACAGCTGATGAAGAATATCGAGATGGTCAAGGCGCACCTCAACCCGCAACTGAGTGTTACCACCGTCGTTCTGACGATGTACGACGGCCGGACCAAGCTGGCCGATCAGGTGGCGACCGAGGTGCGAAGGTTCTTTGGCGACAAGGTTCTGCGGACCGTCATCCCGCGCAGCGTTAAGGTGTCCGAGGCGCCCGGATACAGCATGACGATCATTGATTACGATCCCGGCTCACGGGGTGCAATGAGCTATATGGACGCCAGTCGCGAACTGGCCAACCGCCCGGCATGGAGGCAGACGTAATGACGCAGCGGCGTAAGGGTGGCCTCGGCCGCGGGTTGGCCTCGTTGATCCCCACCGGTCCGGCGGACGGCGGTCCCCGGATGGGCGACGCCGCGGCGGACGCCGTCTTCGGCGGGCCAGCGATGGTGGAAGACGATATCGGTGCCGTCTACCGGGAGATCGCCCCATCGGATATCGAACCGAATCCCCGCCAACCCCGCCAGGTGTTCGACGAGGAGGCGCTCGCCGAGCTGGTGCACTCGATCCGTGAGTTCGGTCTGATGCAGCCGATTGTGGTGCGCGAACTGGTCGACGATGCTAGCGGCCGCCGATACCAGCTGGTGATGGGGGAGCGGCGCTGGCGCGCTTCCCAGGAGGCCGGCCTGGCGACCATCCCGGCCATCGTCCGGGAGACCGCCGATGACCATCTGCTTCGCGACGCCCTGCTGGAGAACATCCATCGTGCCCAGCTGAACCCCTTGGAAGAGGCGGCCGCCTACCAGCAGTTGCTGGAGGAGTTCGAGGTCACTCACGAGGAACTGGCCGGCCGCATCGGCCGGTCCCGCCCGGTCATCTCCAACATGATCCGGCTGCTCCGGCTGCCGGTACCGGTGCAGCGCAGGGTTGCCGCAGGGGTGCTGTCGGCGGGCCATGCCCGCGCGCTTCTCGCGCTCGAAGCCGGCCCGGAGGCCCAGGAGGAACTTGCCGCGCGGATCGTGGCTGAGGGCCTGTCGGTCCGGGCCACCGAGGAGACCGTCACCCTGGCCAACCGGGCGGATTCCAAGCCCGCCGGTCCGCAGCGTCGCAAGCCGATCCAGATGCCCGGCTTGCAGGACGTCGCAGAGCGGCTGTCAGGCACCTATGACACCCGGGTCACCGTCAGCCTAGGCAAGCGCAAGGGCAAGATCGTCGTCGAGTTCGGCTCGGTCGAGGATCTCCAGCGGATCGTGGGTCTGATGGACCCCTCCACCGCGAAGTAGCGGCAACCAGTGACACCAGGTCGTTCCGTCACTGTGACGTTACCGGGCCCCGGATCGTCTGGCGGTCAACGCCGATGGTGAATCCAACACCGGCACAACGGTTTTCGCGATCACGTCGGATTGAGGCCGGTGCTCCGGCAGACTCTGGATATGGAACGGCCGGCACTCCTATCCTGGGAGGGCCGGGGGCGTCCGCACCGCGGGAAAACCGGGGAGACCAGTGAGCGTTCGGATCAGGCCGCTGCGCCTCGAGGGATTCGAGCAGTTGCCCAAGCACGCGCGCCGGTGTGTGTTCTGGGAGGTCGACCCGCAGACCCTTCGCGGGGACAGTCTGCCCGATCCGGAATTCGAGAAGGAGGCATGGCTGTCGATGGTCATGCTGGAGTGGGGATCCTGCGGACAGGTCGCCACCGTTGATACCGGGGAATCGGATGGCGATGCTGATGAACCGTGTCTGGGATACGTGCTGTACGCCCCGCCGCGGGCGGTGCCCCGAGCCCAGCGGTTTCCCACCGGACCGGTGAGTGCGGATGCGGTGCTGCTCACCTCGATGGGGGTCGAGCCGGGTCAGCCCGACAGCCTGGCACCGATGCTGATCGGAAAGGTGGTCAACGAGTTGGTCAGGCGCGGGGTCCGGGCGTTGGAGGCATTCGGCCGAACCCCGGCGGCGACCGGACTGCTGGACAGCGCCGTCGTCGACCCGGAGGTGCAACTCGCGATCGGCGCACTAGGGGACTGTTCGTTCGAGGTGTGCATGATCGACGCAGACTTTCTCGCCGATGTCGGGTTCACTGTCGTTGCGCCGCACCGCTATTTCCCGAGGCTACGTTTGGAACTCGATAAGGGACTCGGGTGGAAGGCCGAGGTTGAGGCGGCGCTGGAACGACTGCTCGACGGTGCGCAGTTGGAGCAACCGGTCGGTTCTGCTCGCTGACCACGAGGGCGAGTCAGGCCGGGCGGCCCTGCTCGACGGATTGTTCGTGGGCCAGTAACTCAGCGAAGGTGAACGTCCCGGTAGGCCGGTCGTTCTTGCCGAGCAGGTAGAGCCTCTTCACAGCGGCCAGGATGCCCTCGGCGACCGCATCACGGCACTCCCGGGTCACCAGCTTGGACTGATCATGGGGGTTGGTGATGTAACCGACGTCGACTTGGACGGTGGGCATCCGGGTGAGCCGCAACAGATCCCACGTCCGCCCATGCGCGCGGCAGTCGCGTAAACCGGTGCGCGCCACGACTTCTCGTTGAATGAAATCAGCGAGATTGCGACCGATGGTCGACACCGACCCGTGTGCGCTGCCGAAGTAGAACGACGAGACACCACTGGCCGCCGGGCTGGGCTGACGTTCGAAGCGCAGGCTGATCATCAGGTCGGCGCCGACGGTGTTAGCCGTCGCCGCACGCTCGGCGTCACCGGGGCTGTGGTTCACCGGCCGGGACAGGAACGTATCCATGCCGATCGCCGTCATCCGGCCCTCGAGCCGGCTGGCCAGATCCCACAGGATGTCCGCCTCGCTCATCGGCCCCTCCGGGCCGGGCATGATCAAACCGCGGTCACTGCCGCCGCGGCCCGGGTCGATGATGATTCGCTTGCCGGACAGCCGGGGCCCGGATACTCGCACATGCTCCTCCTCGCGGATGGCGTGCAGTGAACCGCCGGTGACGCGGGAACCGAGAAAATACAAGGAGCGCAACGTTTCCGGGCCACAGATACCATCCGGAGCCAGTCCGTACTCGCGCTGATAGGACATCAGGCCGTTATGCGTCTGCAAGCCGAAGTAACCGTCCACCAGGGCTGTGTAGAACCCGAGGTCTTGCAGTCGTGACTGCAGCGTCGCGACATCATCGCCGTACATCGGCGCGCCGAACTGATGTGCCAGGGTGCGCGCCCCGAGTCGGTAGGACGCCTCGCGCAGGGCGCGGTAGGTCGCCTCCCCGACGATACCGTCGACCAGCAGTCCGCGGCGCTGTTGAAAGGCACGCACCGCATGGTCGAGGTCGTCATCGAAGAAATCCAACGCCACCTGTTTGCCGGTCGTCAGGTGTTCGTCGGGATTGTCCAGCAATCCGAGAGCACCGAGAGCGGAGCGGATTTCGACCACCGCGCCCCCGCGGTCACCCCGGCGCAACGTATCCCCGGGAGGGCCGACCTGCCTCCGGGCAGCATCGCCGTGGCCGGGGCCGGGACTCGACATGACAAGGATTGTCGCAGAAGATCGGCGATTTCAGGAAACCGATCGGGCGGTACCGGCGGTAACGAATCCATCGCTGCCGAGCGAGTCGCCGATCGGCTACAGGACGTCGGCGAGATCCCGCAGCAACGCGGGTTTGCTCTTGGCACCGACGATCCGCTTCACCGGTTGCCCGTTCTTGAACAGGATCAGGGTCGGGATCGAGACCACCTGGTAGTCCCGTGCGGTTCCGGGATTAGCGTCGACGTCGACTTTCGCCACGGTCAGCGAACCGGCCTTTTCCTTGGCGATCTCGTCGAGGACCGGCGCCACCATCCGGCACGGCCCGCACCACGCCGCCCAGAAGTCCACCAGAACCGGGGTCGTGCTGGTCAGCACCGTATCGGCGAAGTTGGCGTCAGTGGCGGTCACCGTGCTCATTGTCGGGCTCCGATCATCGTGGCGTTGTCTAAGTCGTGCGCCTCGGCCAGCCAGCGCTCGGCGTCGATCGCCGCCGCGCAGCCACTTCCGGCGGCGGTGATGGCCTGCCGGTACGTGTGGTCCACCAGGTCTCCGGCGGCGAAGACGCCGGGGACCGACGTCGCGGTGCTGCCCTCCCGAACCCGAACATAACCTTCGGCATCCACCTCAACCGCGTCGCGGACCAGTTCGGAGCGTGGGTCGTGGCCGATGGCGACGAACACCCCGGTCACTGCCAGGGTGGATTCCTCGCCGGTGACGGTGCTGGCGACCCGCAGGCCGGTCACCGTCGAGTCCCCCTCCACCGCGAGTACCGCGGTGTTGGTCAGGAAGGTGATCTTGTCGTTGCTGCGGGCCCGTTCCAGCATGATCTTGGAGGCCCTGAACTCGTCGCGGCGATGCACCAGGGTGACGCTGCGGGCGAACTTGGTGAGGAAGGTGGCTTCCTCCATCGCCGAATCCCCGCCGCCGATGACGGCGATGTCCTGATTCTTGAAGAAGAACCCGTCGCAGGTGGCGCAGGCGCTCACGCCCCGTCCGAGCAGTTCCTGCTCCCCGGGGACGCCCAGGTACCGCGCGGCCGCGCCCATGGCAAGGATCACCGCCCGGGCCCGGTGGGTCTCGCCGCCGGCGGTGACCACTTCCTTGACCGGCCCGTCCAGCGATACCGACTCGACGTCCTCCATCTGCAGGTCGGCACCGAACCGCAGCGCCTGCTCCCGCATCTCGTCCATCAGCTCCGGGCCCTGTATGCCGGATCGAAAGCCCGGATAGTTCTCCACCTCGGTGGTGGTCATCAGCGCGCCGCCGAAGGATGTGCCCTCGAAGACCAGGGGTTTCAGCTCCGCACGGGCGGCGTAGATGGCGGCCGTGTAGCCGGCCGGGCCGGATCCGATGACGATCACGTCATGCAGCGGGGTGTGGTCAGCCATACCGGCCTTTCTGTCCAGAACACTCATCCAACGTCAACCAAGGACAACCACAGGGTAGGCGGGTGTGTTCCCGGGTGCGCAGCAAGGGCTGCCCGGGGCGTGCGTCATGGACCGGGTGGCGGGTCGTTGGCAGGGCGGCCGGTGGCCGGGGTGACCGTGATCGACTGGGCGCTGGTGGGAGTGCTGGTCGATCGGTCGATCGTGGTCAGACAGGCGGCCGTTCCCAGACCCAGGGCCGCCAGCACCGCGGTCGCGCCGAGTACACCGGCGATCAGGCGCCTGCGGTCCGGTACCGGGCGGGCGGCATGGGCGGCACCGCGGGTCCCGGGTGGGCCGGTGACGCTGTGGGCAAGCGGTCGGTGATCCACTCGCCCAGTGTGCCCGGTCACCCCGCGGCCAGGCATCCCAGCAGCACCGCGAGGCGAGCGCGAGCGCGGGCGCAGCGGCTTTTGACCGTCCCCTCGGCGATATCGAGCAATGCCGCCGCCTCGGCCACCGAATAGCCGTGCATATCGACGGCGACCACCGCGGCACGTTGCGATGCGGGCAGTTGCATCAGTGCCTGTCTGACCACGATCGCGGTCTCCACCTCCGCGGCGCGATCCGCGACCGGAACGCAGGCATCCTCCTCGAGGGTGCTGGTTGGCCGGATCGCGTTGCGCCGCAGCCGATCCCGGCAGGCATTCATCACGATCAGGTGCAGCCAACTGCTGACCGCCGCGTCGTTGCGGAACGCCCCCGCGCCGCGGTGTGCCGACAGCATCGCCTCCTGGACGGCGTCGTCGGCATCCTCGACGGTCTGGCTGCGCCGCCGGGCCAGCCGGTACAACCGGGTCCGGTGCCGCCCGAAGAGTTCCTCGAAGGCATAGCGGTCCCCGGCGATATGGGCGCAGAGGAGATCGGCATCGGTGCGGACGGAGCCGGGGTCGGCGGCGTAATGGGGCACCTCCCGGACGTTAGCCAGCCGGGCGATGCCCGGCACTTCACCCGGTGTCGGTCAGGAGGCTGCGCGGACGCTGATCTCGGAGATGTCGGTACGGCTCTTACCGCTGGTCTGGCCCATGGTCGATATCCACACCAGCAGGTAGGAGGTCGGCTCCGCCCCGGGCACCTCGATGGTGTTGGTACCGGGCTTGAGCAGGGTGGGTCCGGCCAACAGGGTGGTGTCGTCGAGGCTGTCCGGGCTGGCGGACTTCGCCGAGCGGATCTGCACCTGAGTGCCGGTGCTGGTCACCGCGACGGTCACGCTGCCCACCTCGGTGGCTCCCGGCAACTGCAGCATGAGCCCCACCCCGTTCTTGAAATTCGGGAACGGCACGGTATCGGTGTAGGTGTCGGTCGGCCACGCCGTGGTCGGGTCGCCGTCGATGGCCAAACCGGCCAGATCCGGCGCGTCCGCTCCGCCCTCAGGCGAGAACACGGTTGCGGCAACGGGTTTGACGACACCGCCGGTCGCCGCGCCGACCGCCGATGTCGTGGTGGTGTTGAGCCCCAGTCGGTCGCCCTTGATCTGGCCGCCGGTGTCGCCGAAGAGACGGCCGAGGAACGAGGCCATCACGATCAGCGCGATCACCAGAATGGCGGCAGCGACGCCGCCACCGATGAGCAGATTGCGCCGTCGCAGGGCCTGCGCCTCCGGGTCCTGCTCGCGCGCGACCTGCTGCTGCGCCGGGGGAGCCGACGCGCTCACCGGCTCGATGAGATCGGTGCGGTCGGCTGCCGCCGTCGCCTGCTGCAGCAGATGCAGCAGGGTCGGTGCGGTGCTGATTCCGCCGCCGGGTTCGACGGCGCGTACCGCCGCGGCGGAGATCTGGAACGGGATGGTGCCGTCGACGGTGCGCGGTTCCACCGGGCCTCCGGCGGGTCCGGTGTCCGCGCGCC
>LFFF01000103.1 GCA_001510415.1 Actinobacteria bacterium casp-actino6 | reverse complement strand
GTCCGGCTACCGGCCGGCGCCGCGGCGGCGTGCCGGGAAGCGCAGGCTCTGGCCCGGGCGATGAAGGCGACGATGCGGGGGTGCGATATCGAGCGGCTCGACGTCGTGGTGACCGTGACGACCCCGGCCGGCTTCTCGTGGGTCGCCGGTGAGGCCTGGGCGGCGGCGCGGGCGGGACCGACCTCGAGCGGTCAGTAGGGACTTTGTACAGCGGGTTAGGAGCTCGTGTCGCCGGATTCCAGCCCGGCCTCGGCGAGTTCAGCGTCAGTGGGCTGCCTCAGGGTCGTCAGCCCGGCCTGGGTGCCGTTGTCGAGTTCCATTCGGCTGACCGTGACGTGCATCGGCACCCAATCGCCGTCACTTCCGGGAAGGCGCAGCACCCCACTGGTGGATCCGTTCTCGAGTTCCTGGATCATCCGCGGTCGGACGCGTGCGTCGTCGTCAGGGTGCATCTGTTGCCGACCGCGCCAATCCACCAGCGGGCAGGGGGCGTCAAGCCACTTCAGCGGTCTCCAGTTCTCCAGGTCGGCGATCAGCCGATAGGAACCGGGCTGCGACAGCCCGTCGACGATGCGACGCGCGAGGTCTTCGGGTCCCGACGCTGACTCCCCGACCGATTCCAGCAGGTTCATGGCTCTGGCGACGAGATGGTCCTTCCCCTCTTCATCCGATTCGATGAGGGTCCGGGCACACCAGCCCACTTTGCGGAACCCGCCCAACTTGTCGGGGAAATCCCAGCTGGTGCAGATGGTTCGATCCGGGGCGACATCGATCGTCCAGGACAGCGCCTTCGACTCGTCTCGATTGAGGCTGCGGCTGGGAATGTCCTCGACGAACGCCCGACCGGTCAGCGCCTCCTTATCAGGGTCCATGCCGGCATTGATCAGATATTCAACGGTGACCGAACCCTCTCCGGCCGTCATATCCCATTTCAGCGGACCCGGGATCGGCCGCTCGGGAGGTTCGGCATCGGTGGGACCGCTCCAGACCTGCACGCCGTGGATCCGGCCGTCGGACATCTGGACGGGTTCGGTGCGGATCACGCGCTTGGACTTCGGCGTGATGCTGGCCAGCCCGGTACCGGTTGAGACGGTTTCGGTGATCGCGGTCTGGATGGCCGCAAGGTTGGGGTTGCGGCGCAGGAAGACGGCCAGTGGCACGAAGTTTTTCATCTGTCGGCCGTGGGCAACAACCATCGGTTGGTCGCCCAGTGTTTCCACCAGCAGCCAATCCTGGGTCATCGGCCCAGCTTAGCGGCGGCTTGGGCCCGGGCGGTCGCCGGGGCGCGCTGAATTCGCAGGTAGGCGCGGCGAACGTGAGGCCGGTTGGGCAGGGTTTGTTGCGGGATTTCGCCGCCCACCGTATTTTCTTAGTTAAGTCCCGTCAGGACTCTGCCGACGGATCGTGATGTCCGACCGTTCGTTGCCCCGGCCGTAGCCCACGGTCGAAGTGTTTCCCCGGATTCCGGGGCTCACCACCGTTTGCCGGGTGGCGGATGTGCCTGCGATTGCGGTTGTCGACTGTTTCGAGGGGTCGGTCGGCGGCAGCGGTGATCAGCGGGCGTCCGCCGCCAGGCTGGTGAGCACCCTGCTCAGGACCCGGGTCGCCCCCGCTTTGTCGAGCGGGTCATTGCCGTTTCCGCATTTCGGGGATTGAACGCAGGACGGGCAGCCCTGCGGGCATTCGCAGGCCTCGATGGCCGCCCGGGTGGCGCGCAGCCAGGTGGCGGCAAGCCGGTAGCCGCGTTCGGCGAAGCCGGCGCCGCCCGGGTGGCCGTCGTAGACGAATACCGTTGGCAGACCTGACTCACCGAGCGCGGTGGACAACCCGCCGATGTCACCGCGATCGCAGCTGGCCACCAACGGCAGCAGGCCGATGGCCGCATGTTCGGCGGCGTGCAGCGATCCCGGGATCCGCGCCGGCTCGACGCCGACGGACCGCAGTGCCTCCGGTGTGACCGTGTACATCACCGCGGTGGTCGCAAGGCTCTGCTCCGGCATGTCCAACTCGATGAAGTCGAGTACCTCGCCAGCCGTGGTTCGCCGCAGGTAACCGACCACCCGGCGGGTGACCGAAACCGGTACCAAGCCCAGCGTCACCTCGCCGTAGCCGACCCGTTCGCCGTCCCCGGTGACGGCGATATCGGTGATCTCCCGGGGATGTGTTGTGTACCCGGGATCCTCGGCGTGCACGAAGGCGATCCGATCCTCGAGATCCAGTGAGTCGACCAGATAGCTCTCGCCCTGGTGCAGGTACACCGCACCGGGATGCACGGTTGCCGGGGCCTGGCCGGCTCCGGTGCTGCCCAGCACCCGGCCGGTGCCCTCTTCGACGATGGCGACGTTCCCCCCGCCTGTTCCCCGGATGTCGACTTGCTGGTGCGGCTCGAGTCCGGTCGCCGGGAAGTACCTGCCGGACCGGCGCCGGAGCAGCCCGTCATCCACCAGTTCCCGGGCCACCGGCCCCGCACTCCAGTTGTTGACCTCATCCTCGGTCAGCGGTATTTCGGTTGCGGCGCAAAGTAGTTGGGGGCCGACCACATACGGGTTCGTCGGGTCGAGAACCACCCGCTCCACCGGTTTGCCGAGCAGCGCGCCGGGGTGATGGACGAGGTAGGTGTCCAGCGGGTCGTCGCGCGCGATGAGAACCACCAGCGCGCTCTGCCCGCGCCGTCCGCATCGACCCGCCTGTTGCCAGAAGGAGGCGACGGTGCCCGGGAACCCGGCCATCACCACGGCGTCCAACCCGGAGATGTCGATGCCCAACTCCAGGGCGTTGGTGGTGGCCAGCCCCCGCAACTGCCCGTCCGCCAGCGCCCGCTCGAGCGCTCGCCGGTCCTCGGCGAGGTATCCGGCTCGGTAGGAGGCCACCGTGTCGCGCAGGCCTGGAGCGATATCGTCAAGCCGCGCACGGGCCCCCAGTGCCGTCAACTCGGCGCCACGGCGGGATCTCACGAATGTCAGCGTCCGGGCTCCCTCGGCCACCAGATCGGCCAGCATCCGGGCGGCCTCGGCGCCGGCCGCTCGGCGTACCGGTGCCCCGTTCTCGCCCACCAGGTCGAAGCGCAGTGCGGGTTCCCACAATGCGATGGTGCGGGCACCGTGGGGTGATCCGTCCCGGGTCACCTCGGCCACCGGCCTGCCGATAAGTCCGGCCGCGGTTTCGCCCGGCGCGGCGGTCGTCGCACTGGCGAAGATCACCGACGGCCCGGGGGATCCAGCCGGGGCGTAGCGGGCGCACAGCCTAAGCAGGCGCCGTAGGACCATCGCGACGTTCGAGCCGAATATCCCTCGGTAGTAATGACATTCGTCGACCACGATATAGCGCAGCCCGCGGAGGAAGACAGCCCATCGGGAATGGTTGCGTAGCAGCGACAGATGGACCATATCGGGATTGGAGAACAGCCAGCGCGAGCGTTCACGGGCGAACCGCCGAATCTCGGGGCCGGTGTCGCCGTCATAGGACGTCGGCGCGACGTCATGGCAGCCCGGGGCGGCCCCAGTCAGCAGGTGGGCGCTGCGAAGTTGGTCGCGGCCGAGGGCCTTGGTCGGCGACAGGTACAGCGCCCGGGCCCGGGGGTCGCGGGCCAGGGCGTCGAGGATGGGCAACTGGAAGGCCAGCGACTTGCCCGATGCGGTTCCGGTGCTGATCACCACGTCGCGACCGGCGTGGGCGAGTTCGGCCGCCTCGACCTGATGTGACCACGGTGCGGTGATGCCCTGGTTGCGCAGTGCTGCGGACACCTCGGGATGCACCCAGGACGGCCAGTCCCTGGGTTCGCCGCCGCGGGCCGGTATATCGGTGACGTGGATCAGCGCGGCGGTGTGCCCCGTCCGGTCACCGCTCACGGCGGCCAGCAGATCGCCGCCGTAACTCGTCATGTGCCGCTCGCCCCCGTCCATCCCGAGATGATCCAACCGAATTGTCGCCGAGACTGTCCTAACCGCGCCGAACGTGATTGGATGACGTCGGTCGCAGCTTCTGTGTTCGTGTCTCACTTCGCAGGATCGACGTTGCGATCGCGGTTCCTGCGAGGGTCTTCAAGTCGGCTGGTCCGACGAATCCACGAAGGATGGCGGTCGGAACCGGCCCGGTCCATCCGGAACATCGGTGGATCGTTCCCGCATGAAGTAAGGAAAGTACGAAAATGCCACAGGGAACTGTGAAGTGGTTCAACGCGGAGAAGGGCTTCGGCTTCATCGCCCCGGAGGACGGCTCCGCCGATGTGTTCGTCCACTACACGGAAATCCAGGGGTCGGGGTTCCGCACCTTGGAGGAGAACCAGAAGGTCGAGTTCGAGGTGGGGCAGAGCCCCAAGGGTCCGCAGGCCACCGGCGTGCGCGCCATCTGACTGACAAACGACTCTGAACGACGGCGATCGTCCGTGTCCTGACTGCGGCGATCTACCGAACACCCCCGCGCGCCCGGGCATCGGGTACCGCGGGGGTGCTTCGTTTTCGGGCTGGACGGTGCGGCTTGGCGCCACGGCGTCCCCGCCGGACTGCCTTACTGTCGACTCGTGAGCCAGCTGTCCTTCTTCTCGGCCGAGTCGGTGCCCCCCGCGGTCGCCGACCTGACCGGGGTGCTGGCGGCGTCGGGTCAGTTGGTGATCGTCGGCGGCGGGGCTCGGTTGTCGGTTGTCGTCGACTCGGTCTGGAGGGCTGCCGCGCTGGCAGAGATGATGGTGGCCGCCGGCCTGCAACCCGAGATCGCCCGCACCGAGGATGACACCCCACTGGTGCGCACCGCCGTCGATGCCCGATTGCTGGACATCGCGTCGGAATGGACCCGCGGAGCGGTCAAGACCGTCCCGTCGCGCTGGCTGCCGGGACCTCGTGAGTTGCGGGCCTGGACGTTGGCGGCCGGCAGCCCGGAAGCCGACCGCTACCTGCTGGGGCTGGACCAGCACGCTCCGGACACCCATTCGCCGCTCGCCTCGGCGCTGATGCGGGTCGGTATCGCGCCGACCCTGATCGGCACCCGGGGGGCCCGGCCGGCGTTGCGGATCAGTGGCCGCAGACGGCTGTCTCGCCTGGTGGAGACGGTGGGTGAACCTCCGGAGGGTAGCGAGGCGTTGGCGGCTTGGCCGCGGGTCTGACAGGCTCTCGGCAGACACCCGGTTTGCGTCAGGGAGTCCGGGGGTGCGAAATTGTGAGATGTCCGGGGGTATCGGTGGGGGATTCACACCAGTATCCAGAACCGCAGGATCCAGAACAGAAGAAGTGGAGCGTAGGCGCAGTTGGCTGACGACGACCGGCCCGGCTCAACGAGTGGCGGGAAGCGCGACAACGGCAACGTCCGGCGACTCGTCATCGTCGAGTCGCCCACCAAAGCGCGCAAAATAGCGGGCTACCTGGGCCGCAACTACATCGTGGAGTCATCCCGCGGCCACATTCGAGACCTGCCCCGCGCCGCCGCCGACGTCCCGGCCAAGTACAAATCGGAGTCCTGGGCCCGCCTCGGTGTCAACGTCGACCAGGACTTCGAGCCGCTCTATGTCGTCAGCCCGGAGAAAAAGGCCACCGTCACCGAACTCAAGAGCCTGCTCAAGGGTGTCGACGAGCTGTATCTGGCGACCGACGGTGACCGCGAGGGCGAAGCGATCGCCTGGCACCTCCTGGAGACCCTGAAGCCCAAGATCCCGGTTCGACGGATGGTCTTCCACGAGATCACCGAGCCGGCCATTCGGGCGGCCGCCGAGGATCCCCGCGACCTCGACATCGATCTGGTCGACGCCCAGGAGACCCGGCGCATCCTGGACCGGCTGTATGGCTACGAGGTCAGCCCGGTGTTGTGGAAGAAGGTCGGCCCCAAGCTGTCGGCCGGCCGGGTCCAGTCCGTGGCGACCCGCATCATCGTGCAGCGTGAGCGTGAACGCATGGCCTTCCGCAGCGCTGCCTACTGGGATGTGCTGGCCGAGTTGGATGCCAGCGTGTCGGACCCCAACGCCACCCCGCCCAGGTTCACCGCCCGGCTCGTCGCCGTCGACGGTAAACGGGTGGCGACCGGCCGCGACTTCGATTCCCTGGGCATCGTCCGCAAGCCGGCCGAGGTCACCGTGCTCGACGAGGCCGGCGCCGGCGCGCTGGCCACCGGGCTGCACGGGTCGGCGCTGACCGTCGCCTCGGTGGAGGACAAGCCCTACACCCGCCGGCCCTATCCGCCGTTCATGACCTCGACGCTGCAGCAGGAGGCCGGCCGCAAGCTGCGGTTCAGCTCCGAGCGCACGATGAGCGTCGCCCAGCGGCTGTACGAGAACGGCTACATCACCTACATGCGCACCGACTCGACAAACCTGTCGGCCAGTGCCATTGATGCCGCCCGCAACCAGGCCCGTCAGCTCTACGGCGACGAGTACGTCCATCCTTCGCCGCGGCAGTACACCCGAAAGGTCAAGAACGCTCAGGAGGCCCACGAGGCGATCCGCCCGGCGGGGGAGACCTTTGCCACCCCGGGCGCGCTGCACTCGGAACTGGATGCCGACGGGTTCCGGCTCTACGAGCTCATCTGGCAGCGCACGGTCGCGTCGCAGATGGCCGACGCCCGCGGCACCACGTTGAGTCTGCGGATCTCCGGCAGCGCCGCGGACGGCCGCGAGGCGACATTCGCGGCCAGCGGCCGCACCATCACCTTCCCGGGTTTCCTGAAGGCCTATGTGGAGACCGTCGACGAACTCGCCGGCGGCGAGGCCGATGATGCCGAGAGCCGGCTTCCGCAGTTGCGGCAGGGCCAGCGGGTGGACGCCACCCGTCTGACGGCCGACGGCCACTCCACCAACCCGCCGGCCCGCTACACCGAGGCCTCGTTGGTCAAAGCCCTCGAGGAACTCGGAATCGGCCGTCCGTCAACGTATTCCTCGATCATCAAGACCATTCAGGATCGCGGATACGTGCATAAGAAGGGCAGCGCGCTGGTCCCGTCATGGGTGGCCTTCGCGGTGACCGGCCTGCTCGAGCAGCATTTCAGTCGCCTGGTCGACTACGACTTCACCGCCGCCATGGAGGATGAGCTCGACGAGATCGCCTCCGGCCACGAGCACCGCACGAACTGGTTGCACAACTTCTACTTCGGCGGTGAGCACGGCGTTCCGCATTCGATCGCCCGAGCCGGCGGCCTCAAGAAGCTCGTGGGGGTGAACCTCGAGGGGATCGACGCCCGCGAGGTCAACTCGATCGCTTTGTTCGATGACGAGCAGGGCCGTCCGATCTACGTCCGGGTCGGCAGGAACGGTCCCTATCTCGAACGGATGATCCTCGGCGAGGACGGCGAACCGACCCCGCAGCGGGCCAACCTCAGCGACGAGATCACCCCCGACGAGCTGACCCTGGAGTTGGCCGAAACGCTTTTCGCCACACCGCAGGAGGGCCGGGTGCTCGGTGTGGACCCCGACACCGGACACGAGATCGTCGCCCGCGACGGGCGGTACGGGCCGTACGTCACCGAGGTGTTGCCCCCGCCGCCGGACGACGACCCGGGCGTCACGGCCAAGAAGGGAAAGAAACCCACCGGGCCCAAGCCGCGGACCGGTTCGCTGTTCCGTTCGATGGATCTGCAGACGGTCACCCTCGAGGATGCGCTCAAGCTGCTGTCGCTGCCCAGGCTGGTGGGTGCGGACCCGCAGAGCGGTGAGGAGATCACCGCGCAGAACGGCCGCTACGGCCCCTATCTCAAGCGCGGCACCGACTCCCGCTCGCTGGCCTCCGAGGATCAGATCTTCGATATCACCCTCGACGAGGCGTTGAGGATTTACGCCGAACCCAAACGGCGGGGCCGTCAGGGCGCCGCCGCCCCGCCGCTGCGCGAGCTGGGGACCGATCCCGCCTCAGGTAAACCGATGGTTATCAAGGACGGTCGGTTCGGCCCCTATGTGACCGACGGCGAGACCAATGCCAGCCTGCGCAAGGGCGACGACGTGTTGAGCATCACCGACGATCGAGCCTCCGAACTGTTGGCCGAGCGCCGTGCCCGGGGCCCGGTCAAGAAGGCGGCCAAGAAAACGGTTCGCAAAACGCCAGCCAAAAAAGCCGCCAAGAAGGTTGCCAAAAAAGCCTGAGCCGCAACGGCGTTCACACCCGAAGCGCCACACCGACCAGTGCCACCACTCCCACCCCGGCGATGAACGCCGACATCACTCCGGCGATCGAGTACGGCATGGCGCCGTATTGCTCGCGCAGGGTCCGCATCGCCTGGCGGTGCTGCAGCCAGGCCAACGCAAGTGCCGTCAGCCCGGCGACGATGAGCAGTACGGCGAACAGCTGCGGGCTGATGATCGGTTGGCGCAACTCATCCTTGGTCTGCAGGTACTGCATGAACTGATAGATACCGAAGCCGAAGGCGATCATCGAGGTGCAGGTGCGGACCCAGGCCATCAGGGTCCGTTCCAGCGCCAGGCGGGTGCGATCGGCGGCCAATCGGGTCGATGCGTCCAGGGGTGACATGGTCTTAGCCTGACATTTCCGGGAGTTCGCTGGGTGCGGCCAGGTTCAGCGGCCGCGCCAGTTGAGTGGGTGCCGTGCGCCCTCGTAGCTCCACGACCTCGCCGACCTGCCAGCACAGCGCTTCGGCATCCAGCGCTCCGCTCACCGTGATCGCGGAGGCCAGCACGTGGCCCTGTTCGAGCTTGGCCAGCTCGGTCAGCCGGGCCGCTTCGTTGACGGGGTCGCCGATCACGGTGTACTCGAACCGGGCCTGCGCGCCGATATGGCCGGCGATGGCCCGTCCGGCCGACACGCCGATTCCGAACTCGGTCTGGCCGAGGACTGCCACCAGTTCGTCGTGCAGCTCCCGCGAGGCGGTTAGGGCGGCGCCGGAGGCGTCCGGATGCTCGATGGGTGCACCGAAGATGCAAAGCGCGGCGTCGCCCTGGAACTTGTTGACGAAACCGCCGTGGTTCTGCACGGTGTCGACGACAACCCGGAAGAACTCGTTGAGCAGGCCGACGACCTCGGCGGGCGGCCTGGTCGCGGCCAGTTGGGTGGAACCGACCAGATCGACGAAGAGCACCGCGACATCGCGCTCCTGTCCGCCGAGTTCGGTGCCGCGCTCCAGCGCCCGTCGCGCGACATCCTCACCGACGTAGCGGCCGAACAGATCCCGCATCCGCTGACGCTCGCTGAGCTCGCGAACCATATCGTTGAAGCCGGCCTGCAGCAGACCTAGTTCGCTGGCGTCGTAGATCTGCATATGCGCGTTGTAGTTGCCGCGTTGCACTTCCCCGAGCGCCCAACGCAGCTGCCGCAGCGGGTCGGAGATCGCCATCGCTGAGAGGATGTTGCCCAGCAGGCCGATCACCAGAGCGGCGATGGCCATCAGTAAGAGCGGGACGAGCAGGCTGTCCGCGGACGAGTTGAGCAGGGAGAACTTGCTCGCGGCGATGGACAGGATGATCATCAGCAGCGGCACACCGGTGGACAGCACCCAGGCCAGCACCAGTCGCAGCACCACCCCCGGCCGGCGGAAGTTCTCCGGCACGCCGCCGCGCAGTGCCGCGACGGCCACCGGGCGCAGCACCCGTTCGGACTGCAGATAGCCGATGATGGCTGTCGCAGTGGCACCGAGCAGAGTCGCCACCGCCATCACGGGTGCGGCCTGGCTGGCAACCGGCCAACTGGCGCCGATGAACACCACCGCGCCGAGAAGCCACAGCGTCATGCTGATCATCGAGCGGTAGGCGGGCATCCGAAGGGCCCGCAACCGGGCAGCTTCAGTAGCCGCGGGATCGTCGACGGTCAACATCGCGTCCTGGCGTTGCCAGCGGAAGACCGGTCGCAGCAGGGTGAAACTGATCGAGGCGCCGACCGTGAACGAGACGATCAGATACGTCAGGAAAATCGCCAGATTGGCGGCCGGGAGGTCTTGGAGCTTGATCCGGTCCGCCGGTGGCAGGCCGAACCGCAGGAACCCCAGCACCAGCAGAGCGCCGATGATATCGGCCTGCAGCAGGCCCAGGGAGAACACCGGCCACGGTGTGCGGACCACCCAGCGGACGAACTCGCGGATCCGCCCGCGCGGGACCGGCGCGGTAGTCACCGCCTCACCGTAGCGGTCCCGGGCGGGGGAGGGGGAACACCTGCAAGGCGGTGCCGATGCCCTCGTCGTGGCTGCCGGTTACTGTTTCAGCGATGTCCGGTGTGTTCACGCGGCTGGTCGGCCAAAGCGCGGTGGAGTCGGAGTTGGTGGGCGCCGCATGGTCGGCGCGGGGTGATTCTCCTCACGGCACCGCCGGAACCGGCTCGATGACACATGCCTGGTTGATCACCGGGCCTCCCGGTTCCGGGCGCTCGGTGGCCGCGCTGTGCTTCGCGGCGGCCCTGCAGTGCACCTCGGAGGGCACCCCGGGGTGCGGGCAGTGCCGGGCGTGCACCACGGCAATGGCCGGGACACATGCCGATATTCGCCGGGTGATACCCGAGGGCTTGTCCATCGGAGTCGATGAGATGCGCGACCTCGTGGCCGCCGCCTCCCGGCGCCCCAGTACCGGGCGTTGGCAGATCGTGATCATCGAGGATGCCGACCGGCTCACCGAGGGCGGAGCGAACGTGCTGCTGAAGGTGGTGGAGGAGCCGCCGGCATCGACGGTATTCCTGCTCTGTGCGCCCTCGGTCGATCCGGAGGACATCGCGATCACCTTGCGGTCCCGGTGCCGGCACGTGGCTCTGCTGACCCCGTCGGCCGATGACATCGCCCAGGTGCTGATGGAGCGGGACGGACTGGCCGAAGCGGAGGCCCGCTGGGCGGCTGCGGTGAGTGGCGGGCATGTCGGCCGGGCCCGCCGGCTGGCCACCGACCCGGAGGCGCGGGCCCGTCGCGACCGGGCGCTGGGGATGGCCCGTGACGCAGCGACCCCGTC
>LFFF01000102.1 GCA_001510415.1 Actinobacteria bacterium casp-actino6 | reverse complement strand
AGCGCACGTCGATGTTGCGGACCTGCTCGACCTCCAGGATCCAGCGCGAGGTGATCCAGGCCCACGGGCACAACGGGTCGAACCAGAAATCGGCGCGGGACCTGGTGGGCGAATCGGGGGCGGACTCAGTCATGCCCTCAGGATAGGTTGGGTCCCGTGCTTCCGAATCTGACCCGCAGTGAGGCCATCGAACGCGCGGCTCTGGTCACCGTCGAGGGCTACCGGATCGAACTGGACCTGACCGTCGGCGACAAAGAGTTCCGGTCCAGGACCACCGTCGAGTTCGAGGCCCTTCCCGGGGCCGACAGCTATATCGACCTGGCCGCCGACCGGGTGCACCGCGCAGTGCTCAACGGCCACGATATCGACATCTCGGGGTATGACGAGTCGACCGGGATCCCGCTAGCCGGCCTGGCCCACCACAACGTGCTGGTGGTGGAGGCCGACTGCCGCTACTCCAACACCGGTGAGGGGCTGCACCGCTTTGTCGACCCGGTCGACGAGCATGTGTATCTCTACTCGCAGTTCGAGACCGCCGACGCCAAGCGGATGTTCGCCTGCTTCGACCAGCCCGACCTCAAGGCGACCTTCGACATCACCGTCACCGCCCCCGGGCACTGGGAGGTGATCTCCAACGGTGCGCCGGTCGCCGTGCAGCAGCGCGGCGACCACAAGGTCCACACCTTCGCCACCACGCCGCGGATGAGCACCTATCTGGTGGCGCTGGTGGCCGGGCCCTACGCGCGGTGGGACGACGCCTATTCCGACGAATACGGCGAGATCCCCCTCGGGCTGTTCTGCCGCGCCTCACTGGCGCCGTACATGGATCACGAGCGGCTGTTCACCGAAACCAAACAGGGATTCGGCTTCTACCACTGCAACTTCGGGGTGCCCTACGCGTTCGGCAAGTACGACCAGTTGTTCGTCCCGGAGTTCAATGCCGGAGCGATGGAAAACGCCGGGGCGGTGACCTTCCTCGAGGACTACGTGTTCCGCAGCAAGGTCACCCGCTACAGCTACGAGCGCCGCGCCGAGACGGTGCTGCACGAGATGGCGCACATGTGGTTCGGGGATCTGGTGACCATGCGGTGGTGGGACGACCTGTGGCTCAACGAGTCCTTCGCGACCTTCGCCTCGGTGCTGTGCCAGGCCGATGCCACCGAGTACAGCGAAGCCTGGACGACCTTCGCCAATGTGGAGAAGTCCTGGGCCTACCGCCAGGACCAGCTGCCGTCCACCCACCCGGTGGCCGCCGACATCCCCGACCTGCACGCCGTCGAGGTGAACTTCGACGGCATCACCTACGCCAAGGGCGCCAGCGTGCTCAAGCAGCTGGTGGCCTACGTCGGCCTCGAGCAGTTCCTGGCCGGCCTGCGGGACTACTTCAGCGCCCACGCCTTCGGCAACGCCACCTTCGACGACCTGCTCGGGGCGTTGGAGCGGGCGTCGGGCCGCGACCTGTCGGACTGGGGCAGGCAGTGGCTCAAGACCACCGGGCTGAACTCCCTGCGCACCGAGTTCGACGTCGACGACGAGGGCCGGTTCACCCGCTTCGCCGTCCGGCAGGGCGGTGCCAGGCCCGGCGCGGGCGAAACCCGGGTGCACCGGCTGGCCATCGGGATCTACGACGGCAGCGGAAAGCTCGTCCGTGTACACCGCGAGGAGATCGACGTTTCCGGCGAGGTCACCGAAGTGCCTGCGCTGCTAGGTGTTCCGCGCGGCAAGCTGGTCCTGGTCAATGACGATGACCTGACCTACTGCTCGATGCGGCTGGACCCCGAGTCCCTGGACGTCGCACTCGAGCGGATCGCCGACATCGCCGATCCGCTGCCCCGCACCCTGGTGTGGTCGGCCGCCTGGGAGATGACCCGCGACTCGGAGTTCAAGGCCCGCGACTTCGTCGCCCTGGTGATGCGCGGAGTGCACGGCGAATCCGAGGTGGGTGTGGCCCAGCGGCTGCTGTTGCAGGCCCAGACCGCCTTGAACTCCTATGCCGAGCCGGGCTGGGCGGCGAGCGAGGGCTGGCCCGCCTTCGCCGACCGACTGCTGGAACTGGCCCGCGGCGCCGAGCCGGGCTCAGATCACCAGTTGGCCTTCGTCAACGCGCTGTGCACCTCGCGGTTGTCGACCCACCATCTGGTGGTGCTGGCCGACCTGCTGGACCGCGATCCCGCCGAATCCGGGCTGGCCGGCCTCGAGGTCGACACCGATCTGCGATGGCGGATCGTGACTGCCCTGGCAGCCGGCGGCCGGATCGACGCCGACGGACCGCAGACCCCGTTTATCGACACCGAACTGCGCCGGGACCCGACCGCGGCCGGCAAGCGACATGCCGCGGCCGCATCCGCGGCCCGCCCGCAGGCCGAGGTCAAACACCGGGCCTGGCGCGAGGTGATCGAGGACGACACCCTGCCCAACATCACGGCGCGGGCGATCATCGCCGGATTCGCCCGGCCCGGTCAGGGCGATGTGCTGGCGCCGTATGCCACGCAGTACTTCGACGCCATCGCACAGGTATGGGAACGGCGCTCCAGCGAGGTGGCCCAGACCGTGGTCGTGGGCCTGTATCCGTCCTGGGACGTCAGCGCCTCGGGATTGGCGACCGCCGACTGGTTCCTGGGCGGGCTGCACGTGCCGCCGCCGCTGCGCCGGCTGGTCCTGGAGGGCCGTGCCGGTGTCGAACGCGCGCTGAAGGCGCGGGCATTCGACGCGGGTTAGCGCCCGATCGGCGCTACTGGGGCCGGGCGATCCCTGCCGACATCACCCGGATCGCGCTGACCAGTCCGTCGATCAGCTGGCCCTGCCGGAACGACGACGCCGCGGCCGAGACCCCCAACGGCGCGGCCGATTCGGCACCGCGTCCGAGCAGTTCGCCGCCGTAGACCACCTCGATGGCCCGCTGATCGGGGGACACCGCCAGCAGCACCGCGTTATCGGGGGTCGGAACGTCGGCCAGGATCTGTTGCGCCCTGGCCATGGTGTCATCGCCCAGGTCACCCACGTACACCGCGAATCGGGCCTTGGACTGGCGACTCGCCGAGCTCAGCGCGGCGTCCAGGGCGATCAGATCCATGGTGGGAAACGGGAACTGCGAGGGCAACTGGTCGGGCTCGCAGGCGACCGACAACCGGCCGCTGGAACTGACCACCCAGCCGGCCGGCAGGGTGCCGGTAGTCCGCGTCATGACCTGATCACCAGTGACCACTTGCGCCACCCCCCACGGTGAAGGCCTCGTCGCCGTGTCCGTGATGCCCGCCATGGCCGTGCCGGCCGGCCGGAATCACCTCGCCGGTGGCGGCCCAGAGCACCGGCCCGTGTGTCCACGGCTGGGGCAACTCGTAGATCGCACGGCGGGTGCCCATGCGGCGATAGATCAGCGCAATGATGACGACCGCGAGGAGAACCGGCAGGCCGTGGAGAAGGGCGTTTGGCACGGCACAAACCGTAACGCAACCTCAGGCGGCACCCTCGCCGAGGTAGCGCACCCAGGACGGATCAAGCTCCTTGACCGTGCACAGCAGCCGCCAGTGCTGACCCTTCGGCGGGGTCGGCACCAGGCGCAGCGTCCACCCCAACTCGGACAGCAACTTATCGGCCTTGCGGTGGTTGCAGGCCGAGCAGGCCGCGACGCAGTTCTCCCAGGAGTGCTCGCCACCGCGACTGCGCGGCACCACGTGGTCGACGGTATCGGCCTTGGCGCCGCAGTAGGCACATCGGAACCGGTCACGGTGCATGAGCGCCGCCCTGGTCATCGGGATGCGCGCCCGGTACGGCACCCGGACGAAACTGCGCAGCCGGATCACCGAGGGCACCACCATCACCCGGGTGGCCGAGTGGATGACCGGACCACCTGGGTCATCGTGCACCACATCCGCCTTACCGCACATCAGCATCACCACCGCACGACGGATCGGCAGCGCGGTCAGCGGCTCGTAGGTCGAGTTCAGCAGGAGCACCCGGCGTCGCCCCCAGATCGATCCCTCGGGGCCGGCCTCGACGCTATGCAGCGCAGGCCGGTGACCCGCCAGACCCGCGGGGTTACGTTTGCGCTGCGCCATCCGTCCTCCGCAGACCAGTGCACCACGGATCGGCGACGATCGCACGCGTATTCACCTCGTGTTCAATGGAGGCGTGGCCGATCCTGCACAGCCGACTCCGCCGACCTTCTATCAGGCGGTGGGCGGTGCCGAGACATTCCGCTCCATCGTGGCGCGGTTCTACCAACTGGTACGCGAGGACGAGGTACTGCGCCCGCTCTATCCAGAAGACGAGTTCGATGCCGCCGAGGACCGGTTGCGGATGTTCCTCGAGCAGTACTGGGGCGGTCCGCGGACCTACTCCGATCAGCGGGGTCACCCGCGGCTGCGGATGCGCCACGCACCGTTCCGGATCGGGCCCATCGAGCGCGACGCCTGGCTGCGCTGTATGCACACCGCGGTCGCCTCGATCGACTCCGCGACGCTGGATGACGAGCACCGCCGCGAACTGCTGGCCTACCTGGAGATGGCGGCCGACGCGATGGTGAACTCGTCGTTCTGATGCCGGTTCAGGTCAGCAGGCCGTCGAGTTCCAGCTGCCTCAGCTTCTTGCGATCGGGCTTGCCCACCGAGGTGACCGGAAGTTCCGTCAGGAACGCCACCTGGACGGGGACCTTGTAGCGGGACAGGTTGGACTTGCAGAACTCCCGAACCTCCTCGACGGTCATCTCCTCGCCCGGCTTGAGCACCAGTGTCAACTTCAGGCTCTCACCGCGCTTGGGGTCCGGGATGCCGAAGGAGCAGGCCTGCAACACCTTCGGATGGGTGTACATCAGTTCGTCGATCTCCCGCGGGTAGACGTTGAACCCGCTGGACAGGATCATGTCCTTCTTGCGGTCCACGATGAAGATGTGCCCGTCGGAGTCCATCACCGCGATATCGCCGGTGAGCAGCCAGCCGTCCCGGAAGGTCTTCTCGGTCTCGGCGGGGTTGTTCCAGTACTCCCGCATGACGGTCGGACCCTTGCAGAGGAGCTCGCCGGGTTCACCGAGCGGCATGTCCTTGTCCGGGTCCTCGAGGTCGACGATACGAACATCGTTGTCCGGGAACGGGATACCGACACCCCCGGGCTTACGAACAGTGAAGAGAGGATTGGCGGTGACGATATTGGACGTCTCTGACATCCCGTATCCCTCGAAGATAAGCGCGCCGGAGAGTTCCTCGAACGTCTTCATCGCCTCCAACGGCAGGGGCGCCGAACCCGAGACGACCGCCTTGACGGAGCCGACCTTCGAGGTGGCGATATCGGGGTGCTGATTGAGGCCGATGATCATGGCGGGCACGGCCGGGAACAGGTTGGGCTCGTGTTTGTTGATCGCCTCCAACACATTGTCGACGCTGGGCTGGGGCACCATGATGATCGTTCCACCGCTGATGTGGTTGGCGTTGACGTTCATGTTGAAGCCGTAGATGTGATAGATCGGGACTGCCGCCAGGCAGCGCAGCGGTTCGTCCTTGTCGATCAGCGGAGCCATCCAGTAGTTCTCCTGGTAAGCGATCGACACCAGGTTGTCGTTGGTCAGCACGCAGCCCTTGGACAGACCGGTGGTGCCGCCGGTGTACTGCAGCATCAGGACATCGGCGCCGCGAATATCGGTGTCGGGCTCGGAATCCGACGCAGCCCCGACGATCTCGTTGAAGTCGTGGATGCCCGGGCCGGACTCGACTTCGGAGGTCACCGACGGCACCTGGAAGGTGATCACAGTGCGCAGTGGGGTGTCCCCGCTTTTCTGGCTGGCCTTCAGGACGTCGATGGGCCCCTTGGCGAACGCGGCCAGCACAATAACGGTCTCGGCACCGCTGTCCCTGACGTAGTGATGCACCTCGGGCCCGGCCGCCAACGGGTTGATGGGCACCACGATGGCGCCGAGTTTGGCGCAGGCCTGGAAGGCGATGACGTACTGCGGCACATTGGGCGCCATGATGGCGACCCGGTCGCCTTTCTTGACGCCGAGCGTGATCAGGGCGTTGGCCGCCTTGCGGGCCATCATGTTGACCAGCCCGTACGGCAGGCTCATATCGTTGATGATCAGGTAGTCGCGGTCCGGATGCTTCTCCGCGCAACTGTTGAACATCTGCTTGATCGACAGCGGCGGATAGATGACGGAGTACGGCACGCCCTTGTCGTAGAGCTTGAACCAGGGCTTGTTCTTGTCGACCATGCGAGGAGTTTGGCAGCCCAATCGCGTTCGCGAGGCGGAATCGGACGCTCAGTTCAGCAGCAGGACCGGATCTCCGCGGCGGCGGAACGCCGACCCGAATCGGGCATCGATGCGCAACCAGGCCGGCATCACCCGCACCCGCACCACTTCACCCGGCGCATCGGGCGCAAAACCCATTGCAGCAAGAACCAGTGCGCAGCGCATCGGCACCGCCACCGTCTGGGTCTCCGAACTGACTTGCAGCACTTCCTGATCCAGCAGCGAGGCCGGTGGTCCGAGTGGACCCGCATGCTCGCGCGCCAGGTCGGTGCCGTTGCGCGCCAACTCGGCCAGCACGGCGGTGGGCACGTCATCGACGTGAACGAAACCCGTCTCCGGCGGCAGTGCTGATCGCCAGGCGGAGTCCATCGGGTAGCCCGGATCGACGACTCCCGCCTCGTCAGCCGCCGCGAGTCCGCGCCGCAGCTCGTCGGCACCGCAGGTGACGTCCGGCCGCGCCATACTGCCCGCCACCACCCGGGCGACGAGAACATCGAAACCCGTTGCCGCCCAGGCGCCGATCAATCCGTCAGCCCGGGTGCGCAATCGGATGACGGCGGTCTCGTCGAGCCGCAGGATCCGCTCGGCGAACACGGAGAGATCGGCACGATCGGCGGCTTCGGGAATCGAGATCATCGGAGCCAGCGCTGCAGATACTCCCGATGGGTGGATGACAGCCGCACCAGTCGCTGCTCCTCGATATGCACCGCTGCCAGTTGAGTTTCAGCGATCACCGCAGGCCGCGAACCTGGTGCCGCCCCGACCGCGCGCACCTCGTAGCCGAGGGTGAAGTCCACCGCACGCAACCGTTTGGTCCACATCGTCACCTGCAGGGGTGAATCGGCAAGGCGGAGTTGCCCTTTGTAGAGCACCAGCACCTCGTGAATCAACAGCCCGATGGTCACGACATCCTCGGCGAACGGCTCCCGAAGGAAGTCGACCCGGGCCTCCTCCAGGATCGTCACCATGGTGGCGTGGTTGACGTGCTGGTACATGTCGATATCCGACCAGCGCACCCGCACACCGGTGGTGAAGCCGGTGCCCGCCGGCTCAGCCACTGGTTCCGGTTCCGCTCGTCCGGGTCATGCTGCGGATCTGGCGGGCCGCTACCGACAGGGTGGCCAGATCAGCCGCCCCGTGAGCCCGGATCTCGGTCAGCGTCCGCCGGGCCCGGCTCACCTTGGATCCGTTGACCTGCTCCCATTCGGCGATCTTCTGCTCACCCGTCTCCTCGGGCTCCCCCACCGCCATCACGTCGAAACACAAGGCGCGCAACGAACCGTAGATATCGTCACGAACGGCCAACCGGGCCAGTGAATGCCACCGGTCATCGCGCGGCAGACCGGATACCGCCGTCAGCAGCCCATCGGTGCCCAGGTAATTCATCAAGGCGAAATAGGTGTCGGCGACCTCCGCGGGATCCCGGTCGATGATGTCGGCGATGTCGATGACGTCGAGCAGGCTGTACTTGTAGAGCCCGCAGGCCACCGCGTAGGCCAGATCCTGCGGGACGCCGTGCACGGCGAACTCACCGGATTCCTTGGCCACGATCACCTGATCGTCACCGCGCACCCACCCCGGCATTCCCGGGGTCAATGCGGCGACCTTGGCGGCGAACCGGTTGATCTCGGCACCGACCGCCAACGGCTGCGGCCGGTAATTGAGCAGCCACCGGGCCGACCGGTCGAGCAGCCGGCGAAGGTCCAGGGTCATCCGGTCGGTCACGGCGACCGGCACCCGGTGCTGATCGCCGGCCGACCGGATGTGCCGCCAGGTCTGCTCGATGCCGAAGATCGCGTCAGCCGCCGCGAAGGCGCGGACCGCATCGACATAACCCACCCCGGCGTCCTCGGTGACCCGGTAGGCGAAGGTGATCCCGCCGGTGTCGACGACGTTGTTCACCAGCATCGTGGTGAGGATCTCGCGGCGCAGTTGGTGGCCGCGGATATCGGTGGCGAAACCGTCCCGCAACTGCGCCGGGAAATAGCGCGGAAGCCGGGCCGCGAACACTTCCTGATCGGGCAGATCGCAGGCCAGCACCTCATCTTTGAGCGCCAGCTTGACGTGTGCCATCACGGTGGCCAGTTCCGGCGAGGTCAGCCCGGCACCGATCTCCTCGCGGCGGAGGATCTCCTTGTCAGAGGGCAGTGCCTCCAGTTCGCGGTTGAGGCCGCGGCGGTCCTCGAATTCGCGGATCTGGCGGGCATGCACGTTGAGCAGGCCCGGCGCGTTGGCCCGACTAGTGCCCATCAGGTCGTTCTGGTCACCGTTGTCGGCGAGGACCAACCGGGACACCTCGTCGGTCATCGACGCCAGCAGATCGGCGCGGTCGCCGGGGTCGATCCGGCCGGCAACGACCAGCGAGTCCACCAGGATCTTGATGTTGACCTCGTGGTCGGAGCAGTCCACCCCGGCCGAGTTGTCCAGGGCATCGGTGTTGATGCGGCCCCCGCACAGGTCGAATTCGACGCGGCCCAGCGATGTCACGCCCAGGTTCCCGCCCTCACCGATCACTTTGGCGCGCACCTGGTTGGCGTTGACCCGCACCGCGTCGTTGGCCCGGTCGCCGACTGCGGCGTCGGACTCCGCCTCGGCTTTGACATAGGTGCCGATACCGCCGTTGAACAGCAGGTCGACCGGAGCGCAGAGGATGGCACGGATGAGGTCGGGCGGGGTCATCTCGGCGATATCGGCGTCGACGCCCAGGGCCCGGCGCATCTGTTCGGTGACCACGATCGACTTCTGCTGTCTGCTGAACACGCCGCCTCCGGCGCTGATCAGGCCGGGCTCGTAGTCCTGCCAACTGGACCGCGGCAGGTCGAACAACCGGCGACGCTCCTCGAAGGACCGGGCCGCTTCGGGGTCGGGATCGATGAAGATATGCCGGTGGTCGAAGGCGGCGACCAATCGGATGTGCGGCGAGAGCATCA
Organism: Actinobacteria bacterium casp-actino6; assembly: GCA_001510415.1. GTDB lineage: Bacteria > Actinomycetota > Actinomycetes > Mycobacteriales > Mycobacteriaceae > Mycobacterium. The sequence continues at coordinate 1,771 of LFFF01000102.1, read as the reverse complement.
TGCCGTTGCCGAACACGTCACCGCTCATATCCCCGACGCCGGCGACGGTGAAATCCTCGGCCTGGGTGTCGACACCCATCTCCCGGAAGTGCCGCTTGACCGATTCCCAGGCGCCCTTGGCCGTGATGCCCATCGCCTTGTGGTCGTAGCCGACCGACCCGCCGGAGGCGAAGGCGTCCCCGAGCCAGAATCCGTAGGACTGCGCCACCTCATTGGCGATGTCGGAGAAGGTGGCGGTGCCCTTGTCGGCGGCCACCACCAGATAGGCGTCGTCACCGTCGCGACGCACCACGTCCCGCGGCGTGACCACCTGCCCGGCGACGACATTGTCGGTGATATCGAGCAGGCCTGCGATGAACAGCCGGTAACAGGCCACTCCCTCGTCGCGGAGGGACTCCCGGTCTGCCGCGGCGTCACCGGTGGCCGCGGGTGGCCGTTTGAGGACGAACCCGCCCTTGGCCCCGACCGGAACGATGACGGCGTTCTTCACCGCCTGGGCCTTGACCAGACCGAGGATCTCGGTGCGGAAGTCCTCGCGCCGGTCCGACCAGCGCAGCCCACCCCGGGCGACCGGACCGAAGCGCAGATGCACACCCTCGACCCGCGGGGAGTAGACGAAGATCTCGAAACGCGGCCTGGGTAGCGGCAGTTCGTCGATGAGCTCCGGATTGACCTTGATGGACAACACATTTCGGGCGCGTGCGGACTCCGGCCCGGTGACGTAGAAGTTGGTGCGCAGGGTCGCCTCGATCAGCGAGGCGAAGGCCCGAAGTACCCGGTCGGTGTCCAAGCTGGCCAACGCTTCGATATCGGCGGCAACGGCTCGGGCCGCGGCCTTGGCGTCGCGGCCGTTGGCAGCGGAGTCCGGGTCGAACATCGCCTCGAACAGCGCGACCAGCGCTCGGGCGGTCGAGATGTTCTCATCCAGCACCGACTCGATATGGGACTGGCTGTAGGGAAATCCGGCCTGTCGCAGATACTTCGCATAGGCACGCAACACGGTGACCTGCTGCCAGCTCAGACCGGCGCGCAGGACGAGTTCGTTGAACCGGTCGACCTCGACACGGCCCTGCCAGATGGCGGTCACGGCTTCGGTGAACCGCGCCGCCGTGGCGTCCCAGTCCTGTGTCATCGCCGAGTCCGGAACCGAAGCGTCGGGACAGATGGTGAACTGGTAGATCCGCACGGTGAGGCCGTCCGGGCGGACCACGGTGAACGGCCGCTCCTCGAGGACCTCGACGCCCATGCACTGCAGCATGGGCAACAGCTGGCTCAGCGACGCCGAAGCCCCGCCCAGATACCAGGTGAGGAAGGCCTGCCGGCCGACGTCGCCGGGTTCCAGCTGAAGTTCAACCGAGTCCGGCTCCAGCGCCTCGATGATGCCGATATCGGTGATCGCCTCATCCGGGGTGACAACCTGCTTGAACTCCTCGGGCAACGCGCCGGCGTAGTGCTCGGCAACCGGCCCGGCGATGGCTCCGGTCTGGACCGATGCGAGCAGCCGGTCGGCCCAGGTGCGGGTGGCCGCGGTGAGCAGTTGCTGGATACGGACCCGGTTGGACTCGGAGATGTCGATCGGCCCGGGGCTGGGCTCATCGGGAAGCCGAACGGTGAAATGGACGACGGCCCAGGGTGATTCGGTAACGCGGGCGGCGTAGTCGATGCTGTCACCGCCGAATTGGCGCATCAGAATGCCCTGCATGGCAAGCCGCACGGCGGTGGTGTAGCGGTCGCGCGGCAGGTAGACCAGACAGGACACGAAGTGTCCGAG
>LFFF01000101.1 GCA_001510415.1 Actinobacteria bacterium casp-actino6 | reverse complement strand
GGCAGACTGGCGGTGGCGCTGGACGCACTGGAGACCGAGACCCCGGTGCGGCGCCGCAGCCCGGTCGAGACCACCAATGTCCAGCTGCCCACCGGCGACCGACTGCAGATCCCGACCGCGGCCGAGACCCTGCGCATGAAGAGTTGCCTGGTGCTGTGTCGCAACACCCGCGCCGACTATGCCGAACTGGTGGAGTTGGTCGACGCGATGGACATCGACAATGCCGCCACGGTGCTGGCCGGGATCGACGGGTACTACAGTGCTGGGCGACCGGAGCGGAGCTGGATCGCGACCCAACTGGTCCGCCGGCTGGCCGATCCGGTTGCGGCCGACGGCGCCGACGGTGACGGATGGTCGGGACCGGACGCGGAGGCACAGTGGGACGACGTTCGGCGACGGTGCCTGGCGCTCGCGGTGGCGATTCTGGAGGAGGCGAGTTGACTCGCCAACATCACGGCCCGATCGACGGCCCGATCGACGGCCCGGCCGATGACCCGCCCGTCGAGTTCTGGCCCACCGCCTCGATCCGCGCGGCGTTGGAATCCGGCGATATCGCAATCTGGCAACGCATCGTCATGGCCGTCAAACGCGATCCCTACGGCCGCACCGCCCGCCAGGTCGAAGAGGTCCTGGAGGTCGCCGCCCCGTACGGAGTCTCACGGGCGCTGAACGAGGTTCTTGGACGGGCACGCAGACACCTGGAGGCCAACGAACGGGCAGAGGCCGCCCGGCACGTCAGGTTGTTGCTGGAGCGTTCCGGTCTCACCGAACCCGAGTTCGCTTCCCGGATCGGCGTCACCGGTGGCGACCTGAGCGCATACCTCGACTCGACGGTGAGCCCGCCGGCCTCGCTGATGATCCGGATGCGCCGGCTGTCGGACAGATTTGCCAAGATGCGCGCCCAGCGCGCCCAGGAACAGAACCGCGACGAGGCCCACGGTGACTACCCCGAACCCGACTCCCGCTGAGCTTCGGGAGATCCTGCGCGAGACCCGCACCGTGGCGGTCCTCGGGGCATCGGACAACCCGAGGCGGCCCAGCCACGACGTGTTCGCCTATCTGGCGCGGCACAGCCACTACCAGCTCTATCCGGTCAACCCGAACATCACCGATGTCGGCGGCATCGCGGCCTACCCGCGGCTGGCGGATCTTCCGGTGACACCGGACATGGTGGACGTCTTCCGCCGCTACCAGGACCTCCCCGAGGTGCTCGACGAGATCCTCGCCCTGGATCCGCCCCCGCGATATCTGTGGCTGCAGCAGGGACTGCGCCATGAGCCGGTTGCCGAACGGGCCCGGGCCGCCGGCCTGACGGTTGTGATGGACCGGTGCCTGAAGGTCGACTACGCCCGGCTCACCGCGGACTGACCGGAGCGACGTCGACCACCTTCCACCCACCGTCCACCTGGGACAGCGCCACCCGCAGTGCCAGCACGGCACTACTCGGCGGCTCCCCGGGTGTGCTCTGGGTCCCACGCATCACCACGGCTACGGCGGCCGCCGACCGACTCAGCACCTCCAGACCGGCCGAGATGGTCCGCGCCTCCGCGGTCACCTTACGTTTGGCCAGATCCATTGTGGCGGGGGTGAACTGAGCCTTGAAAGACTCCGCACTGTCCGGCGCCATCAAGGACATCACCCGCTCGATCGATGACGACGGGTCGCTCGGGCTGAACGTCGCGGTCGCTTCGGCGACCTCCGAGGCGATCCGGACCACCTCGGCGGAATCGCGGGCGAACGCCCGATCCGGCACGGTCCAGTGGGTGTACCCGACGGCCACCGCCGCGGCGAGTACCGCCGTCGCGAGACCGACCACGGCCAGCCGCAGGCCGGGAGCGTCGTCATCGGTGCCGACCGTGACCGAGTCACGTCGATAGCCGACGATATTGACGATGACGGCCTGGACGATCAGCAGGCACAGCACCGAACATGCCGACACCCACCACAGCGGCCAGCCCAGCATCACACCGATCATCACCAGCCCGGCGATCGCGGCCAGCGGCGCGGCCACGTCGATGGCCAGCACCCGCAACCGGTTCCTCACCGCATCGACTCCAGCCGGGAGATCATCGCCGTGCCCTCGACCTCGGAGACGCCGAGCCGCAGATTCCAGCGGACCGTCGTCGGTTTGTTGCCGGCGTTCTCGCTGACCGATGTCGCGACGACCAGGACGATGTCGGTCCTTGTTGCCAGATCGGGGGGCAGCGCCGCCGGCGCCGGACGCTCGCCGGGCTTGGTGTCGAGATTGTTGTGCAACTCCTCGATCGAGACCGATTCGACCTGACCGGAGGTCCGGGACCGCAGGGTCCTGACCACGTCGCGATACGGCGCGATCGCGGCCTCGAACCCGGTATTGAGGTCACCGACCGTGCCGTCGCGCAATCGCGCCATACTCGCCTCGACGTTGTCGGCGTTCATGTTGATCAGCACGGCGGTCCAGTCGGCCGCCGCCTGCATCGCCCGGGCCTGATGGGTGCGCTCCCCCTCGGCGCCCCGGTGGCCCGACCACAGCACCGCGATCGCGGCGACGGCGATCACCGCAAGCACAGCCAGGACCGCCGAGGCGGCGCCGAACCCGGACAGCGTTCCGGGCCGCTGCCCGCCCCCGCCGACCCGCGCTTCGCCGGCACCCGCCGCCTCGTCAGCTTCTGGCATGCAGGCGAGGCTACCGGGCTGCACCGTCGGGACGGCGCGGGTGGTAAGGATGGTGACGTGACACCAGATACCCGACGCTCCGGAATCGACCTCACGCACTGCGATTCCTCGGTGCGCCCGCAGGACGATCTGTTCGGCCACGTCAACGGCCGCTGGCTGGCCGACTACCAGATGCCCGCCGACCGGGCCACCGACGGAGCTTTCCGCCAGCTCTACGACCGCGCCGAGGAACAGGTTCGCGAGATCATCACCCGGGCCGCGGCGGCCCCGGTGTCAAACGCCCCGGACGGTGGCGACGGCGACGGGCAGCGCATCGGTGACCTCTACGCCAGTTTCCTCGATGAAGAGACCGTCGAGCGCCGCGGTCTGACACCGCTTCTGGATGAGTTGTCCTTGATCGACGGCGCCACCGATCCGGGGTCGCTGGCCGCGGTGATCGGCCGGCTGCAGCGGACCAGGGTCGGCGGCGGCGTCGGCCTCTACGTCGACACCGATTCCAAGGACTCGTCGCGTTATCTGGTGCACCTCACCCAGTCCGGGCTCGGGCTGCCCGACGAGTCCTACTACCGGGACGACCAGCACGCCGCCATTCTGGGCGCCTACCCGGCTCATATCGCGTCGATGTTCGCCCTCGTCTACGGCGGAACACCGGACGAGCACGCCGAGCGGGCCGGCCGGATCGTGGCGCTGGAGACCAAACTCGCCGCCGCCCACTGGGATGTGGTGCGCCGCCGCGACGCCGACCTGAGCTACAACCTCCGGACCTTCGCCGAGCTGCCGGACTGGGCACCCGGATTCGACTGGTCAGGCTGGGTTACGGCGCTGGGTACCTCGCCCGATGCGGCGGCCGAACTTGTTGTGCGCCAACCGGACTACCTGACGGCGTTCGCCGGACTGTGGTCGGCGGCGGAGTTCGCCGACTGGCAGGACTGGACCCGTTGGCGGCTCATCCACGCCAGGGCGGCGGTCCTCACCACCGCTATGGTCGAGGGCGACTTCGCCTTCTACGGCCGCACCCTGTCCGGCACCGAACAGATCCGGGAGCGCTGGAAGCGGGGTGTCTCCCTGGTGGAGAGCCTGGTGGGCGACGCGGTGGGCCGGCTCTACACCGAACTCCACTTCCCGCCGGATGCCAAGGCGCGGATGGACGTTCTGGTCGCCAACCTGCTGGAGGCCTACCGGGTCAGTATCAACGAACTCGAGTGGATGACCCCGGCCACTCGCGAGCGGGCTCTGACCAAGCTGGACACGTTCACCGCCAAGATCGGATACCCGGCCTCCTGGCGGGACTACTCGGCACTGGTGATTCGCCGGGACGACCTGTACGGCAACGTGATCCGCGGCGCCGAGGTGGAGACCGACCGCGAGTTTGCCAAACTCGGCGCCCCCGTGGACCGCGACGAGTGGTTCATGACCCCGCAGACGGTCAACGCCTACTACAACCCGGGGATGAACGAGATCGTGTTCCCGGCCGCGATTCTGCAGCCCCCGTTCTTCGATGCCGAGGCCGATGATGCAGCCAACTACGGGGGGATCGGGGCGGTAATCGGCCATGAGATCGGCCATGGTTTCGACGATCAGGGGTCGAAGTACGACGGCGACGGCCACCTCCTCGACTGGTGGACGGATTCCGACCGCCGTGAATTCACCGCCCGCACCACCCGGCTGATCGAGCAGTACGAGACCTACGTCCCGCGTGATCTGCAGGATCGGCCCGAGCAACCGCATGTGCAGGGCGCGTTCACCGTCGGGGAGAACATCGGCGACCTCGGCGGGCTGTCGATCGCACTGCTGGCCTACCGGCTGTCGCTGGGCGGCGCCGAGGCACCGGTGATCGACGGTCTCACCGGAGTACAGCGGGTGCTGTTCGGCTGGGCCCAGGTGTGGCGCACCAAGTCCCGGCCCGCCGAGGCCGTGCGCCGCCTTGCCACCGACCCGCATTCGCCGCCCGAGTTCCGGTGCAATGGGGTGGTGCGCAATATCGACGCCTTCTACGAGGCGTTCGGTGTCGGCGAAGACGACGCCCTTTACCTCGACCCGCAGCAGCGGGTGCGGATCTGGAACTGACCAGCCCTACGCCAACGGCAGGTCAGTACAGCGTCCACTGCCAATCGTCGGCACCGTCGGGCTTGGTGTAGAGGCCGCCCCCGGAGTTCTTCACGACGATCGGGTCACCGCTGCCGAAGTTGTCGTAGAACCACTTCGCGTTCGCCGGGCTGAGGTTGATACAGCCGTGGCTGACATTGCGCTTGCCTTGATCTCCCACCGACCACGGCGCGCCATGGACGAAACCGCCGCTGTTGTCGATCCGGACCGCCCACTGCACCTTGATCTTGTAGCCGTACGTCGAATTGACCGGGACGCCGTAGGTCGAGGAGTCCATCACCAGGTCCGGGAACTTCTCCAGCACGTAGTAGGTGCCGTTCTTGGTCTCGTGCTTGCCGTTGTCCATGCCCATCGACACCGGGAAGGTCTTCTCCACCTCGCCGTTGCGGACGACCGTCATCGTGTGGGTGTTGTCGTCGATGGTGGCCACCAGGGAGTCGCCGACCCGGAAGCTGGACTTCGCCCCACTGGCGTCGATGTTGACCACGGTGTCGGCCGGCCAGAAGTTGTACGGCCGCCACCGCACCTGGGTGTCGAGGGTCCAGTAGAACGCGCCCGGAACCGGGGGGTTCGATGAGATGTGGATGGCCTGCTCGGCCAACGCGCGATTGGCGATCGGCCGCTGGAAGTTGATGATGATCGGCTTGGCGACACCGACCAGTGCCCCGTTGACCGGGTTGAAGCTCGGCGGCGCAAACACCGGCTCGCCCACGTAGGGCGAGTTGTTCTGGCCCTTGACGGTGCTGGTGTTGGTGCTGGACTGCGGAACTGCAGGGTTGACACTCGGGGCCGGCGGCTTGGTGGGGGCCGCGGTCGGCGGCACCACGCCGGGGGCTGCCAGGTCACCCGGCATCGGGGGCGGCGGCGGGGGCAGTTCGACCGGCATCGCCTCAACCGGCACCGGCGCATCGAGGACGGGCGGCGGTGGGGGCTCCGGATCGGCCAGCGCCGAGCCACTGCCCAGTCCGGCAGTGCAACCGATGACACACAGCGCGACGGCCAGAGCGCCTCTCACCCGCATCACAACAATCCTCCAATTCGACCGGCGTTATTCCGGTGTTCGATGTCGTCCCAGTGTTACACAGCGCCAACGATGGCCCCGGCACACGAACGCCTCACAACACGCTGAACTGTGATGATGATCGGGATCAGGGTGACGAGCGTTACTTTCTGCCGACCGGGACGGGGCTGCCGCCGGTCGCCGCGAACAGATCCCGGCGGACCAGGACGCTGACCAGCGCCGCGGCGATCAACACTGCCGAGGCGGTCAGCATGACCGGTTCACCGCCGTGCTCGAACAGCAGGCCGCCGATCAGCGAGCCGGCCATGATGCCGATCTGGAAGGCGGCCACGTACAGGCCCGATGCACCATCCGGGTCCTCGGGGCAGTGCCGCATGGCGGCGGACTGCAACATCGGCGGGATGGCGGTGGCCGTCGCCCCCCAGACCAGGACGGCGACGATCCCGGTGAGCAGGGTCGGGAAGCTGTCGCGGTCGGCGAAGCCCAGTGCCGCCAGCACCGCGAATGCCAATGTCAGCCCGGCCATACAACCGACGACGGCGGCCTTCGGACGGCGGTCGCCCGGGCGCGCGAGAACACCCATCGCGGCCAGGCCGGCGATGCCGTAGGCCGCCAGCAGCCAGGCCAGGTTGGTTCCGCCGACACCGACGATGTCCCTGATGATCACCACGATGAAGGTGTAGGAGATGAAATGCCCGGTGACGCCGACCAGCGTCAGCACACTCATGGTGACCAGCGGACGGTTCCGGTGGTGCGGGGTCCGGCGCGCACCGGCGCCGCCACTGGTGGCCGGCACCGCCATCAACGGCAGGGTCACCCGGGCGGCGACCAGCACCACGGCGGCGGCCACGGTGATCGCGACGACGGCCAGCCGCCAGCCCCATAACTCACTCAGCGCCGCCGTCAGCGGGCTGCCGACGACCAGCGCCAGTCCGGTCCCCACGTACACGGCCATGGTGGCGCGCGCGGCGTGCGACGACGGGACCAACCGGATGCCGATGGGGGCGATGACCGACCACATCAGCCCATGGGTGAGCGCACACAACACCCGTCCGAGGGCCAGCACCGCGAACGTCGGCGCCAGCGCCGAGATGAGCTGCGAGACGGTCAGGCAGACCAGGGTGACGATCAACGTCCGGCGTCGCGGCCAGGCTGCGGTGAGCCGCACCAACGGCACCGTGGCCACCGCCGCGACCAGCGCATAGCTGGCCAGCAACGTGCCCACCATGGCCTCGCTGACGCCCAGGTCGGCGGCGATCGCCGGAAGCGCCCCGACCGGCATGATCTCGGCGGTGACGTACACGAAGGCGGCAGCGGCGAGCACCGCCAGCGAGAGCGTGACCCGCGGCGTCCAGGGCCCGGGCCGCGGCTCGGCGTCGATTGTCATTGGCAGTCGATTGTCATTGGCAGGGCCCGGTCGGCACACCCCGAGTATGGGCTTGCCACGCCGTCCTGAACCGCTCGGCACGCCAGGAGTCCGGCCGAGGAGACCGGGACGCTGGTCAGTTCAGGAGCGCACCAGCCGGGCGATGGCGGCCGAAGCCTCCGCCAGTTTCCGCTCGGCCTCCTCCCCACCCTCGGCGACGGCGTGACTCACGCAGTGGTTGAGATGTTCATCCAGCAGTCCGAGCGCCACCGACTGCAGCGCGCTGTTCACGGCGCTGATCTGGGTGAGGATGTCGATGCAGTATTTCTCCTCGTCGATCATCCGGGCGATGCCACGGACCTGGCCCTCGATACGACGAAGTCGCTTCGCGTAGTTGTCCTTGCTGGCCGAATAGCCTTGGGCGCCGGTCACATCAACCCTCCATACCTGCCAGCATCTGCGTCATCTGGTCGATCTCGCGCTGCTGGGCGCTGACGATGGCCCGGGCGAGCCCGACCATGTCGACGTTGCTTCCGTCGGTGATCTCCACATTCGCCATCTCGATGGCGCCCTGATGATGGGCGATCATCGACCGCAGCCACAGTGTGTCGAACTCCGGACCCTTGAGCGCTTCCAGCCTGACCATGGTGGCCTCATCCACCATCCCGGCCATGGTCATCCCGTGCGCGCCCTGATGTGGCGTCTCGGACGACTCGACCTCCCACTGGGCCAGCATCGCTTTCATGGCGGTGATCTCGGGCTGCTGCTGGCCGGCGATCGTCGCGGCCAATCGGATCAGTTCCGGATCCGTCGACCGGTCGGGCACCAGGGCGGCCAGTTCAACGGCCTGCTGGTGATGCGGAATCATCAGCTGGGCGAACATCACGTCGTCGGTGTTGCGGCCGGTTGCGGCTTCGGCGGAGGTCGGCGGAGCGTCTGCCGCACCGCGGTCCTCCCGGGCGCCGGTGCTGCAGCCGGACAGGGCGATGACGGTGGCGGCTGCGATCAATCCGGCCGTCATGCGGGTGATGGGCGATGTCATGACCGCACTGTACCGCATACCCTCAGGGGGTATATGGCACGATTTGGGCGGCACTTGTGAGCAGGTCATACTTGAGGACGTGAGCGACACCCCTGACATCAAGCCCCGCAGCCGAGACGTCACCGACGGCCTGGAGAGGGCCGCCGCCCGCGGCATGCTCCGCGCGGTCGGCATGGGCGACGACGATTTCGCCAAACCGCAGATCGGGGTGGCGTCGTCATGGAACGAGATCACCCCGTGCAACCTGTCGCTGCAGCGATTGGCCCGGGCCGTCAAAGAGGGGGTCTTCGAGGCCGGCGGCTTTCCCATGGAGTTCGGCACCATCTCGGTGTCCGACGGTATCTCGATGGGCCACGAGGGCATGCACTTCTCGCTGGTATCGCGCGAGATCATCGCCGACAGCGTGGAGACCGTGGTGCAGGCCGAGCGCCTCGACGGTTCGGTGCTGCTGGCCGGGTGCGACAAGTCGCTGCCCGGGATGCTGATGGCCGCGGCACGACTGGACCTGGCCGCGGTGTTCCTCTACGCCGGGTCGATTCTGCCGGGCCGGGCCAAACTGTCCGACGGCACCGAGATGGACGTCACGATCATCGATGCCTTCGAGGCGGTCGGCGCCTGCGCCCGCGGCCTGATGTCTCGGGCGGACGTCGACGCGATCGAACGCGCAATCTGCCCGGGCGAGGGCGCCTGCGGAGGCATGTACACCGCCAACACCATGGCCAGTGCGGCCGAGGCCCTGGGCATGTCACTGCCGGGCAGTGCCGCCCCACCGGCCACCGACCGGCGCCGCGACGGGTACGCGCGGCGCAGTGGCATGGCCGTGGTGGAACTGCTGCGCCGCGGTATCACCGCCCGCGACATCCTCACCAAGGAGGCGTTCGAGAACGCCATCGCGGTGGTCATGGCCTTCGGCGGGTCGACCAACGCCGTCCTGCATCTGCTGGCCATCGCGCACGAGGCCCGGGTGGAGTTGTCGCTTGCCGACTTCACCCGCGTCGGCGCCAGGGTCCCGCATCTCGCCGACGTCAAACCGTTCGGCAAGAACGTGATGACCGATGTCGACCGCATCGGCGGCGTGCCGGTGATCATGAAGGCACTGCTGGACGCCGGACTGCTGCACGGCGACGCGCTGACGGTCACCGGGAAAACCATGGCGGAGAACCTCGCCGGCATCAATCCGCCGGATCTCGACGGCAAGGTGCTGCGCGCGATGAACAACCCGATTCATCCCACCGGCGGTATCACGATCCTGCACGGCTCACTGGCCCCGGAGGGCGCGGTGGTCAAATCGGCCGGCTTCGATGCCACCGTGTTCGAAGGCACCGCAAGGGTTTTCGACGGTGAACGGGCGGCCATGGACGCACTGGAGGATGGCACCATCACCGCCGGCGACGTCGTGGTGATCCGCTACGAGGGCCCCAAGGGTGGCCCCGGTATGCGCGAGATGCTCGCGATCACCGGCGCCATCAAGGGCGCCGGTCTGGGCAAGGACGTCCTACTCCTCACCGACGGCCGGTTCTCCGGCGGCACCACCGGGTTGTGCGTCGGCCACGTCGCGCCGGAGGCGGTCGACGGTGGACCGATCGCGTTCGTCGCCGATGGGGACCGCATCAGACTCGATGTGGCCAACGGGACGTTGGACATCCTGGTCGATCCGTCCGACATCGACCTGCGCCGAGTCGGATTCGAGCCGCCACCGCCGCGCTACACCGCCGGCGTGCTGGCCAAGTACCGCAAACTGGTCGGATCAGCCGCCCGCGGCGCGGTTTGCGACTAATTCACGGAGCCCGTGCTGCCCGACGCCGACCTGAGACCTCGGAAGGTTCACTCCGGTGCGGGACTTAGTCGGGTCAGCGTTCCCTCTCACAGCAGCAGCAGCGCAGCAGCAGCAGCAGCAGCGTTCGTTGTTCGGCTGCGTCGCGGACGCCGTTATGCGCTCCGCCACAGTTTCACGTCGAGAAGTCGATCAGGAAAGCTTGCTCGCTTAATTGCTCAGACGAGGGGCGCACCAAGAGTAGGATTAAATCCTACCGAAACGAGGAGTCGACTGTGCGAACAACCCGACAGCTGAGCATTACGTTGCCGACCGACATGGCCGCCGCCCTCCGCGAGAAAGTGTCCGCCGGCGAGTACGCCAGCGAGAGCGAAGTGATCCGGGAAGGCCTGCGCGCTCTATTCGCCCGGGACCGCGCGGTAGAGGCATGGCTTCAGACAGAGGTGGCCGCGGCTTACGACGCCACAGTCGCAGACCCCACACGCACCATTTCGCCCAGTGCGGTAAGGGCTCGCCTCGCCGCCGAGCAGTCACGGACCGTGTGACGCCCCGCACCGTCTTCACCCCAGAGGCCGAACAACACCTGGTTGATCTCTACCGCTATATCGCCGCGGACGGGTACCCCGAGGCGGCGGCACGGTTCACGGATTCGATCGTGGCGTTCTGCGAGGACATCGCAACCATGCCGTTTCGGGGCAGAGCACGCGATGACATCCGGCCGGGGCTGCGGATCATCGGCTAGAGGCGACGAGTAGTCATCGCGTTCCTCGCCCCCGGGGAGGTTGTCGTTATCGTCGGCGTCTTCTACGGCGGGCGCGACTATGAGGCGGTTCTGACCGAACCGGAAGAGGCTTAGCCGCGAGCGGAGCAATTCCTCGATGATGTCGCTGCAGGAGCGTAGCCGCGGGCTGGATCCGACATCGTGTCGGACGCCGCTGCGATCATGGAGTCATGTCGTCGAACGTAGCTCCGGACGTCGTGGAACTCCCTCCCGGCGAACGTCTTGAGCTGCTCTTCGCCGAGTTGGCCGAGC
>LFFF01000100.1 GCA_001510415.1 Actinobacteria bacterium casp-actino6 | reverse complement strand
GGGAAGGGTGGTCGTGGTCACCGCGGCAGCCGGAACCGGGATCGGTTCGGCCACCGCCCGTCGGGCCCTTCTCGAGGGGGCCGATGTGATGATCTCCGACCATCACGAACGCCGACTCGGCGAGACCCGGGATGCGTTGTCGGCGTTGGGGCTCGGACGGGTGGAAAGCGTGCTGTGCGATGTCACCTCCCCGGCGCAGATCGACGCCATGATCGCCTCCACCACAGCCAGATTCGGACGGCTCGATGTGCTGGTGAACAACGCCGGGCTAGGCGGGCAGACTCCCGTGATCGAGATGACCGACGAGGAGTGGGACCGCGTTCTCAACGTCACCCTCACCTCGGTGATGCGGGCGACGCGGGCGGCGCTGGCCTACTTTCGCGATGCCGGTCACGGCGGTGCCATCGTGAACAACGCCAGCGTGCTGGGCTGGCGGGCGCAGCACTCGCAGGCCCACTACGCGGCGGCCAAGGCCGGGGTGATGGCGTTGACGCGTTGCAGCGCCATCGAAGCGGTCGAATACGGGGTGCGGATCAACGCGGTGTCGCCCAGCATCGCCCGGCACAGGTTCCTGGAGAAGGTCAGTTCGCCCGACCTGCTGGACCGGCTGTCGGAAGGCGAGGCCTTCGGCCGGGCGGCCGAGCCGTGGGAAGTAGCCGCCACCATCGCCTTCCTGGCCAGCGACTATTCGAGTTACCTGACCGGCGAGGTGATTTCGGTGTCGAGTCAGCATCCATGACGGACGCGACCGCACAGCCGGCAACCCGCCGTGACGAGCTCCTCGGACTCGCCGCGACGATGTTCGCCGAGCGTGGTCTGCGTGCCACCACGGTCCGCGACATCGCCGATGCCGCCGGAATCCTCTCGGGCAGCCTCTATCACCACTTCTCCTCGAAAGAGGCGATGGTCGACGAGGTACTGCGTGGGTTCCTCGACTGGCTCTTCGACCGCTACCAGCGGATCATCGACACCGAGTCCAATCCCCTTGCCCGGCTTGAGGGATTGTTCATGGCGTCCTTCGATGCGATCGAGCACCATCACGCCGAGGTCGTCATCTATCAGGACGAGGCCAAGCGGCTCTCAGCCCAGCCGCGTTTCAGCTATATCGACGAACTCAACGTCCGCCAGCGCACGATGTGGGTCGACGTGCTGACCCAGGGGATCGAACAGGGCTACTTCTGCGCCGATATCGACGTCGACCTGGTTTACCGGTTCATCCGCGACACCACCTGGGTGTCGGTGCGCTGGTACCACCCCGGCGGACCACTGACTGCCGAGCAGGTAGGACGGCAGTACCTCGCGATCGTGCTCGGCGGAATCACCGACCAGACCAAGGAGGCCGGACATGGCTGAGGCCTACATCATCGACGCGGTGCGCACCCCGGTCGGCAAGCGCAACGGCGCGCTGGCCGGGCTGCACCCGATCGACCTCGGTGTGCATGCGTTCCGCGGGATCTTCGGGCGCAATGACGTCGACCCGGCTGCGGTCGATGACGCGATCGTCGGCTGCGTCGACGCGATCGGCGGTCAGGCCGGAAACATCGGCCGGCTCACCTGGTTGGCGGCGGGCTACCCCGAAGAGGTACCGGGCGTCACCGTCGACCGTCAGTGCGGATCCAGCCAGCAGGCGATCTCCTTCGGCGCCCAGGCGATCATGGCCGGTACCGCAGAGTTGATCCTGGCCGGTGGGATGCAGAACATGAGCCGGATCCCGATCTCCTCGGCGATGATCGTCGGGCGGGAATTCGGATTCAGCACCCCGACAGCCGAATCGGCGTTCTGGGCGCAGCGCTACGGCGACGAGGAGATCTCGCAGTTCCGTGGTGCGGAGATGATCGCGGAGCGCTGGGACATCTCGCGCGAGGATATGGAGCGCTTCGCGTTGGCCAGCCACCAACGGGCGTTCGCCGCCATCCGCGGCGGGCACTTCGACAACGAGATCGTGGCGGTCGAGGGTTTCGCGGTCGACGAGACGCCGCGCGAGACCACGCTGGAGAAGATGGCCGCCCTGGCGCCGCTCAGCGACGGCGGACGGATGACGGCTGCGGTGGCCAGCCAGATCTGCGATGGTGCCAGTGCGGTGCTGCTGGCCTCCGAGCAGGCCGTCAAAGACCACAACCTGACGCCTCGGGCCCGGATCCACCACATCAGCTGCCGTGGAGCCGATCCGGTGCTGATGCTGACCGGTCCGATTCCGGCCACCCGCTACGCATTGGACAAGACCGGGCTGTCGATCGACGATATCGACGTCGTCGAGATCAACGAGGCGTTCGCGCCGGTGGTGCTGGCCTGGATCAAGGAGACCGGGGCAGATCCGGCCAAGGTCAATCCGAACGGTGGTGCCATCGCGTTGGGCCACCCACTGGGCGCCACCGGGGCGAAGCTGTTCGCGACCATGCTGGGCGAACTGGAGCGCACCGGCGGCCGGTATGGGCTGCAGACCATGTGCGAGGGTGGCGGCACCGCCAACGTGACGATCATCGAACGGCTGTAGCGAGAGTCGCGGCCTCATCGTCCCGCTTCCCTACGGCACCCGGGTCGACTGGGTTCGCAACGTTCTCGCCGCGGGCGGGGCGACCGTCGTCCGCAAGGGCGAGACGTTCACAACGCAATCCCCGTCGATCATCGCCGGTCACGAGGCGCTGCCTTTGCTCCCGAAGCACCGCCGCCGATCCTTCGAACGCTTCGGCATCGGGCGTTTCCTGCGTCTGCGCATCAGCAACTCCGGGTGAGACCCGTCACAAACCCCGAGCCAATCCGTAGCTGTGGCGGCTCCGAATAGTCCGTGATGGCCCGGTCACCCGATCGGTGCGAGAAGCAGCAGGGCCGCTGAGCAGCAGAGCGGTCCACAGAGGAGTTGACACGATGGTTTCGTTGCGCGCGTGGTTGGTTTCCGGAACGTTCGCGGCCGGGCTCGGCGCCGGCATGTTCTGCGGTGCGGGGATCGCCTCCGCCGACGCCGGTGCAGACCCCGGCAGAACGGACTCCGGGGCCAGCGCCTCGGTCGAGTCACCCCGGTCCGAGCGAGGATTTGCCCGAGGCTCGGTCCCCAACACAGTGCGGCCGGCCGCCTCGTCCTCGCGGCGTACGCCCGGAGTCCGCGTTGCCCTCGGGGCTGCGGCAGCAGTTCCCGGCCCTGATCTTCGCGGCCCTGTGCTGTCCGGCCCTGTGCGGCCGGCCTCGGCGGTGCCGGTTCCGGCCGCTTCGGCCCGCCGGGGCACGGACGCCCGCAACAGCGGGTCCAGCGCGAGCCTCGTCGGAATCACCGGAATCACCTCCCCGGCAGCGGTCAGGCCCGCCACCCAGCCAGTGGCGCAGCCCATACCGGTGGTGCCATCGAGCGTCCCCGTCGATCCGGCGGAGTTCGCCGGGACGTACTACGAGCAGGGCAGCGTGAAGCAGTTCTTCTCCCTCGGTCTGGTGAACACCAAAGCGGAGTACACCCTGAACCCGGACGGGACGATTCGCGTCCAGAACTCCGGGAACTACTTCTTCAACCGCGGTCCGCGTTCCTCCATCGTCGGATCTGCGGTCGTCGTCAACGACACCAATACCGCGCTGAACGTCGGATTCTCGCCGTTCGGCCCGCCCTCGGCCTCGCCCCCGGGTAACTACACGATCCTGGCCAACGCCCCTGACTACCGCTGGGTCATCGTCAGCGATCCGTCTGGCCGAAGCGGCTACATCCTGACCAGGGACAAGACCATCTCGCGAACTGAGTACCGGCAGCTTCTCGACCAGGCACGGGCGTTAGGCGTCCAGGGACGTATCACCCCGACCAAGCAGTACGCCTGACGCGGCTCTCAACCCGCGGGTGACCGGGAGACGTCGATCAGCGCCGAGGCTTGCCGAAGGTGTTCGACAGCCTCGGCGACGATGCTGTCGATCAGCTCGGCGCAGGACGGCAGATCGTCGATGATCCCGGCCACCTGGCCGGAGGCCAGTACGCCGGCGCCGGTGTTGCCGTCGACCAGCCCGGCCTTGAGCAACATCGGGGTGTTCGCCGCCATGAGCACCTGGGACCAAGTCAGTTCCTTCCCGTGCCGCATGGCCAGCCCGTCGCGGATCATCGAAGACCACGTCATGCCGGACATCTTCTTGAATTTCGCCGCGTTGAGGACAGCAGCTGTGAAACCGCGTGCCCGCGAACCGCTTTCGAGCTTCTCCACCAGGCCGGTGCGAAGCACCCGGTGCGGCATCCCGTCCACCCGGGTGGAGACCACCGTTCCGTCCAGGGCGGCTTGCAGGTAACGCTGCTTGACCGCGTCCGGGACAGTGGAGTCCGACGTCAGCAGGAACCGGGTACCCATCGCCACCCCGGCCGCGCCGTAGGACAACGCTGCGGCCAGGCCCCGACCGTCGAAGAAACCGCCGGCGGCGATGACCGGGATGTCGGTGCCGGACAGTGCGTCGAGCACCGAGGGCAGCAGCAGGGTGGTGGGCACCGGCCCGGTGTGCCCGCCGCCCTCACCGCCCTGCACGATCACCGCATCGGCACCCCAGGCGGCCACCTTCTTCGCGTGCTTGGCCGCTCCGATCGACGGCACCACGACCGACCCGGCGTCCTTGAGTCGGGCGATCAACTCCGGCTTGGGAGCCAATGCGAATGAGGCGACTTTCACGCCCTCCCGGATCATCAGGTCGACGCGATCGCCGGCGTCGGCGGCGTCGGCACGGATGTTGACACCGAAGGGCCGGTCGGTGGCCGCCTTGACCTTGCTGATCGCCGTCGCCAGTTCGTCGATGGTCATGGTCGCCGCGGCCAGGATCCCGAGTCCACCGGCATTCGCGGTCGCCGACACCAACCGCGCGCCGGCCACCCAGCCCATTCCGGTCTGCACCACTGGATGTTTGATGCCGACCATGCGGGTCAGCGCGGTCTGGATTCTCATACCTTCACCTCCTTGTCCCGCAGTCCCTTCGGGTCGATCCTGCGGATCAGGTCGAGTTCGGCACCGGTCGCCAACCGGGTATGTGGAGCATCGTCGAGGCCGTGCACCTCGAACGTGGTGTTCGCGGCGACGTCGGCGGGATGCACGCCCGGATGCAGCGATACCGCACGCATCGTGTGACCGGGACCGCCGAAGTCGAAGACCCCGAGGTTGGTGACCACCCGGTGCACGTCGACGAAGCGGTAAGCGGGATTTCCCGGATCGACTTTGTCCCAGCCGATACCGGAGACCACGTCCACCCTGTCGGTGAAGACCCGTGTGGTGTGGTTACCGACGAAGTAACTCGTGGTGTGGTTGATGGTGTTGCCGGGGGCGCCACGCACCCCGAACATCTGCCGGGTGGGGTGCTGCAATGGGCCGAACGCCGAGAGGTTCTGGTTGCCGTACCGGTCGATCTGGTTGGCCCCCATCACCACGTGGCGCCGCCCCCAGGCCAGGGTCTCGAATACCCGGCCGAACGGCATCCAGCCCTCGATCGCGCCGGCGGCGCCGATCGCCGGCGTATCGGCCAGCAGTTGGGCCTCGCCATCGCTGAGCAGGATGTCGGGGGAGAACGTCAGCCGGGCCATCCGGGCGCCGATCGAGACCACGGTCGTCATCGGCGAGACCATGATCTCGCCGGCGTCGCGGAACAACTCCGCGCACGCGATGACGCAGACCTCGGCGCGGCTCACCTGGATCACGACGCCCCCTGCTCATCAGAGAATCGGCGGACCGCCGCCTGGTAGTCGGCCTCGCCGCCGGACAGGTAGGTCGCGACGAACTCCGCCCAGGCGGCATCGTCGGCGGCGGCTTGGGCATAGTGGCGCTGGAACGCCTCGTCGCGGCCGTAATCGGGTGCAGCCGTCGTGAAATGGGCGCCGCCGGGTGCCTCGACGACGTGGTCGACCATCATCCGGTTGACCAGCAGAGCCTGCGGTGCAACGGCTTTGACGAGGTCCTCGGTCGACACGATCCGTTCCACCGACAGCAGTCGCCGGTCGGCGGCCATCAGGAACAGGTCGTCGAAGTACGGGTCGATCCCGGTGTAGGCGGCATTGCCATGTTTGTCACCCAGGTTCAGATGTGCGAACGCGGCATCCAGGCGCAGCGCCGGCATGGCGATGAGGTCCTCGTGGTCCTGACCGGTCGGGTAGGGCGATCGCACGGTCTGCAGTTCGCCATCCCAGAAGTCGGGTACCGAACTGCCCAGGCCGGCCCGGATCGGCAGGAACGGCAGTCGCTGTGCGGCGGCCTGCAGTCCGCAGCGCAACATGCCCTCGTCCATCTCGCGGGCGACGATCGCGCCGGTGGTGCGCGCGCGGGAGAACCATGGGTCGTAGAACGGCGGGGAGTCCAGTGAGACGAACCCGTAGTAGGCCTTGCGCACCTTGCCCGCCGAGCACAGCAGACCGAGGTCGGGTCCGCCGTAGGTCACCACGGTGAGGTCGGTGACGTCGGTGCGCAGCAACGCCCGGACGAATGCCATCGGTTTGCGTCGCGAACCCCAGCCGCCGATGCCGACGGTCATACTGCTCTCGATGCGGCTGACCGCGTCGTCGAGGGTGGTGCGTTTGTCGCGGGTCATGTCCCGGACTTCTTCGTACCCGCGAAATCGTCGCGTAACTCGTCGGAGACCCCGGACAGGTTCAACTCGAAGGTGAAGCCCTGCTCCATCCGGTAGCTGGCGTTGACTCGTTGGGTGTCAATGAGATTCAACGCCTCCTTGGCGGCCCGGATCACCCGGGTGTCCTTGGCGGCGATATCGCGGGCCACCCGCAGCGCCGCGTCATCAAGGTCTGCGCGCGGTACTACCTGATGGACCGACCCGAAGTGGTGCAGGGTGGCGGCGTCGACGGTGGCCGCGGTGAAGAACAGCCGCCTCATCATGTGCTGCGGGACCAGCCGGGACAGATGAGTCGCCGCTCCCAGCGCCCCCCGTTCGACTTCCGGAAGGCCGAACGTCGCATCCTCGGAGGCCACGATCACATCGGCATTGCCGACCAGGCCGATCCCGCCGCCGACGCAGAAGCCGTTGACCGCCGCGACCACCGGGACCGCGCATTCATAGACCGCCTTGAACGCCGCGAAGCAGCCGCGGTTGGCGTCGATCAGCGCGGCGAAGCCCTCCGTGCGTTGCATCTCCTTGATGTCCACGCCGGCATTGAAGCCCCGGCCCTCGGCGCGCAGGATCACCGCATGGGTGGTGGTGTCACACCCGGCCGCGGTGAGGGCATCGGCGAGTTCGAACCAGCCGCGCGACGGGATCGCATTGACCGGCGGGTAGTCGACCGTGACCGCGACGATTCCGGGCTCGACGGTGCAGGACGTGATTGTCATGACGCTCCTGATGACCCCTAAGCAAGCACTTGCTTGGTACGCTAGCACAGTGCCGGACCACGTCGACCTCGGACTACAGGGCCGTATCGTCCTGGTCACCGGCGGGGTCCGCGGGGTCGGCGCGGGTATCAGCGCAGTGTTCTCCGGCCAGCGTGCGACCGTCATCACCTGCGCGCGGCGTCCGGTCGAGGGCCTGCCGTACGAGTTCCACAGCTGCGATATCCGGGACCCCGATGCCGTCGCCTCGCTGATCGACACCATTGTCGACCGGCACGGCCGACTCGACGTGTTGGTCAACAACGCCGGCGGATCGCCCTACTCGCCGGCCGCCGATGCCTCACCGCGGTTTCATCAGAAGGTCATCGAACTCAATCTGCTCGGCATGTTGCACGTCTCGCAGGCCGCCAATGCCGTCATGCAGCAGCAGTCGGGTGGGGGGGCGATCGTCTCCATCTCCAGTGTCAGCGGACGGCGCCCGTCGCCGGGAACCGCCGCCTACGGAGCGGCGAAAGCCGGGGTGGACAGCCTCACCGCGACACTCGCCGTCGAATGGGCGCCGAAGGTCCGGGTGAACGCCGTGGTGGCCGGAATGGTCGCTACCGAGCAGGTGGAGCTGTTCTACGGAGACAGCGCCTCGCAAGCGGCGGTGGCC
Organism: Actinobacteria bacterium casp-actino6; assembly: GCA_001510415.1. Taxonomy (GTDB): domain Bacteria; phylum Actinomycetota; class Actinomycetes; order Mycobacteriales; family Mycobacteriaceae; genus Mycobacterium. Next base: position 3,105 of record LFFF01000100.1, on the reverse strand, counting down.
TCGACGATCCCGCTGGGCCGACTGGCGCAACCAGCCGACATCGGCTGGGCGGCAGCGTTTCTGGCATCGGATGCCGCGTCGTATATCAGCGGTGCAGCCCTGGCGGTGCACGGTGGCGGTGAACCTCCGCCGTATCTGTCCGCTTCGAACGCCAACAACTGAGGAGACACAGCAATGGGCTTGCTCGACGATCGGGTCGTCATCGTCACCGGAGCCGGCGGCGGTATCGGTCGCGCACATGCGTTGGCCTTCGCCGCCGAAGGGGCGCGCGTGGTGGTCAATGACATCGGCGTAGGGCTGGACGGATCGCCGGCCGGCGGTGGAAGTGCCGCGCAGGCCGTCGCCGACGAGATCACCGCCGCCGGCGGGCAGGCCGTCACCAGCGGCGCCGACGTCGCGGACTGGGAGCAGGCTGCCGGACTGATCCAGACCGCCGTGGACGCCTTCGGTGGGCTGGACGTGCTGGTGAACAACGCCGGCATCGTGCGTGACCGGATGATCGCCAACACCAGCGAGGCTGAGTTCGACGCCGTGATCGCCGTGCATCTCAAAGGGCATTTCGCTACCGCCCGGCATGCGGGCGCCTACTGGCGTGGACTGGCGAAGGCGGGCCACCCCGTCGATGCCCGGATCATCAACACCAGTTCCGGTGCCGGTCTGCAGGGCAGCGTCGGGCAGGGCAATTACAGCGCGGCCAAGGCCGGTATCGCAGCGCTCACCTTGGTGGCCGCCGCCGAGATGGGCCGCTACGGGGTGACCGTGAACGCGATCGCCCCGTCGGCGCGCACTCGGATGACCGAGACCGTCTTCGCGGACATGATGGCCAAACCCGAGGCCGGGTTCGACGCCATGGCGCCGGAGAACGTCTCCCCGCTGGTGGTGTGGCTGGGCAGCGTCGAGTCCGGTGATGTCACCGGACGGGTGTTCGAGGTGGAGGGTGGCATCATCCGGGCGGCGGAAGGATGGCAGCACGGTCCGGAGGTCGACAAGGGTGCCCGGTGGGAGCCGGGCGAACTCGGGCCGGTGGTGCGCGGACTGCTCGCCGATGCCAGGCCTCCGTTGCCGGTGTACGGGGCCTGATTTTCGGCGGGTGCTAGGGATCGCAGATGACGATCGGGATCACCCGATCGGTCCAGGACTTGTAGTCCTCGAAGCTGGTGTACATGGCGGTCAGTCGCGGCCAGTACTGCGCCCGTTCGTCGTCGGTGGCGTCCCGGGCCGTCAGATGCAGAACCTCGTCCTTGATCTGAATCGACACCTTCGGGTTCGCCTTGAGGTTCAGGTACCACATCGGATTGGTGGCGGCCCCGCCCTTGGAGGCGACCAGGACCACGCGGTTGCCCTCGCGCAGGTACAGCAGTGGACTCACCCGTGGTTCGCCGGTCTTGCGACCCGTGGTGGTCAGCAAGGCCACCGGCGCGCCCTGCAGGAATTTGCCGCCGAGTCTGCCGCCGGTCTTCTTGTACAGAAAGGTCTGGGCCCGCGACATCCATTTGATGATGGTGGTGGTCCGGGGTGAGTTCAGGCCCTTCGGCGCCGGCTTGGGTGACCCCGATGATGTGGGCCCGGACGAATCAGACACTGGATTGCTCCTCACGAGAGTTGGGTGAAATCTAACCCGGATGTGGTGAATGAGACCGTCGGCGGCAGGGATGACGAACGTCTCATCGACTCGGGCGGCCGCGCGCCTGCCCGCGGCGGAGAACGTCGTCAGCACCTGGTAGCGCGACCTCACCTCGTCGTCGACGACGCTGAACTCAGGGGTTGTGATGCTTTGGATGATCCGGTACTGCGGACCGCGAGACAGGCTGCGGCGCAGATGTTTTCCGGAGAAACCGTTTTTGACGCCCTGCTCGACGCGGGTGCATCCGGGTGCGAAGGGCACCGCAGAGCCGTCATGGCTGACCAGCGCGTCGATATAGGCCTGGGCCGCGGCGATGCGGTCGGACTCCGAAACAGCCAGCGTCAGATCCGCTCGATGATGGTGCCCGTCGACAACGCCCCGCCGGCGCACATGGTGATCAGTGCGGTGCTCTGTCCGGTGCGCTCCAATTCGTGCAGTGCGGTGGTGATCAATCGGCTGCCGGTGCTGCCGACCGGATGCCCGAGTGCGATGGCACCACCGTTGACGTTGACCTTGTCCAAATCCGCGTTGTGCACCTGTGCCCAACTCAGCACCACCGAGGCGAACGCCTCGTTGATCTCGACCAGGTCGATATCGCCCATCGTCATCCCGGCCTTCTCCAGCACCCTCGCGGTGGACTGGACCGGGCCGTCGAGGTGGTAGTACGGTTCCGCCCCGACCAGGGCCTGGGCCACGATCCGGGCCCGCGGCGTCAATCCGAGCGCCCTCGCCTTGTCTTCGTCCATCCACAGCACCGCAGCCGCCCCATCGGAGATTTGCGACGAGGTGCCCGCGGTATGCATGCCACCGTCCATGACCGGCTTGAGGGCGGCCAGACCCTCGGCGGTGGTGTCGCGCAGACCCTGATCACGGCTGACCATGTGACGGTCGACGGTCGGCTGCTTGTTCTCGTCCAGCATCGGTGCCTCGATCGGGGAGACCTCCCGGTCGAAGCGGTGTTCGTCCCAGGCGCGTTTGGCCTTCTGCTGGGAGATCAGGCCGAGGTGGTCGAGGTCGGCGCGGGTGATACCGCGCCGCTTGGCGATGCGTTCGGCCGCGGTGAATTGATCGGGCATGTCGATATCCCAGGACTCGGCCCGGATTCGCGAGCGGTCCGGCCCGGCGTTGGCGCCTAGACCCACCCGACTCATCGCCTCGATACCGCAGGCGATACCGACGTCGATCGCGCCGGCGGCGATCAGCCCGGCGATGAGGTGGTTGGCCTGCTGGGCGCTGCCGCATTGGCAGTCGATGGTGGTGGCACCCACCTGCTCGGGAAGTCCTGCCGTCAGCCAGGCCACCCGGGTGATGTTGTTGGACTGCTCGCCGTACTGGGTGACGCAACCTCCGATGGCCTGCTCCACCAGGGCGGCGTCGATGCCGGCCCGGTCCACCACCGCCTTCTGGACGCCGCCGAGCAGTTCGGTGGCGTGCAGTCCAGACAGCCAGCCGTTGCGCTTCCCGATCGGGCTGCGGGTGGC
>LFFF01000099.1 GCA_001510415.1 Actinobacteria bacterium casp-actino6 | reverse complement strand
CGGCCCCGCCGCTGCCGTTCAGCCTGGCCGACCGGGTCGCGGCGGTCGCGGTGTTCGGTAACCCGGCCACCAAGTTCGGCAATCCGGTGTCGAGGGCGGTCGCACCGTTCGCCGGCAAGGCGATTGACCTCTGCAATGACGGCGACCCGATCTGCTCGCAGGGCCGCAACCCGCTGGCCCACACCAGCTACGAGAAGAGCCCGCTGGTCAGCCAGGCCGCCGGCTTTGTATCCGCCCTGCTCTAAGAGCTGCCAGACAATTCTTATGTGGCCGGGCCAGGGGCGGCCCGATACCATGGCCTGATGCGCGTGAGGCAGTTGTGCTCAATGGTGTTGGTGGTGATTTCGGTCACAGCGGCGACCCTGGTGATGCCCGTGGGGGTTCCGGCGGCCGGTGCCGCACCGTGCTCCCCGGTCGAGGTGGTCTTCGCCCGGGGCCGCATCGAACCCCCGGGCACCGGCCAGATCGGTCAGGCCTTCATCAACGCATTGCGCGCCAAGACCGACAAGAACGTCTCCTACTACGCGGTGAACTATCCGGCCGACACCGAGGTCATCCAGGGCGCCAACGACATGAGCCGGCACATCCAGGCCACCGCGGCCAACTGCCCGGACACCCGACTGGTGCTGGGCGGGTACTCCCTGGGCGCCGCGGTCACCGATGTGGTGCTGGCGGTGCCGTCGGCGATGTTCGGCTACACCAAACCGCTACCGCTGGGCATGGACGATCACGTTGCCGCGGTGGCGCTTTTCGGCAACGGAACCCGCAAAATACTCGGGCCGCTGTCCGACATCATCCCGCGGTGGGGCAATAAGACCATCGACCTGTGCACCGCGGACGATCCGGTCTGCAATGACAATCTGGAGCCGGAGACCTGGGCGGATAGCTGGCCGGCGCATCTGCATGCGGCCTATATCGACTCGGGTCTGGTCGACCAGGCCGCGGCGTTCGTCGCCGCCCGGCTCTGATCGAGGTTGCGGACGTCGCGGGTCACCGCGACCCGCGCCGCCAGTTGATCATCGGGCGGGTAGTCCACCCCGATCAACGTCAGCCCGCGGGCCGGAGCCGCGGCGAAATCGCTTGAGCGGTGGGTCGCACCCAATAGTGTTGCGCACCAGGCCGGCTCGCGCCTGCCCTCCCCCACCGCCAGCAGCGCGCCCACGACCGACCGGACCATCGACCAGCAGAAGGCATCGGCACTGACATAGGCGGTGACCAGATCGCCCGCCCGGATCCAGTCCAGCCGCTGCAGGTCCCGGATCGTGGTCGCCCCCGGCCGGTGCCGGCAGAACGCGGCGAAGTCATGTAAGCCCAGCAGCCCCGCTGACGCGGCCGCCATTGCGTCGAGGTCCAGGTCCCGGCGCCAGGGCGTGACGAACCGGGCCTGCTGGGGCTCGACACCGAAGGCCGCCAGCGAGATCCGGTATGCGTAGTGCCGGCGCAGTGCCGAGAACCGGGCGTCGAAACCGGCCGCCGCCCGGCCGATCCCGGTCACCCGGACATCGTCGGGCAGGAACCGGCCCAGCCGCCGGACCAGCGGAAGGAACTCCGGTTCCCCAGGGCGGTGCTGGCGCGGGAAGACGTGGCACAGCGACCCGGCCGGCACGTCCAGATGGGCGACCTGCCCGCTCGCGTGGACACCGGCGTCGGTGCGTCCGGCGGCGAACAGCCGGACCGGGACCCGGAATACCGTCGAGAGGGCGTCCTCAAGCACGCCCGCCACGGTGCGCTGGCCGTCCTGGGCCGCCCAGCCGGCGAAATCCGTTCCGTCGTAGGCGATATCGAGGCGGAGACGAACGTGCCCGCCACCGGAGTCGGTGGCGGGCACGGTCGCGGTCATCGGGTCAGAACTTGTCAGCGTCCGGATCCTCGGCCTGCCCGTCGGCAGCCTCGGCGGTCTGCGCGTCGGCGATCCCGGCGTCGGCATCCTCGAGTTCCTGCAGCGGGGTCTCCCCGGCGGGGGCCTCCTCGGCGGGGATCTCCTCGGCGGGGGTCTCCTCGGCAACCTCTTGGGGCGCCGCGGCGGCCGGGGCCACCTTGGCGGCATTGCCGGCGGCACGCTTGGCCCGGTTGGCCTCCGAGGTGACCGTCTTCTCCCGCACCAGCTCGATCACGGCCATCGGGGCGTTATCGCCCTTGCGTGCCTCGACCTTGACGATCCGGGTGTAGCCGCCCTCGCGATCGGCGAAGAACGGCCCGATCTCGGCGAACAGCGCGTGCACCACGTCCTTGTCGCGGATCTTCTTCATCACCTCACGCCGGTTGTGCAGCGTGCCCTTCTTGGCGTGGGTGATGAGCTTCTCGGCATAGGGTCGCAGCGCCCGGGCCTTGGGCTCGGTGGTCTTGATCCGGCCGTGCTCGAACAGCGAGGTGGCCAGGTTGGCCAGGATCGCCTTCTGGTGCGAGGACGACCCGCCGAGGCGGGGCCCCTTCGTGGGTTTGGGCATTGCGGCTATCTCCTAGGTGGGGCCGGCCCCCGTATCAGGTAGGACCGGGACGACTTCTGATTCTGTTAGAGCTGTTCGGTTTCGGCGTAGTCCGCGTCGTTCTCCAGCTCGTAGGCGGCCTCGGTGCTCCAGGTCCCGGTGGCGACGTCGTAACCGGCGACCTCGGACGGATCGAAGGTGGCCGGCGAGTCCTTCAGCGCCAGACCCATCTGGTGCAGCTTGATCTTCACCTCGTCGATCGACTTCTGACCGAAGTTGCGGATATCGAGCAGGTCGGACTCGGTGCGGCCAACCAGCTCGCCGACGGTGTGCACACCCTCGCGCTTGAGGCAGTTGTACGACCGCACCGTCAGGTCCAGATCGTCGATCGGCAGCGCGAACGCGGCGATGTGGTCGGCCTCCTGCGGCGAGGGGCCGATCTCGATGCCCTCGGCCTCCAGGTTCAGCTCGCGGGCCAGGCCGAAGAGTTCGACCAGGGTCTTGCCGGCCGAGGCCAGCGCGTCCCGCGGGCTGATCGAGTTCTTGGTCTCGACGTCGAGGATCAGCTTGTCGAAGTCGGTGCGCTGCTCGACGCGGGTGGCCTCGACCTTGTAGGTCACCTTCAGCACCGGCGAGTAGATGGAATCGACCGGGATACGGCCGATTTCGGCACCGGAGGCCTTGTTCTGGACGGCCGGCACATAACCGCGGCCCCGCTCGACGACGAGCTCGACCTCGAGCTTGCCCTTGTCGTTGAGGGTCGCAATGTGCATATCGGGGTTGTGCACGCTGACACCGGCGGGCGGCACGATGTCACCCGCGGTGACCGCACCCGGGCCCTGCTTACGCAGGTACATGGTGACCGGCTCGTCCTCCTCCGAGGACACCACCAGGCCCTTGAGGTTCAGGATGATGTCGGTGACATCCTCCTTCACCCCCGGCACGGTGGTGAACTCGTGCAGCACACCGTCGATGCGGATGCTGGTGACGGCTGCGCCGGGGATCGACGACAGCAGGGTGCGACGAAGCGAATTGCCAAGGGTGTAACCGAATCCCGGCTCCAGCGGTTCGATGATGAACTGGGAGCGGTCCTCGGCGATGACCTCTTCACCGAGGGTGGGGCGCTGGGAAATCAGCATGGTGTTCTTCTATCTCCTTCTCGGCACCCACTATTTGATGCCGTGTGGATTTACTTGAAAGCCAGTCCCCGGAGGGGTCCGTCATTCTCTTGGGGGGTCTTCGGGGGGCCCCGCCCCCCGAATGTTTCTTTACTTCGAGTAGAACTCGACGATGAGCTGCTCGGCCAGCGGAACCTGGATCTGCTCGCGGGTCGGCAACTGGTGCACCAGGATGCGCTGACGCTCACCGACCACCTGAAGCCAGCCGGGAATCGGGCGATCACCGGCGAGTTCCCGGGCGATCTGGAACGGCACGGTGTTCAGCGAGTTGTCGCGGATGTCGATGATGTCGTACTGCGACACCCGATAGCTCGGGACGTTCACCTTGACACCGTTGACGGTGAAGTGACCGTGGCTGACCAGCTGACGTGCCATCCGCCGGGTGCGGGCGATACCGGCCCGGTACACGACGTTGTCCAGCCGGGTCTCCAGGATCTGCAGCAGGTTCTCGCCGGTCTTGCCGGTGGCGCGGTTCGCCTCTTCGTAGTAGCGGCGGAACTGCTTCTCCATCACGCCGTAGGTGAAGCGGGCCTTCTGCTTCTCCTGCAGCTGCTGGCGGTATTCGCTCTCCTTGATCCGCGCGCGGCCATGCTGGCCGGGCGGGTAGGGGCGCTTCTCGAATGATTGATCCCCACCGACGAGGTCGACGCCCAAGCGGCGCGACTTGCGGGTAGCGGGTCCGGTGTAACGAGCCATTAGTCTTCCTCTTCCTTCCCGATCCCGACCTAGACCCGGCGCCGCTTGGGCGGACGGCAGCCGTTGTGCGGCTGCGGAGTGACATCGGAAATCGCACCGACCTCGAGGCCGGCAGCCTGCAGCGAACGAATCGCGGTCTCGCGGCCCGAACCCGGACCCTTGACGAAGACGTCGACCTTCTTCACGCCGTGCTCCTGCGCCTTGCGGGCGGCGTTCTCGGCGGCCAACTGCGCCGCGAACGGCGTCGACTTGCGGGAACCCTTGAAGCCGACATGGCCGGAGGAGGCCCAGGCGATGACGTTGCCCTGCGGGTCGGTGATGGACACGATCGTGTTGTTGAACGTGCTCTTGATGTGCGCGGCGCCGTGCGGGACGTTCTTCTTTTCCTTGCGGCGGGTCTTCTGACCCTTCTTGGCGCCGGACGGGGTGGCTTTCTTCGGTGGCATTACTTGGCCTTCTTCTTACCGGCGATGGTGCGCTTCGGGCCCTTGCGGGTGCGCGCGTTGGTTTTGGTGCGCTGACCGCGCACCGGCAGTCCGCGGCGGTGCCGCAGGCCCTGATAGCAGCCGATCTCGATCTTGCGACGGATATCGGCCTGCACCTCGCGGCGCAGGTCGCCCTCGACCTTGAGGCCGGCCTCGATGTATTCGCGAAGCTGGGTCAGCTGGTCGTCGGTGAGATCCTTGCTGCGCAGGTCCCGGTCGATGCCGGTGGCCGCCAGGATCTCCTGGGAGCGGGTACGGCCGATGCCGTAGATATAGGTGAGCGCGATCTCCATGCGCTTATCGCGCGGCAGGTCAACGCCGACTAGACGGGCCATGTGGGTGGCTGTTCCTCTTTTTCTGTCGAAGGTCTGTTCCCAGTCCGCTCCCGCGTGTGCACGGGGCCCGGCCTCCGATCCGGGCGTGGGCGCGCGATGCGCGCTGGTACTGGGAGGTGTGTATTCAGTTGTGCTGCGCCAGTGGCGGGCGTCTAGCCCTGCCGCTGCTTGTGGCGCGGATCAGAGCAGATCACCATGACCCGCCCATGCCGGCGGATCACCCTGCACTTGTCGCAGATCGGCTTGACGCTCGGGTTCACCTTCACGGCTGGTTGATCCTGTTCTCGGTCGTCATGTTTCTGGTCCTACGCTGTGTGGTCTGGCTTCGTCGCCGGCTACTTGTACCGGTACACGATGCGGCCCCGGGTCAGGTCGTAGGGAGACAGCTCCACCACGACCCGGTCCTCGGGCAGGATGCGGATGTAGTGCTGCCGCATCTTGCCGCTGATATGGGCGAGCACCTTATGGCCGTTCTCCAACTCAATGCGAAACATCGCATTGGGCAGGGGCTCGACCACGCGGCCCTCGACCTCGATGGCACCGTCTTTCTTGCCCATAACCTCACAGATTCTGCTTGTATCGACGTGGGCAGCGTCCGCCCGACTGCAAAACGTGAGGGTCTGAGGACTGTGCACGCAAGAGCCGGCGCGTAAACCGCACCGTGGGTCCACGATACCCGCTGGGAGTCCCCGAGCCAAAATGGCCGTCCCGGCCCCGCCGGAGGCCGGTCGGCCACCGTTAAGGTGGGCCGATGCGACTCCTGGTCACCGGAGGCGCCGGGTTCATCGGCGCCAACTTCGTCCACAGCGCCGTGCGGGAGCGCCCGGGCGTCGCCGTGACCGTCGTCGATGCGCTGACCTACGCGGGAAGCAGCGAGTCGCTGGCCACGTTGGGCGACGCGATCCGGCTGATCGAGGGCGATCTCACCGACGAGGCACTGGTGGACCGACTGGTGGCCGAATCCGACGCCGTGGTGCATTTCGCCGCCGAGACCCACGTGGACAATTCGCTGGCCGACCCGGCTCCGTTCCTGCGCAGCAATGTCGTCGGCACGTTCTCGGTGCTCGAGGCGGTCCGCCGGCATGGGGTCCGGCTGCATCACATCTCCACCGACGAGGTCTACGGGGACCTGCCGCTGGACGGGTCGGTGCGGTTCACCGAGGCCACCCCGTACAACCCGTCGAGTCCGTATTCGGCGACCAAGGCCGCGGCGGATCTGCTGGTGCGGGCCTGGGTCCGGTCCTATGGCGTCAACGCCACCCTTTCGAACTGCTCGAACAACTACGGGCCGTTCCAGCACATCGAAAAGTTCATCCCCCGCCAGATCACGAATGTGCTCACCGGCCGGCGCCCGAAGCTGTACGGCGCCGGGGCCAACGTGCGGGACTGGATCCATGTGGAGGACCACAACAGCGCGGTGTGGCGCATCCTGGAGGACGGCGAGCCGGGGCGGACCTATCTCATCGGAGCCGACGGCGAACGCGATAACGCCTCGGTGCTGCGGCTGATCCTGACGCTGATGGACCGCGATCCCGACGATGTCGACCATGTCACCGACCGGGTCGGCCATGACCTTCGGTACGCGATCGACGCGACCCCGCTGCGCCGGGATCTGGGCTGGGAGCCGAGGCACACCGATTTCGCCGAGGGCCTGCGCGCCACCATCGACTGGTATCGCGACAACGAATGGTGGTGGGTTCCGTTGAAGGGACAGGTCGAGGCCCGCTACGCCGGACGGGGTCAGTGACGTGAGCATCCGCGAACTGTCGGTCCCCGGCGCGTGGGAGATCACCCCGAGGGTGCACGGCGACGGCCGCGGCGCCTTCTTCGAGTGGTTCACCGAATCGGGGTTCGCCGAGATGACCGGGCACCGGTTCGATATGCGGCAGGCGAACTGCTCGGTGTCGGGCGCCGGGGTGCTGCGCGGGTTGCACTTCGCCCAGTTGCCGCCCAGCCAGGCCAAATACGTGACCTGTGTGAAGGGATCGGTGTTCGACGTCGTCGTCGACATCCGGGTGGGCTCGCCGACCTACGGCCGGTGGGATTCGGTGCTGCTCGACGATGCCGACCGGCGGTCGGTCTACCTGTCGGAGGGCCTGGCGCACGGTTTCCTGTCATTGGCCGACGATTCGACCGTCATGTACCTGTGCTCGACCCCGTATGCGCCGCAACGCGAGCACACCATCGCCGCAGTTGATCCGGCCATCGGCATCGAGTGGCCACTGCCGGCCGACCGACTCCTGCTGTCGGATCGAGATGCCGTGGCGCCGCCCTTGGCGGAGGTCCGGGCCGCGGGTCTGCTGCCGGGCTGGGACGAGGCCCGGGCCTTCATCGAAGCCGCGCGAAACCCGCGATCAGCGCACTGACCTCGTCGGGCTTCTCGATCTGCAGGAAGCCCGGACCTACGATCTTGTGCAGGCAGTCCGATAGTTACTAGGATATCCAAGTATCTTGTTTTACCCGGCCGGAGGCAGCACATGACCACCCAGATCCCGCATTTCATCGACGGCCGGCGCAGCAGCCTGGCCAGCACCCGCACCGCCGACGTCTACAACCCCAGCACCGGCGCGGTGCAGGCGCAGGTGCTGCTGGCCTCGGTCGACGATGTCGACACCGCGGTAGCCTCCGCGGTCGCGGCCCAGCGGGAGTGGGGGGCCTGGAACCCGCAGAAGCGGGCCCGGGTGCTGATGAAGTTCATCGAGTTGGTCAACGCCAATATGACCGAACTGGCCGAACTGCTCTCCCTCGAGCACGGCAAGACCGTCGAGGACGCCCGCGGCGACATCCAGCGCGGTATCGAGGTGATCGAATTCGCCACCGGTATCCCGCACCTGATGAAGGGCGAATTCACCGAGGGTGCCGGGCCGGGCATCGACGTGTACTCGATCCGCCAGCCGCTCGGTGTGGTCTGCGGCATCACCCCGTTCAACTTCCCGGCGATGATCCCGCTGTGGAAGGCCGGCCCGGCACTGGCATGCGGCAACGCCTTCGTCCTCAAGCCCTCCGAACGCGACCCCTCGGTACCGCTGCGGCTGGCCGAGCTGTTCACCGAGGCGGGCCTGCCGCCGGGGGTCTTCCAGGTCGTCAACGGTGACAAGGAGGCGGTCGACGCCCTGCTCGACCACCCCGACATCAAGGCCTACGGTTTCGTCGGCAGCTCCGATATCGCCCAGTACATCTACTCGCGCGCCGCGGCCGGCGGCAAGCGCGCACAGTGCTTCGGCGGGGCGAAGAACCACATGATCGTGATGCCCGACTCCGATCTCGACCAGGCCATCGATGCTCTCATCGGCGCCGGTTACGGCAGCGCGGGCGAGCGCTGCATGGCGATCAGCGTGGCGGTCGCGGTGGGCGATGAGGTTGGCGACCGCCTCCGCGCCCGACTCGCCGAACGGGTCGAACATCTCCGGGTCGGCCACAGCCTGGACCCGAAGGCCGACTACGGCCCACTCGTCAACGAGGCGGCGCTGGACCGGGTGCGCGGCTATATCGACGCCGGCGTCGCCGCGGGGGCCGACCTCGTCGTCGACGGCCGCGACAAGGGCAGCGACGAACTGACCTTCGGCGATGAGGGCCTGCAGGAGGGCTTCTTTATCGGGCCCTCCCTGTTCGACCACGTCACGACCGATATGTCGATCTACACCGACGAGATCTTCGGCCCGGTGGTCTGCATCGTGCGGGTCAAGAACTACGAGGAAGCACTGCGACTGCCCAACGAACACGAGTACGGCAACGGGGTCTCGATCTTCACCCGCGATGGCGACACCGCCCGTGATTTCGTCTCCCGGGTCCAGGTCGGCATGGTCGGGGTCAATGTGCCGATCCCGGTTCCGGTGGCATACCACACCTTCGGCGGCTGGAAGCGGTCCGGATTCGGCGATCTCAACCAGCACGGGCCAGCCTCGATCCAGTTCTACACGAAGGTCAAGACGGTGACCGAGCGGTGGCCGTCCGGCATCAAGGACGGCGCCGAGTTCGTCATCCCGACGATGAAATAGGAACACCCGTGACCTTCACGACACTCGACGACGACGAGCGGGTGATAGCCGAGACGGCTGCCGCCTTCGCCGCCAAACGCCTTGCGCCGCATGCCCTGGAGTGGGACAAGTCCAAGCACTTCCCGGTCGATGTGCTGCGCGAATCCGCCGACCTCGGCATGGGTGCCATCTACTGCGGCGAGGACGTCGGCGGCAGCGGCCTGCGCCGGCTGGATGCGGTGCGGATCTTCGAGGAACTGGCTGTCGCCGACCCGGTGATCTCCTCGTTCATCTCGATTCACAACATGTGCGCCTGGATGATCGACACCTACGGCACGCCCGAACAGCGCAAGTCCTGGGTGCCACGGCTGGCGTCGATGGAGCTCATCGCCAGCTACTGCCTGACCGAACCCGGCGCGGGCTCGGACGCGGCGGCGTTGCGCACCAGGGCCGTTCGCGACGGTGATCACTACGTTCTCGACGGCGTCAAGCAGTTCATCTCCGGAGCCGGCGTCTCCGATGTGTATGTGGTCATGGCGCGAACCGGTGCCGACGGCCCACGCGGCATTTCCGCCTTCATCGTCGAAAAGGACACCCCCGGAATGAGTTTCGGGGCCAACGAGGAGAAGATGGGCTGGAACGCCCAGCCCACCGCCCAGGTGGTCCTCGAGGGCGTGCGGGTGCCCGCCGACGCGCTACTCGGCGGCCCCGAGGCCGAGGGAACCGGCTTCGGCATCGCGATGAACGGTCTCAACGGCGGCCGGCTCAATATCGCCGCCTGCTCGCTCGGCGGCGGGCAGGCCGCCTATGACAAGGCGGCGAGCTATCTGGTGGACCGGCACGCGTTCGGCTCGGCGCTGATCGACGAGCCGACGATCCGCTTCGCCCTGGCCGATATGGCCACCGCGCTGCAGACCTCGCGGCTGATGCTCTGGCGGGCGGCCAGCGCGCTGGACAATGACGAACCCGACAAGGTCACGCTGTGCGCGATGGCCAAACTGCATGTCACAGACGCCTGTTTCGACGTCGCGGACCGGGCCCTGCAACTCCTCGGCGGATACGGCTATCTGCGGGAGTACGGACTTGAGAAGATCGTCCGCGACCTGCGGGTGCACCGGATCCTGGAGGGCACCAACGAGATCATGCGTGTGGTGATCGGCCGGGCCGCAGCGAGCGCTGCCCGCAATCAACAACACTGAGGAGACGACCTTTCCATGACCACGATCGCGTTCCTGGGCCTCGGACACATGGGCGGGCCGATGGCGGCCAACCTCGTCAACGCCGAATACACCGTGCGGGGCTTCGACCCCGTTCCGGAAGCTCGGCAGTCCGCCGCCGACAAGGGGGTGGTCGCCGTCGATCGTGGCACCGACGCGGTCGAGGGGGCCGACGTGGTGATCACCATGCTGCCCAACGGAGCCCTGGTCAAGGAGTGCCTCGCCGGGGTGATGGGCAAGGCGGCCAAGGGCGCGCTGTTCATCGACAGTTCCACCATCGCCGTCGACGACGCCCGCGAGGTGCACGACTACGCCGGTAAACGAGGCTTCGCCCTGCTCGACGCCCCGGTATCCGGCGGGGTCAAGGGTGCGGTCGCGGGCACACTGGCATTCATGGTCGGCGGCGAGGCCGACGCGCTGGAGACCGCCCGTCCGGTGCTGGAACCCATGGCGGGCAAGATCATTCACTGCGGCGGCCCCGGGGCCGGGCAGGCCGCAAAACTGTGCAACAACATGCTGCTGGCGGTCCAACAGATCGCCGTCGGCGAGGCGTTCCTGCTCGCCGAGAAGCTGGGGCTGTCCGCCCAGTCGCTGTTCGACGTGGTGACCGGCGCCACCGGCAACTGCTGGGCGGTGCACACCAACTGTCCGGTGCCCGGCCCGGTTCCCACCTCCCCGGCCAACAACGGGTTCAAGCCCGGGTTCGCCACCGCGCTGATGAACAAGGACCTCGGGCTGGCGATGGACGCGGTGGCCTCGACCGGGGCCTCGGCTCCGCTGGG
>LFFF01000098.1 GCA_001510415.1 Actinobacteria bacterium casp-actino6 | reverse complement strand
CGGCGTCCGGCCGCATCAGCCAGGAGGCCTGCGACAACCCGATGTCGTGCATGGTGGCCTCGAGTGTGACCTTGCCCACAGCCGGGTGCGGCACGCCGCCGGCTTTGATCTCCAACTCGCTGTACCGGTGGCGCAGGGCCTGCGGGAGGAACGGGAAGCCCAGGATCGCCACCCAAGGATCGAACTTCAGGCCTGCCGCGGTCCGGACGTGGCGCGCCAGCTGGTATTCGGCATAGATGGCCGCGCCCGTGTCGGCGCCGACGGCGCCCAGGACGACCGCCATCGCGGAGGCGCCCATCGCGGTGATCAGCTTTCGCACCCGGTCATTCTCGCCTACCGCCACCGGTCGCCGTCCGGATCGGCGAAACAGCAGGTCGCAGGTTACAGTTGCAGCAAACTGGGAGAGTTCGTTGGACCTGTTGCTGCTCACCGCCGACCCCAACCCGGAGTCGGTCCTGCCCTCGTTGGCGCTGCTTGCGCACACCGTGCGCTCGGCGCCGACCGAGGTTTCGTCGCTGCTCGACGCGGGGTCGGCCGATGTCGCGATCGTCGATGCGCGCATCGACCTCGCCGCAGCCCGGGGTCTGTGCCGGTTGCTCGGCACCACCGGTGCTCCGGTGCCGGTGGTCGCGGTGGTCAACGAGGGTGGTCTGGTCGCGGTGAACATCGACTGGGGTATCGACGAGATCCTGCTCCCGGGTACCGGACCGGCTGAGATCGACGCCCGGCTGCGCCTGCTCGTCGGACGGCGCGGCGGAATGGCGGCCCAGGAGAGCGCGGGCAAAGTCAGCCTGGGCGAGCTGGTGATCGATGAGGGCACCTACACCGCCCGGTTGCGCGGCCGCCCGCTCGATCTGACCTACAAGGAGTTCGAGCTCTTGAAGTACCTGGCCCAGCATGCCGGCCGGGTGTTCACCCGCGCCCAGTTGCTGCAGGAGGTCTGGGGGTATGACTTCTTCGGTGGCACCCGAACGGTCGACGTGCACGTGCGCCGGTTGCGGGCGAAGCTGGGCCCCGAGTACGAGGCCCTGATCGGAACCGTCCGCAACGTCGGCTACAAGGCGGTGCGTCCGGCCCGCGGCCGATCGGGCAGTTCCGACGGCGAGCACAGCGGTGCCGATTTCGAGGCTGGCGATGACGTCGACCCCGTGTCGGCGTCCATGCCCGGTCAGTGACGACATCGCACTGGCGCCGCTGCCTGTCCGCGGCGGAGCAGGATGCGGTCCGTGATCTGGTGGCGGAGGCCCGGCGCGCCGATGGCGTTGCCCCAGTCGGCGAGCAGGTGCTGCGGGAACTGGCCGACCGGCGCTCGGAACACCTGCTCGTCACCGAGGCCGATGAGTCCCTGGTCGGATATCTCAACCTCGCGTCCGGGACGGCCGAATTAGTCGTGCGCCCCGGGTCGCGCCGGCGCGGTATCGGGACGGCGATGGTGCGGGCGGCGCTGGACCGTGGTGGCAGCGGGATTCGAATCTGGGCGCACGGAACCCTGCCGGCCGCGCGGTCGCTGGCCGCCGCGCTGGGCCTGCGGGCCGTGCGTGAACTCATCCAGATGCGCCGGACGCTGCGTGATATTCCTGAACAAACTGTCCCGCAGGGCATTTCGGTGCGCGGCTATCGAGGTGTGGGTGATAACGCCGAGCTGTTGCGAGTGAACAACGCTGCCTTCTCCTGGCATCCCGAGCAGGGCGGCTGGACGCATTCCGATATCGCCGCGCGGGCCGGGGAGCCGTGGTTCGACCCCGATGGGTTATTCCTGGCCGTCGATGACGCCACCGGCGCACTGCTCGGGTTCCACTGGACGAAAGTGCACGCCGACGACACCGGCGAGGTGTACGTGCTCGGCGTGGATCCCACCGCCCGGGGCGGCGGGCTGGGCCGTGCGCTCACGCTGGTGGGTCTGCACCATCTGGCCGGTCGGCTCAGGCATCTCGAGGAGCCCGTGGTCATGCTCTACGTCGAATCCGACAACGACGCCGCGATCAGGACTTATCAGGCGCTGGGCTTCACGGTGACGGCGGTGGACACCGCATACGCGCCGGGCTGAATCCGGAGCTGTTCACCCTCCGTTAACCTGCCATCCCCGATCCGGCCACCCCCTCCGCATAGGTTTCGGCATCGGATCGGAAATCACAGAGGAAGCAGGAAATCAGTGACCAGTTTCGGCAAATTGCTCGTCGCGACGGCCTCGGCGACCGCGATCGCCGCCCTGACCGCGTGCGGCAGCGATAACAACGCGCCGACGGCGGGCACCGATGCGGCCGGGACGGTCGACTGCGCCGGGAAGAAGTCGCTGAAAGGCAGTGGCGCCACCGCCCAGGCAAACGCCATGACCCGGTTCGTCACCGCCTACGAGGCGGCCTGCCCCGGTTTCACCCTCAACTACACCTCGAGCGGATCCGGTGCCGGAGTATCTGAGTTCGTGGGCGGCCAGACCGATATCGGCGGCACGGACTCGCCGCTGAATGCCGACAAGGGTGAGGTCGACAAGGCCAAGGCGCGTTGCGACGGCAGCGAAGCCTGGAACCTGCCGATGGTGTTCGGGCCGATCGCCATCACCTACAACGCGCCGGGCGTCGACGGCCTCGTGCTGGACGGCCCGACGGCCGCCAAGATCTTCAACGGCACGATCAAGAGCTGGGACGCACCGGAACTCGCGGCGCTGAACCCCGGCAAGACGCTGCCGGCCCAGCCCATCGTGGTGATCTTCCGCAGCGACGAGTCCGGTACCACCGACAACTTCCAGCGCTACCTCGATGCGGCCTCCGACGGTGCGTGGGGCAAGGGCGCCGGCAAGACCTTCAACGGCGGAGTCGGCGAAGGCGCCAAGGGCAACGAAGGCACCTCGGCGGCGATCAAGACGACACCGGGTTCCATCACCTACAACGAGTGGTCCTTCGCCAAGGCCCAGGGCTTGGCCTTCGCCGAGATCATCACCTCCGCCGGCCCGGATCCGGTGAAACTGACCGTGGAGTCGG
This sequence comes from Actinobacteria bacterium casp-actino6, assembly GCA_001510415.1. Lineage (GTDB taxonomy): Bacteria > Actinomycetota > Actinomycetes > Mycobacteriales > Mycobacteriaceae > Mycobacterium. Next base: position 8,203 of record LFFF01000098.1, on the reverse strand, counting down.
CCGCCAAGTCGATCGACGACGTCAAGATCAAGGGTGTCGGCAACGACCTGGTGCTCGACACGTCGTCGTTCTACCGGCCCACCGATATCGGCGCCTACCCGATCATGCTCGGCACCTACTCGCTGGTCTGCTCGAAGTATCCGGACAGTGAGGTTGCACCGGCGGTCCGCGCATTCCTCACCGTCGCGCTCGGCAAGGGCCAGGAAGGCCTGACCGACAACGGCTACATCCCGGTGCCGGAGGCCTTCAAGGACAAGCTCGTCACCGCGATCAACGCGATCTCCTGAACGTGATCGGACCGTGTCGTGACGATCAAGCCTGAACCGGCCGCCGTGAGTTCGCCTTCGCGGTTCAAGCGGTCGGGGGATACTGCCCCGGTGACGCCCCAAACGCCGCCGAGGACCGCACTTCGCTCCGGCGGGCAGTGGGGCGACCGGGTCTTCCGGTCAATCGCCACCGCGGCCGGCGCGACCATCATCGCCGCGATTGCGCTGATGGCACTGTTCCTGATCATCCGGGCGCTACCTTCGCTGCAGGCGAACAAGGCGAACTTCCTCACCAGCTCGGAGTTCTCCACCACCGATGAGACCAACCTGCGGTTCGGGATCGCCGAGCTGTTCCAGGTCACCGTGCTCAGCTCGATCTTCGCCCTGGCCATCGCGGTTCCCATCGCGATCGGCATCGCGGCCTTCCTGACCAACTACGCGCCGAGCCGACTGGCAAAGCCCTTCGCGATCCTGGTCGACCTGCTCGCCGCGGTGCCGTCGATCGTGTTCGGGCTGTGGGGCATCTTCGTGCTGGCGCCCTGGCTGGAGCCCGTTGCCCGATTCCTCAACGACAACCTCGGCTGGTTTTTCCTGTTCTCCGACGGCAATGTCTCGCTGGCCGGGGGCGGGACCATCTTCACGGCGGGCGTGGTGCTTGCCGTGATGATCCTGCCCATCATCACCTCGGTGACCCGGGAGGTCTTCGCCCTGACCCCGCGCGGCCAGGTGGAGGCGGCACAGGCTCTCGGCGCCACCAAGTGGGAAGTGGTCCGGATGACGGTCTTCCCCTACGGCAGAAGCGGAATGATCGCGGGTTCCATGCTCGGACTCGGCCGCGCGCTCGGCGAGACGGTCGCGGTCCTGATCATCCTGCGCGCCGCCGCCCAACCCGGCAACTGGTCGGTGTTCGACGGCGGCTATACCTTCGCTTCCAAGATCGCCTCGGCCGCAGCGGAATTCAGTTCCAAACTGCCCACCGGTGCCTATATCGCGGCTGGCTTCGTCCTGTTCATCCTGACGTTCATCGTCAACGCGCTGGCTCGCGCCGCAGCCGGAGGGAGGGTCAGCGGAGGATGATCACCGAAGCGCTCGAATCGCCGATCAAAGGGCCGACGTTCCACCCGATCAGCACCAGCCGGAAAGTCAAGAACAAAGCCGCGACCATCCTGTTCGCGACATCCTTCCTGATCGCGATGGTGCCGCTGGTATGGGTGCTCTACACCGTCCTCGAACGGGGGTTCAGCGCGGTCGTCAGCTCGGGTTGGTGGAGCCGGTCACTGGCCGGCGTGCTGCCCGATCAGATGGCCGGCGGCGTCTATCACGCGATCTACGGAACCATCGTGCAGGCCGCGATCGCTGCGGCCATCTCGGTTCCGTTGGGCATCATGGCCGCAATCTATCTGGTCGAGTACGGCACCGGCCGGTTCGCCAAGGTCACCACCTTCATGGTCGACATCCTGGCCGGTGTCCCGTCGATCGTCGCGGCGCTGTTCATCTTCGCGCTCTGGATCGCCACGCTGGGCTTCCCGCAGAGCGCGTTCGCGGTATCGCTGGCCCTGGTGCTGCTGATGCTGCCGGTCGTGGTGCGCAACACCGAGGAGATGCTCAAGCTGGTTCCCGACGAACTGCGGGAAGCCTCCTATGCCTTGGGTGTGCCGAAGTGGAAGACCATCGTCCGGATCGTGGTGCCGACCGCGCTGCCCGGCATGATCAGCGGAATCCTGCTCGCTCTGGCCAGGGTCATGGGCGAGACCGCGCCGGTGCTGGTGCTCGTCGGCTACGCCCGGTCGATCAACTACGACGCATTCGACGGCAATATGGCGTCCCTGCCGCTGCTGATCTACACCGAGCTGATCAACCCGGAGGCGGCCGGCCGGCTGCGGGTATGGGGAGCCGCGCTGACGCTGATCCTGCTGGTGGCCGCGCTGTATGTGGCCGCCGCGTTCATCAACCGATACCTCACCCGGAACCGGGCCTAGCAGCAGAGGAGCGAACCGTGGCCAAGCGGTTGGACCTGAAAGACGTCAACATCTACTACGGCGCGTTCCATGCCGTAGCCGATGTCTCGCTGGCGGTGCCGCCGCGTAGCGTCACCGCGTTCATCGGACCGTCCGGGTGCGGCAAGTCGACGGTACTGCGCACCTTGAACCGGATGCACGAGGTTATCCCTGGCGGGCGGGTGGAGGGCTCGGTGCTGCTCGACGGCGAGGACATCTACGGCTCCGGGGTCGACCCGGTCAGTGTGCGCAAGACCATCGGCATGGTGTTCCAGCGACCCAACCCCTTTCCCACCATGTCCATCCGCGACAACGTGATCGCCGGCCTGCGTCTGCAGGGTGTGCGCAGTCGCGACATTCTCGATCAGACCGCGGAACGGTCGTTGCGGGCGGCGAACTTGTGGAACGAGGTGAAGGACCGTCTCGACAAGCCCGGCGGGGGGCTCTCCGGTGGTCAGCAGCAGCGGTTGTGCATTGCCCGTGCCATCGCCGTTCAGCCCGATGTCCTGCTGATGGACGAGCCGTGTTCGGCGCTCGATCCAATCTCGACGCTGGCCATCGAGGATCTCATCGCCGAACTGAAGCGTGACTACACCATCGTGATCGTCACCCACAATATGCAGCAGGCCGCCCGGGTGAGTGACCAGACCGCCTTCTTCAATCTCGAGGCGACCGGCCGGCCGGGACGGTTGGTCGAGGTCGACGACACCGACAAGATCTTCAGCAATCCCACCCAGAAGGCGACCGAGGACTACATCTCCGGCCGGTTCGGCTGATCTGCGTCTCGCTGAAACCCGTTCAGTAGGTCGCGATCTCCTCTTCGTCGGGCAGGCGTCCGGTCACCTGGAAGATCACCCGCCGGGAGATCTCCACGGCGTGATCGGCGAAGCGTTCGTAGAACCGGCCCAGCAGGGTCACGTCCACGGCGGCGGCGACGCCGTACTTCCACTCCCGGTCCATCATCACGCTGAACAGGTGGCGGTGCAGATCGTCCATCGCATCGTCCTCCTCGCGGATCCGGCGGGCCTTCTCCGGATCGTGGGAGATCAGTACATCGCGCGCACTGTTGGCCATCTCGACTGCCACCCGGCCCATCTCGGCGAAGTAGCCGTTCACCTCTTCGGGAAGAGCGTGTTGAGGATGGCGTCGCCGGGCGATCTTGGCGACGTGCAGGGCGAGGGCGCCCATCCGCTCCACATCGGCGACGATCTGGATGGAGCCAACGATGGCCCGCAGATCGCCGGCCACCGGGGCCTGCAGTGCCAGGAGAACGAAGGCGGCCTCCTCGGCGCGGGCACTGGTCGCCGAGATCTTCTCGTGGTCGCCGATCACCTGTTCGGCCAGCACCAGATCGGCCTGTAGCAACGCCTGGGTGGCTCGCTCCATGGCCACTCCGGCCATCCGACACATCTCAGCCAGCTGATTGTTCAAGGCATCGAGTTGCTCGTGGTACGCGGTACGCATCGCCCCAGCTTACTGTCCGGACTGCGACAACCACGCCGCGCGAAATTGAACGGAGGGTGAATCCCGGCTACTCGCAGCTGACATCCGCGCCGTTGATCACGGTCAGGTCCGACGGGAGTTGAGTGGGGGTGCTGCTTCCGGTGTGGGTCACCGTGACATTCAGCGTCGTACCGCTGGCCTGCGGATACTTCACGGCGGTGAAGTCCGGTCCGAGCACCACCTGGATCAATTCGCCGAGCCCGTCGATCCGCTCGATCTGTGCGCCCGGCAACGTGGCCGCCACCGTGGCGGCGGCCTGCTCGTTGCCCAGCGAGTAGTACACGGTGGTGGTCGGTACCGCGCTCCACTCCGAGTAGTAGTCGGGCTCCAGGACGTCGAACCGGTACAGCTCGAACTCCTCGGTGGCCGCGGTGGCAAGGCCGGCCCGGCCGGTCGGGTTGGACACCTGGAGGGTGACGTCCCGGGGGTCGGCAGCGACCGCCCGGAGGTCCTCGGTGGTGGTCGTCGTGGTCGGCTCGGTGCTGCTGTTGGGGGTGGTCCAGTACTCATCCGAACCGGTGTCGCTGCCGGCGGTGGTCTCGGCGCTCTTCGTCGCGACGGTGAGCGGGCTCAGCGTCTCGTTGAGGTCGTTCTCCCCGGGCAGCGGCTCATCGTCGATGATCGCGTCGAAAAGTGCCTGCACATCTTCGGTGCGGGGCACCTCGTTGCCGTCCCAGTCGGCGACACCGGTGGTGGGCACGGTCACGAAGGTGATCCGGCCGGCATTGATGCCCTGTAGCGACTGTCCCAACCGAACCAGGTCGCGGGTCTGGACGTTGTCGACGTAGCTGTCGTCGATGAACGTATTGACGACCTCGTTGAGCCGGTCAAGGTCGAACAGCGTCTCCGAGGAGATCATCGAGCGCAGCAGCGAGGACAGGAACAGTTGCTGGCGTTTGATGCGGCCGTAATCGCCGTTGTCCTCGGTGGTGATCGATCGGGCGCGGACGTAGTTCAGCGCCGTGGGGCCGTCGAGTTTCTGGCGGCCCGCGGTGGCCAGCACGGTACCCAGTTCGGCATCCTCAAGCGGGGTGGTGCTGCAGACCTCGACTCCGCCGACGGCGTCCACCATTTTCTCGAAGCCGCTGAAGTCAACGGCCATGAACCGGTTGATGGCCAGACCGGACATCTTCTGGATCACCTTCACCAAGCACTTCGGGCCGCCCAGAGCATAGGCGGAATTGAGCTTCGTGGTGGTGGGGCGCTCGTTATCGCTCCATTCGCCGTTGAACTTGTCGTAGACGGGTCCGTACTTGCCGGTTTCGGGATCCCAGGCCTGGCAGTTCATCGGCGCGATGGCGAGATCACGAGGGAAGGAGACCGCGACCACGCGTTTCCGGTTGGCGGGAATGTTCACCAGCATGATGGTGTCCGCGCGGGCGCCTTCGACCATGCTGGTGTCGCCGGCGCCCACCTCGGCATTCGCGCCGATACGGCTGTCCACTCCGATGATGAGGAAATTCTCGTCGCCGCTCTGGGCGTTCGGATCGCGGATATCGCTGGAATCGGGGTCGAGTGCGGCGATGGTGTTGAGCAGTTTGTTCTTGGCGGATTGCCACTGCCAGGCCGCACCGGTGAGCGCCAGCGCGGATACCGCGATCAGCACCGCCAGGGCGCGGCCGGCCAGCAGGGCCGGCCGGCGCCGGGTCGTGGTCGCCCGGGAAACCTCGGGCGGTGCCGCAACAGGGTTGCGGTGAGCGGCCAGTGGACGATGCGCCCGGGCCAGTGCGGCGAGGTCGGGGAGCTCATCGGACGCTGCGCTGACCGGCAGTGGGACGGTCGGGTCCGAGTCGGCGGCGGACACCTCAGCGCTGCGCCGGTTGACCGGGTTGATCCGCTGGTCGCCGGTGATCTTGGCGATCAGGTCGGCGACGGCGACACCCTCGGTGTGGTTACCCGAGGTGCGGCGGGATTCCCGGCCGGATTGCGGCAGGCGTTCGCGCGGGACCCGGTCCGCGGCGTCGCGCGGGCCAGGAGTGGCGTTCTCGCCGTCACCCATGATCCAGAACGCCTCCGAGTCAAGTGAACGTCGCGAGCGCTCCGGTGCGCCACGCAACCTCGATGCCGGATGCTCGGGCATCGGGTTCGGACCGTTTGAGTCCACAACCGATTCGTCATCGTACTGACCCAACCTGAGAGCTTCCTAGGGTCCGGTCAGGTCTGGCTCAGCCCCCCGAGTTGACCACATCCGCCCCGAAGGGCACCGTGCAGTCATCCGGGTCGTCCAGCCAGCCCTCCGGCAGGGTGACCGATGCCGCCGAACCCTGACGTCCGCGGGCGCCCCGGCCCGCCGGGGGGAACGGGACGGTGCGGTCGAGTTGGTCGAGCAGGCGATCCAACTCGTCGAGCGTTCGGACCAGGGCCAGCCCGCGCCGCAGGTCCGCGCCGGCCGGAAAACCGTGCAGATACCAGGCGATGTGTTTGCGGATATCGCGCATGCCCTTGTCCTCGCCAAAGTGGGCGGCCAGCAGGGCGCCATGGCGGCGGACGATATCGGCGACCTCGCCCAGGGTGGGCGGTATGGGCGTCGGAGAGCCGGTGAACGCCGCGGAGAGTTCGGCGAACAGCCAGGGCCGGCCCAGACAGCCGCGGCCGATGACGACCCCGTCGCAGCCGGTTTGGGCCATCATCGCCACCGCGTCACCGGCCTCGAAGATATCGCCGTTGCCGAGCACCGGAATCGAGGTGACGGCACCCTTGAGCTCGCCGATCCGGCCCCAGTCGGCCGATCCGGAGTAGCGCTGGGCCGCGGTGCGGGCGTGCAGGGCCACCGCGGCGGCACCCTCCTGCTCGGCGATCCGCCCGGCATCGAGGTGGGTGTGGTGGGCGTCGTCGATGCCCACGCGGAACTTCACCGTCACCGGAACCGGGGTTCCCTCGGTGGCCCGGACCGCCGCGGCCACGATCTTGCCGAAGAGCCGGCGTTTGTAGGGCAGCGCCGCCCCGCCGCCGCGGCGGGTGACCTTGGGCACCGGGCAGCCGAAATTCATGTCGATATGGTCGGCGAGGCCGTCCTCGACGATCATCTTCGCCGCCGCGTAGGTGGTCGCCGGGTCGACGGTGTACAGCTGCAACGAGCGGGGGGACTCCTCGGGTCCGAAGGCCGTCATGTGCATGGTTACGGGGTGGCGTTCCACCAGGGCCCGCGCGGTGACCATCTCGCACACGTAGAGGCCGCTGACGGTGCCGACCCGGGCCAGCTCGAGCTCGCGGCACAGCGTCCGGAAGGCGACGTTGGTCACGCCGGCCATCGGCGCCAAGACAACCGGGCTGCGAAGGGTCAGTGACCCGATCCGCAGCCCGGTGACAGACGGTGGTGCCGGTTGGTCTATCTCGCGTCCTAGGAGGCTGCCGCGGCCAGGGCCTTGGCCGCACGTTTCTCGGCAAGCTTTGCATCGCGCTCGAGCTTGCGGGCCTTGGCCTCGTCGAACTTGTCGCAGGTCTCCTCGAGTTCGGCGATCAGCGTGCCGAGCTCGTCGCGCAGCCGGGCACCCTCGCCGGTGAAGTCGTCGCGCTCGAAGATCCGCCACTTCTTCAGCACCGGCATCACCACGTCCTCGAGGTGGATGCGCGGGTCGTAGACCCCGCCGGTGGCGATGATGACGGCCTTGCGGCGGAATTCCGGAACGGTGTAGCCGGGCATCTTGAAGTTCTTCAGAATCCGGTACAGCGATGCCATCGCCATGTTCGGGGCGATGTCGAGACCCGCCGCGCTGATATCGCGGTAGAAGATCATGTGCAGGTTCTCGTCGTTGGAGATCCGGGCCAGCAGTTGCTCGGCGACGGGCTCGGCGCACGCCTTGCCGGTGTTGCGGTGGGACACCCGGGTGGCCAGTTCCTGGAAGCTGACGTACATCACCGAATCGAACAGGCTCTCGGCGAACAGGTCGCCCTGCTGATTCTGGCCCGGCGAGAAGCCACGGGTCATCTGCTCCACCCGCAGTTCCTCAAGCTCGACGGGGTCGCAGTTGCGGGTGACCACCAGGTAGTCGCGGATGGAGATGCCGTGCCGGTTCTCCTCGGCGGTCCACCGGTTGACCCAGTAGCCCCACGGCCCGTCCATCGAGAAGTTCATCGCGATCTCGCGGTGATAGGCCGGCAGATTGTCTTCGGTCAACAGGTTCTGCACCATGGCCACCCGGGCGACCTCGGAGAGCTTGGCCTGCTCCGGATCCCAGTCCTGACCACCGAGGGCGTAATAGTTCTTGCCCTCTTTCCACGGGATGTAGTCGTGCGGGTTCCACTCTTTGAACATCGACATGTGCCGGTTGATCAGCTTCTCTGCGACGGGCTCGAGTTCGCGCAGCAGGTCGACGTTGCTCGGGTCTTGGGACATCGGTCCTCCGGTTATCTGTACCTCGTGGTTGCACCAATATATCTGTGTCTGACGGTGACATTCAAGTTCCTGCGGCCATCGGGCATGTCGATCGCCGCTGC
>LFFF01000097.1 GCA_001510415.1 Actinobacteria bacterium casp-actino6 | reverse complement strand
AGCCGCCGGGCGGCGGGGGCGGGTACGCGCCGGGGGGCGGCGGATAGCCGCCGGACGGGGGCGGCGGATAACCCCATCCCGGCGGGGGTGGCGGCGCGCCATAACCACCGTGCGGCGCCGCTCCCGGGCTACCGGGGGACGGGGGCGGATACTCACCGGGGTTTGGTGGCTGGGTCATGCTGTATTCCCTCCGGACTCTTCAGGTCAGATCGGTAGGCAGACGGTGGACATGATCTTGTCGGCAAAGGTCTGGCGCTTGGCATCCCACAGCGGCCAGAGGTAGCCGAGATTGCACAACATCCCATCGAGAAGGTGCAGGAATTGGCGTAGAACCGAGAAGCCGAAGCCGATGGGCTGCCCGGTCGTCGCTTCGACGACTTTGAACTTCATCACCGACTTGCCGATGCTCGAACCGGTCGTGCCCTGACGGTAGCCGTAGTTCCAGATCGCGAACACCAGAGCGGCCAGACCGAACACCAGCAGGGAGATGAACCCCGGCACCGTCGGCTCCGATGTGCAGGCGACGCCGTAGCCGAGGTCGCTGCCCTCGCTGATGCACTCATTGTCCGCGGTGGCGAGGATGATCACCGTTCCGATCCCGCCCAGCGCCAGCACCGGCACTGCGTCGATGAAATAGGCGGCGACCCGGGTGATCCACGGAGTGTAGGCGTCTTTGGGCAGCGCACCGGCCGGGGCGGGCTGGTAATAGCCACCCGGCGGCGGATAGCTGCCTGGCGGTACGGGCGGTTGGGTCATGAGTTCCTCGGGTCGGCAAACAAGCACCCAACCCTAGCGTGTCAACGGCGGCGCGGACCTTCAGAGAGGTAGCCGAGCAAATCGTGGCGTGTGATGACTCCGACCGGCTTGCCGCTCTCCACCACCATCACCGCATCGGTGTCATGCAGCACCGCGGCGGCATCACTGAGATGCTCCCCGGCGCCGATCAACGGCAACGGGGGACTCATGTGCGAGGCCACCGCGTCGGCCAACTGCGCGCGGCCCTCGAACACCGCCGAGAGCAACTCGCGCTCCGACACGCTGCCGGCCACCTCGCCCGCCATCACCGGGGGCTCAGCCCCGACGACGGGCATCTGGGACACCCCGTACTCGCGCAGGATGCCGATCGCGTCGCGCACCGTCTCGGCCGGGTGGGTGTGCACTAGGTCGGGCAGCGCCCCGGACTTGCCGCGGAGCACGTCGGCGACCGTCGGCTCGGGAATCGACTGGTCAAGCGGTCTGCGCAGGAACCCGTAGGACGACATCCATGCGTCATTGAAGATTTTGGACATGTAGCCGCGGCCGCCGTCGGGCAGCACCACGACGACCAGCGCGTCCGGTCCCGCCTCCTCGGCAACCTGCAGCGCAGCGACCACGGCCATCCCGCAGGACCCGCCGACCAGCAGTCCCTCCTCGCGGGCCAGCCGCCGGGTCATGTCGAAGGAGTCCGAGTCCGACACCGCGATGATCTGATCGGCGACGGCGGGGTCATAGGCCTCCGGCCAGAAGTCCTCCCCGACCCCCTCCACCAGGTACGGCCGCCCGGTGCCGCCGGAATACACCGACCCCTCCGGGTCGGCGCCGATGACCTTCACCCGGCCGCCGGACACCTCCTTGAGGTAGCGCCCCGCGCCGGTGATGGTGCCGCCGGTGCCCACCCCTGCCACGAAATGGGTGACCTTCCCGTCGGTGTCGGCCCAGATCTCCGGACCGGTGGACTCGTAGTGGCTCGCCGGTCCGTTGGGGTTGGAGTACTGGTCAGGCTTCCAGGCGCCGTCGATCTCCTCGACCAGGCGGTTGGACACGCTGTAGTAGCTGGCCGGATCCTCCGGCGCGACGGCGGTCGGGCACACCACCACCTCGGCGCCGTAGGCGCGCAGCACGTTCTGCTTGTCCGCACTGACCTTGTCAGGGCAGACGAACACACATTTGTAGCCGCGACGCTGGGCCACCAGCGCCAGACCCACACCGGTGTTGCCGGAGGTGGGTTCAACGATGGTGCCGCCCGGCTTGAGCTGACCGCTGGCTTCGGCGGCGTCAATCATCTTGACCGCGATCCGGTCCTTGGAACTGCCGCCCGGGTTGAGGTACTCGACCTTGGCCGCGACCGCCCCGGCGCGCGGCGGCACCACCGAGTTCAGCCGAACCAGCGGGGTGTTTCCGATCAGCTCGCTGACGTGGGATGCGATTCGCATGGGTCTATCGTCGCAGGCTCCCGGGGCCGCCCGTTCAGCCGGTCGCTTCGCGGATGTACTTTCCGATCTGGCGCAGCGACCGCGTCGCCTCCGGGATCAGCGGGGCGGCCAGCTGGAAGTCATGGATCTGACCGGGCCACACCCGCACCTCGGTCGGCACCCCGGCCGCCGCCAGCCGCCGGGCGGCCAGCCGCGCGTCGTGCAGCAGCACCTCCGAACCCGAGACGTGGATGAGCGTCTGCGGCAGCCCGGGCTCGATATGGTCCAGTGGCTCGTAAACGTCCTCCGGTTCACCATCGACGACATGTTTGGCCGCGGCGCGGGCCACCAACGCCACCAATGCGTCAAATGCCTTGGGCGGGAACATCGCATCGGTGTAGGCGTTCGGATGCGTCATCTTGGGGTCCTTCTCCAGTTGCAGCAGCGGCGAGATCGCCACCAGCGCGGCCGGGGTCTCACCCTCGGCCTGCAGACGCTGCGCCAGCGCCAGCGCCAGGTAGCCGCCGGCCGAGTCCCCGGCGAGCACGATCTGGTCGGGCTCATACCCCCGCAACCGCAACCACCGGTAGCCGTCATAGCAATCGTCGAGTGCCATCCCGATGGTGTGCTTGGGGATCAGCCGATAGTCGACCACCAGCACCGGCGAGTCGGCGAATTTCGACAGCGCCACCGAGATGCGGCTGTGCGAGTTCACCCCGCAGGTCAGAAAGGCACCGCCGTGCAGATAGAGCACCACGCGGCGCCGACCGTCGGCGGGCAGCACCCCGGGGGCGCGGACCAACTGGGCCGAAGCGTTGGGCAGTCCCACTGTGGCGCGCACCGTCCCAGGCGAGGGCAACAGCGCCCGGGCGACGAAGTCCACCATGCCGAACGGCCACGGCAGATGCGGCACGTGGCTGAGTACCGCCAGGGTGGGCCACATCGTCAGCCGGGTGCCCAGCGAGACCAGTCGGGCCGGGAGGCTCGGTCCGTCCTCGATCACCTCGACCGGCGCCACATCGCTGACCGGGTAGCGGCGTGGGCGGCTCGGCCGTCCGGCCAGGTGGACCTTGCTCGGTGCGGTCATCGTCAACACTCCCTACGCCTTTGTAGTGATGTCTTTGTAGTGATGTCGCTTGTGTAGTGATGTCGCCTGTGTAGTGATGTCGCTCTGGTTATGCCGTGAATCCTGACACCTGTGACCCACAGCACAGTGTGGTATTGCTGTTTATTACCGGAACCGATGCCTGTCCGTGATCGCCAACCGGGGTTCTCCGGGTCCACACTACGTCCGTGACCATGTGGTTCGGTCCGACCAAGGCACTGGCCGTCGCGGGCGTTCTCGCCTCGACCGGCAGCGCGGTGGTGGGTGCCCGCAACCTTCTGTCCGGTCAGGTCGAGCAGGCCCGCAGCATCATCCCCAGAGCCTGGGACATCCCTCCCCGCGGAGACGGCATGTACGCGCCCGGCGGCGGACCGCCCTGCCGCTGGGAACGAGGTACGCAGGTAGACCTGCATCTGATGGTGTTCGGCGACTCCACCGCGACCGGGTACGGCTGCCGGGATGCCGACGAGGTCCCCGGTGTGCTGCTGGCCCGCGGCCTGGCCGAGAGCACCGGAAAGCGGGTGCGGCTGTCGACCAAGGCGATCGTGGGCGCGACGTCCAGAGGCCTGGCCGGCCAGGTCGACGCGATGCTGGTCGCCGGGCCGCCGCCGGATGCCGCCCTGATCATGATCGGCGCCAACGATGTGACCGCCCTCAACGGCATCGGCCCGCCGGCCCGCCGGCTCGGCGCCGCCGTCCGTCGGTTGCGCGGCGGGGGCTGCGCCGTGGTCGTCGGCACCTGTCCGGACCTCGGGGTGATCACCGCCATCCCGCAGCCGCTGCGCTGGACCGCCCGGTCCCTGGGCCTTCGACTGGCTCGCGCGCAGGCCGCCGAGGTCCGGGCTGCCGGCGGTGTCCCGGTTCCGCTGGCCGAACTGCTGGCGCCGCATTTCGAGACCGAACCCGAGTTGTTGTTCGCCGAAGACCGCTACCACCCCTCAGCGACCGGATATGCCCTGGCCGCCGATCAGCTGCTGCCCGCACTGTGCGAGGCGCTCGGCGAGCACCGGCCCGGGCTTCCTCGGGCGACGGAGCCGGCCGGATCGGCAACCCGGCGCGGTCCGCTGAACGGGTTGCTCCAGCGACGTCCCCGCGGGGTTCGGGCCCCGGTGGATTCACCGGCCAGCTAGGTTTCTCGGTAGTCCGCGAAACGAACCAGGAGCGCCTCATGCCCGAAGCCGTCATCGTCTCCACCGCCCGCTCGCCCATCGGCCGGGCCTTCAAGGGCTCGCTGGCGAGCATGCGCCCCGATGACCTCGCGACCCAGATGGTGCGCGCTGCCCTGGACAAGGTGCCGGCCCTGGATCCCCGCGATATCGACGACCTGATGATGGGTTGCGGCCAGCCGGCAGGTGAGTCCGGGTTCAACATCGCCCGGGTGGTGGCCGTCGAACTCGGCTACGACTTCCTGCCCGGTGTCACCGTGAACCGGTACTGCTCCTCATCGCTGCAGACCACCCGGATGGCATTACATGCGATCAAGGCCGGCGAAGGCCACGCCTTCATCTCCGCTGGGGTGGAGACGGTGTCGCGGTTCGGCAGCGGCAACGCCGACTCCTGGCCGGAGACCCGCAATCCGCTGTTCAACGAAGCCCGTGAGCGCTGCGATGCGGCCGCAGCGGCGGGTGCGACCGAGTGGCACGACCCCCGCGAGGACGGTCAGTTGCCGGATGTCTACATCGCGATGGGTGAGACCGCCGAGAACGTCGCGCTCTACACCGGAATCAGCCGGGAGGACCAGGACCGCTGGGGTGTGCGCAGCCAGAACCGCGCCGAGGAGGCCATCAAGAGCGGGTTCTTCGAGCGTGAGATCTCCCCGGTAACCCTGCCCGACGGGACCGTCGTACGCACCGATGACGGACCCCGCGCCGGCACCAGCTACGAGAAGGTCTCTCAGTTGTCACCGGTGTTCCGGCCGAACGGCACCGTGACCGCGGGTAACGCCTGCCCGCTCAATGACGGCGCGGCCGCGGTGATCGTCATGTCCGACACCCGCGCCAAGGAGTTGGGACTGACCCCACTGGCCCGGGTGGTGTCCACCGGGGTGTCCGGGCTCTCCCCGGAGATCATGGGGTTGGGCCCAATCGAGGCGGTCAAGAGGGCCCTGGCGAATGCGGGGATGTCGATCTCCGATATCGACCTGTTCGAGATCAACGAGGCCTTCGCCGTGCAGGTGCTCGGCTCCGCCCGGGCGCTGGGGATCGACGAGGACAAGCTCAACGTCTCCGGCGGGGCGATTGCGCTGGGCCACCCGTTCGGCATGACCGGCGCCCGGATCACCGCCACGCTGCTGAACAACCTGGCGACCCACGACAAAACCTTCGGGATCGAGACCATGTGTGTCGGCGGCGGGCAGGGCATGGCGATGGTGGTGGAGCGACTCGGCTGAGGCTTCTGCGTCGACTCTGGGTCAACCCTGCGTCGACTCTGCATCTAGATCGTGATTCCGCCTTCAACCGCGGTCTGGTCGCAGAGTGAATGCGCTCAGCGCAGACTCGATGATCTGCGCTGCAGTGCCTCGCGGACGCGACGCACAATGTCCGGCGGCCGGTCGCCGGCCACCACCCGGACGATGATCCACCCCAGCCTCGCGAGTTCCTCGGATCGGCGGATGTCCTTGGTGTACTGCCAGCGATCGGTGCGATGTTGCTCGCCGTCGTACTCAACCGCAACCATGAGGTCTTCCCAACCCATGTCGAGGTAGAAGGTTGACGCGGCACCGCGCACCGGAATCTGCGTCGTGGGCCGCGGCAGTCCGGCGGCAACCAGCAGCAGCCGAAGCCAGGTCTCCTTCGGCGACTGAGCGCCCGGGTCGACTAGATCCAGGACGGTCTCGAGTTGTCGCAGCCCGCGCACGCCGGGGTGCCGCCCGGCAATTGCGGCGATATCGGCCTTACCCACACCGGTGGCCCGCAACAGGGAATCCATCGCAGCCACGGTCGGGCCGCTTGAACGGCGCCTGCCAATGTCGAAGCCGGTCCGTTCCGCTGTCGTGATCGGTAGGCAGCCCAGCGTCAGCCATTCATCGGCGAACAACTGCGCGGTGCGGGTCCGAACGCCGCGCGGAGGCCTTGCGTTCGACCAGAGGATCTCGACCGGTGACTCGTTGTCGACCCACTTCGAGCCGTGCAACGCCGCAGCGGTCGTGCCCATGATGATCCCCTGCCTGCGGGACCACAACCAGGCAGCGTAAGCCCGATCGGGGAGCGTCAACTGCACGCCCCGTGGGGCGTAGACCCCGGGCAGCACTGAATCGAAGCGGCTGCGTAACTGGTGCTTTCGCAGCAGCCCATCGGCGACTGCCTCGGAGCCGAGGAACGGCGTCTGAAAATCGGACATCCGGCCAGCTTGGCTGCCGCACCCAGATCGAGACTGCGCCCAGATCGTCTGCTGTGGACGAACCACGATCTGTGCACAGAGTCGACGCACTCAGCGCAGAGTCGACAACGCCGTTCGCTCGAGCGCAACGAAAAAGGCCCCGCCGAAGCGGGGCCTTTCTCGCGCACGCGCTAGTCGTTCTGGAAGTAACTGAGCAGACGCAGGATCTCGATGTACAGCCAGACGAGAGTCACGGTGAGGCCGAGAGCGACGCCCCAGGCTGCCTTCTCCGGCGCGCCGGCCCGGATCATCTGGTCGGCGGAATCGAAGTCCAGCAGGAAGCTGAAGGCCGCGATGCCGATGCAGACCAGCGAGAAGATGATCGCGAGCGATCCGCCAGAACGCAGGCCCATACCTTCACCGCCGCCGACGCCGAACATCGCCAGCACGAAGTTGCCGAGCATGAGCACCAGGACACCGACCATGCTGGCCACCAGGAAGCGGGTGAACTTCGGCGTCACCCGGATGGCGCCGGTCTTGTAGACCACCAGCATGCCGAAGAACACCCCGAGGGTGCCCAGGACCGCCTGGGTGATCAGTGCGCCGGCATTCCCGCCGGCCACCACGACATTGCCGAAGACCCAGGAGATCGCTCCGAGGAAGAGGCCTTCCAGGGCCGCGTAGCTGAGCACGATCGCCGGGTTGTCCTGCTTGCGGCCGAAGGTCGCGACCAGCACCAGTGCCAGCCCGCCGAGCGCGCCGACCAGGGTGAACGGCATCGCCAGGCCGGGGTTGCCGCCGACGATGAAGTACGAGATCGCCGCCACCACCGAGAGCACCCCGAGGGTGATGCCGGTCTTGGTCACGACGTCGTCGATGGTCAGGGGCCGTGAGACACCGGTCTGCGGAGCCGTGGTGTACGGCTCGGCCTGGTAACCCACTGCCTGGGTGGCACCGGCGATACCGGGGCCGAACTGCGCATAACCGCCCGGCTGCTTGGGCAGCGAGCGAAAGACCGGGTTGCTGGATTCCCGCACCGTCGGATCCTTTCGAGTAAGTCCGATGAACACTTCAGTCAACGAACGGTAACTTCCGATCAGTTCCCGAAAGACGTCACGAACTTCACCGTTCGAGACCACGGTACCTGGCATCCCGGTGGCAGTTGGTGTCATTACCCCTGGTAAAACTTGGATGTCCAACCTTTCAGGACGGAGATACCCGGTTGAGCGCTGACACCGACGAGATTCTGGCCCGCGTCGACAGTGGAGTCGGGTTCCTGACGCTGAACCGCCCGAAGGCGCTCAATTCGCTGACCCACACCATGGTCACCGCCCTGGACACCACCCTGACCGCGTGGTCCGACGATGACACCGTTCGTGCCGTCGTCGTCCACGGCGCCGGGGAGCGCGGCCTGTGCGCCGGCGGCGATGTGGTGGCGATCTACCACAGCGCGAAGGCCGGCGGTGCCGACGCGCGCCAGTTCTGGTTCGACGAGTACCGCCTCAACGCCCGCATCGGCCGCTACCCCAAGCCCTACGTCGCGTATATGGACGGCATCGTGATGGGCGGCGGCGTGGGAGTCAGTGCGCACGGCAATGTCCGGGTGGTGACCGACACGTCCAAGATCGCGATGCCCGAGGTCGGTATCGGCTTCATTCCCGACGTGGGTGGCACTTTCCTGCTGTCCCGGGCACCGGGCAATCTCGGCCTGCACGCCGCGCTCACCGGCGGCCCCTTCTCCGGGGCAGACGCCATCGCTCTCGGCTTCGCCGACCACTACGTCGCGCATGACGACCTGGCGGCGTTTACCACGACACTGGTCACCGACGGCGTCGATGCGGCCCTGCGCGACCACGCCCAGGAACCGCCCCCCAGCACCCTTCTCGCCCAGCGGGAGTGGATCGACGACTGCTATGCCGGCGACACCGTCACCGACATCGTCGCCGCACTGCGCAGCCACGGTGAAGGACCGGCCAACGATGCCGCCGACCTCATCGCCACCCGCTCCCCCGTCGCGCTGGCTGTCACACTGGCCGCCGTCCGCCGGGCCGCCGCGCTGGACACCCTGGAAGACGTTCTGGTGCAGGAGTATCGGGTCTCGTGCGCCTCGCTGCGGTCACATGATCTGGTCGAGGGCATTCGCGCCCAACTCGTTGATAAGGACCGCAACCCGACCTGGTCCCCGGCATCGCTGGACGCAGTGGCCGATGGCGATGTCGATGCCTACTTCGCACCAGCCGACCCTGATCTGACGTTCGACAAGGAGTATCTGTGAGTTACGAGACCATCCTGGTGACCCGTTCCGAGCGGGTCGGCACGATCACACTGAACCGGCCCAAAGCGCTCAACGCCCTCAATAGCCAGGTGATGGCCGAAGTCACCTCCGCCGCGGCCGAACTCGACGCCGATCCCGGAATCGGTGCCATCGTCATCACCGGCTCGGAGAAGGCCTTCGCCGCGGGCGCCGACATCAAGGAGATGGCCTCGCTGTCGTTCTCCGAGGTGTTCGAGGCGGACTTCTTCGCCGGCTGGAGCAAGCTCGGAGCAGTCCGCACCCCGCTGATCGCCGCAGTCGCCGGCTACGCGCTGGGCGGGGGCTGCGAACTGGCCATGATGTGCGATGTGCTGATCGCCGCCGACACCGCGAAGTTCGGCCAGCCGGAGATCAAGCTGGGTGTGCTGCCCGGTATGGGCGGTTCACAGCGGCTGACCCGTGCGATCGGCAAGGCCAAGGCCATGGACCTGATTCTGACCGGACGCACCATCGACGCGGCCGAAGCCGAACGCAGCGGCCTGGTGTCCCGGGTGGTTCCGGCCGACCAGTTGCTCGACGAAGCCAACGCGGTGGCCACCACCATCTCGCAGATGTCGCGCTCAGCAGCCCGGATGGCCAAGGAGGCGGTCAACCGGGCCTTCGAGTCCACTCTCACCGAGGGGCTGCTTTACGAGCGCCGACTGTTCCACTCGGCATTCGCCACCGACGACCAGGCTGAGGGCATGGCCGCCTTCACCGAGAAACGGGCTCCGAACTTCACCCACCGCTAAGGTTCTGTGCCGTGACAGTCGCCGAAGCCGAAGCAGTCGCCCCAACACCCCAGCAACCCAAGCGGGACCGGTGGCAGCGCCGCTACACCTTCACGGGCACCGCCGTCGGCCTGTTGTTCGTGCTGCTGTCGATGACCCCGTCACTGCTGCCTCGTGGACCGCTGTTCCAGGGACTGGTGAGCGGCGTCGGCGGCGCGATCGGTTACGGGCTCGGCGTCTTCGGCGTGTGGATGGTCCGGTTCATGAAGTCCCAGCAGAGCAGCCCGCCGGCGCCGCGGCGGGCCTGGCCGATCCTGGTCGCCGCCGGCGCGGTCGCGTTGCTGGTCGGGACCCTGTACTTCCACTTCTGGCAGAACCACGTCCGGGATCTGATGGGCGTGCCGCGACTGCAGTGGTTCAACTACCTGCAGGCCGCGGCCCTCGCGGTGGTGTTCCTCTTCCTGTTCGTCGAGATCGGCCAGCTCATCGGCAGACTCTTCCGGTTCCTGGTCCGCCAACTGGGGCACGTCGCCCCGCCACGGGTGTCGTTCGTCATCGCGATGGTGGCGCTGCTGTCGTTCGGTATCGCCATCCTGAACGGCGTGGTCGTGCGCGGAGCGATGAGCGTGATGAACAAGACCTTCGCCACCGTTAATGACGAGATGGATCCGGACCACCCCGCGCCCACCAGCACGCTGCGCTCCGGGGGACCGGGCTCGCTGGTGTCCTGGGATTCGCTGGGACACCAGGGGCGGCTCTTCGTCGGCAACGGTCCGACCGTCGCACAGCTCACCGAGTTCAACGGAGCCCCGGCCATCGAGCCGATCCGGGCCTATGCCGGCCTGCACTCCGCCGACGGCATCCGCGCCACCGCCGAGATCGCCGCCCGTGACCTCGAACGGGCGGGCGGACTCGAGCGCGCGGTGATCGCGGTGGCCACCACCACCGGCACCGGCTGGATCAACGCCGCCGAGGCCGACTCGCTGGAGTACATGTACAACGGCGACACCGCCATCGTCAGCATGCAGTACTCATTCCTGCCCAGTTGGCTGTCCTTCCTGGTCGACAAGGAGAACGCCCGCCAGGCCGGACAAGCCCTGTTCGAGGCGGTCGACGCGCGGGTGCGCGCGCTGCCGGAGGCGCAGCGGCCCAAGATCGTGGTGTTCGGCGAGAGCCTGGGTTCGTTCGGCGGGGAGGCGCCGTTCCTGAGCCCGAACAACATCGTCGCCCGGACCGACGGAGCGTTGTTCTCCGGGCCGACCTTCCAGAACACCCTGCGCGACTACGTCACCGACAACCGAGATCCCGGATCCCCGGAGTGGTTGCCGATCTTCGATGACGGCGCCAACATCCGGTTCGTCGCCCGGGCGGAGAATCTCGGCCGGCCGGACGCGCCGTGGGGTAATCCGCGGATCGCCTACCTGCAGCACGCGTCCGATCCGATCGCCTGGTGGAATCCCGAACTGCTCTTCGCTGAACCCGATTGGCTGCGCGAGCCCCGGGGTTATGACGTCTCCAAGGACATGAACTGGATCCCGGTGGTGACCTTCCTGCAGGTGGCCGCCGATATGGCGGTCGCCGTCGATGTGCCGGACGG
>LFFF01000096.1 GCA_001510415.1 Actinobacteria bacterium casp-actino6 | reverse complement strand
CGCGGTGGTGCCCGACGCGCCACTGCGACGCGGTCGGGTGCCGGAGGTGGGACGGTCGCGACGCGGCCGGTCCCCAGCCGGCGCCGAGACGGTCAGCTCACGCTTGCCGCCGACGACGTCGCCCTTGTAGATCCAGACCTTCACACCGATCCGGCCGAACGTGGTCTTGGCCTCGTAGAGCCCGTAGTCGATATCGGCGCGCAACGTGTGCAGTGGCACCCGGCCCTCGCGGTAGAACTCCGAGCGGCTCATCTCAGCCCCGCCGAGGCGGCCCGAGCACTGCACCCGGATGCCCTTGACGTTGGGCTGGCGCATCGCCGACTGGATGGCCTTGCGCATCGCGCGGCGGAACGCCACCCGGTTGCTCAGCTGCTCGGCGACACCCTGGGCGACCAGTTGGGCCTGGGACTCCGGATTCTTGACCTCGAGGATGTTCAGCTGCACCTGCTTGCCGGTGAGCTTCTCCAGATCGGTGCGGATACGGTCGGCCTCGGTGCCGCGGCGACCGATCACGATGCCGGGCCGCGCGGTGTGGATGTCGACACGGACCCGATCACGGGTGCGCTCGATCTCTACGTCGGCGATACCGGCGCGCTCCAGACCGGAGGCCAGCAGCCGTCGGATCGCCACGTCCTCTTTGACGTAATCGGCGTACTGCTTGTCGGCGTACCACCGGGACTTCCAGTCGGTGGTGATACCGAGCCGGAAGCCGTGGGGATTGATTTTCTGGCCCACTACTGCGAGCCTCCCTTCGCTTCGTCGGAAGCTTTAGCAGTCTTGGTTGATGCCTTCTTGGCGGTGGCCGGCTTCGCGGCACCGGCGGCCTTGCTGCCCTGGGCGCGACGGGTGCGGGCCGACTGTGCGACCCGCTCGTTACGCGGCGGACGGCTCTCCACGATCACGGTGATGTGGCTGGAGCGCTTACGAATCCGGAAGGCGCGGCCCTGCGCGCGGGGACGGATGCGCTTGGCGGTCGGCCCCTCATCGGCGTAGACCGTGGCGACCACCAGGGTGCGCGGGTCCAGGCCGTTGTTGTTCTGGGCGTTGGCCGCGGCGCTGGCGATCACCTTGGCAACCGGCTCGCTGGCTTGCTGTGGTGCCCAGCGCAGGATGTCGAGGGCCTCCTCGACGGACTTGCCGCGAACCAGGTTGATCACCCGGCGCGCCTTGCTCGCCGAGATCCCCACGTACCTGGCAACCGCTGTGGCGGAGGGGTATTCAGTGGTCGTTGTAGCCATTATCGCCGCTTCTCCTCAGTTGCGGCATTCACTTCGTTCATCGCCGCTTCGCCTTCCGGTCATCCTTGATATGACCCTTGAACGTCCGCGTCGGGGCAAACTCGCCCAACTTGTGGCCGACCATCGCCTCGGTGACGAACACCGGCACATGCTTGCGGCCGTCGTGGACGGCGAAGGTGTGACCGATGAAGTCCGGGATGATGGTCGAACGACGCGACCAGGTCTTGATGACCTGCTTGGTGTTCTTCTCGTTCTGGACGTCGACCTTCTTGAGCAGATGGTCGTCGACGAACGGACCCTTCTTGAGACTGCGTGGCATCTTTCAGCTCCTGCCTAGCGCTTCTTGCCGGTGCGCCGGCGACGGACGATGAGCTTGTCGCTCGGTTTGTTGGGCTTGCGGGTTCGCCCCTCGGGCTTGCCCCAGGGGCTCACCGGGTGCCGGCCGCCGGAGGTCTTGCCCTCGCCGCCGCCGTGCGGGTGATCGACCGGGTTCATCACGACACCACGGACGGTGGGGCGCTTGCCCTTCCACCGCATCCGGCCCGCCTTGCCCCAGTTGATATTCGACTGCTCGGCGTTGCCGACCTCGCCGACGGTGGCCCGGCAGCGGACATCCACGCGTCGGATCTCCCCGGACGGCATCCGCAGCGAGGCGTACGCACCTTCCTTACCGAGCAACTGGATGCTGGATCCCGCGGAGCGGGCCAGCTTGGCGCCGCCGCCGGGCCGCAGTTCCACGGCGTGGATCAGGGTGCCGGCCGGGATGTTGCGCATCGGCAGGTTGTTGCCGGGCTTGATATCGGCATTCGGGCCGGACTCCACGATATGGCCCTGCTTGAGTCCCTGCGGCGCGATGATGTAGCGCTTCTCGCCGTCCAGGTAGTGCAGCAGCGCAATATTGGCGGTGCGGTTGGGGTCGTATTCGATATGCGCGACCTTGGCGTTGACGCCGTCCTTGTCGTGGCGACGGAAGTCGATCACCCGGTAGGCGCGCTTGTGGCCGCCGCCCTTGTGCCGGGTGGTGATCCGGCCGTGCGCGTTACGGCCGCCGGTGCTGTGCAGCGGGCGGATCAGCGACTTCTCCGGGGTCGATCGGGTGATCTCGGCGAAGTCGGAGACGCTGGCACCGCGGCGACCGGGGGTCGTCGGCTTGTACTTGCGAATTCCCATGTCTGGTTCCTCGAGTCCTCTTGGCTCTCAGGGGCGGGCCGGCCTAGGCCGGCGCTCCGAAGATGTCGATCGGCTTGCTACCGGCGGCCAGGGTCACGATGGCGCGCTTGGTGTCCTTGCGCTTCCCGTAGCCGGTGCGGGTGCGCTTGCGCTTGCCCTGCCGGTTGGCGGTGTTCACCGAATCCACCTTGACCTTGAAGATCTTCTCGATCGCGATCTTGATCTGGGTCTTGTTCGAGTCCGGGTGGACGATGAACGTGTAGACGTTGTCCTCGATCAGTCCGTAGGACTTCTCGGAGATCACCGGCGCGATGATGATGTCGCGCGGGTCGGTCACGGTTGCCATCAGGCCGACACCTCCTGCTGCTTGGCGCTGTTGTGCTCGATGTAGGCGTTGAGCGCTTCGACGCTGAACACCACGTCGTCGGCTTTGAGCACGTCATAGGTGTTGAGCTGATCCGGCGAGATCACGTGCACGCCGGGCAGATTGCGCACGCTGCGGGTGCCCACCTCGTCGCTGCGCCCGACGACCACCAGAACCTTGTGGTTCTTGGCCGCGGCGCGCTCGGCGATCAGCGTGCCCAGGAACGACTTCGCGCTCTTGGTCGACGGGGTCTGCCCGGCGACCAGTTCGGTCACCGCGTGGATCCGCGCGTTGCGGGCCCGGTCGCTCAGCGCACCGCGCAGGGCGGCGGCGATCATCTTCTTCGGGGTGCGCTGGCTGTAGTCGCGCGGCTGCGGGCCGTGCACCACACCGCCACCCTTGAACTGCGGCGCGCGGGTCGAGCCTTGGCGGGCCCGGCCGGTGCCCTTCTGCCGGTACGGCTTGCGGCCGCCGCCGGAGACCATGGCGCGGGTCTTGGTCGCGTGGGTGCCCTGGCGGGCCGCGGCCAGCTGAGCGTTCACCACCTGGTGCATCAGCGCGATATTCGCCTCGACGTCGAACAGCTCGGCGGGCAGCTGCACGCTGCCGTTGGTGGAGCCGTCCGGGCTGTGGACGTCGATCGTCAGATTATTGGAAGCCATTACTTCTCACCTCGTTTGACCGCCGTGCGAACCACGACCAGCCCGCCGGTGCGACCGGGGATCGCACCCTTGATCAACAGCACGCCGTTCTCGGCATCGACCTTGTGCACCACCAGGTTCTGTGTGGTGACCCGGTCGTGGCCCATCCGACCCGACATCCGGGTGCCCTTGAACACCCGTCCGGGAGTCGAGCAGCCGCCGATGGAACCCGGCCGGCGGTGGACCGCCTGGGCGCCGTGCGCGGCACCCTGGCCCTTGAAACCATGTCGCTTCATGGTGCCGGCGAAACCCTTGCCCTTGGAGGTGCCGGTGACGTCGACGTAATTGCCGGCCTCGAAGATCTCCGCGGTCAACTCCTGGCCGACCTCATAGCCGGCAGCCGCGGACTCATCATCGAGCCGCAGCTCGGCCAGGTGCCGGCGCGGGTTGATCCCGGCGGCGGCGTACTGGCCGGTGACCGGCTTGTTGACCTTGCGCGGGCTGATCTCGCCGTAGGCGAGCTGCACGGCGCTGTAGCCGTCACGCTCCGGGGTGCGGATGCGGGTGACGACGTTCGGTCCGGCCTTGACGACCGTGACCGGAACGACGCGGTTGTTCTCGTCGAAGACCTGGGTCATGCCCAGCTTCGTGCCCAAAATGCCTTTTCTAGCCATTTCCGGGTCCCCTACTGGATATTCACGTCGACGCTGGCCGGCAGGTCGATGCGCATCAGCGCGTCAACCGTCTTCGGCGTCGGGTCGAGGATGTCGATGAGGCGCTTGTGCGTACGCATCTCGAAGTGCTCCCGCGAGTCCTTGTACTTATGCGGGGACCTGATGACGCAGTACACGTTCTTTTCCGTCGGCAGCGGCACAGGGCCGACCACGCTCGCGCCGGTACGGGTGACCGTCTCCACGATCTTGCGCGCCGAGGCATCAATGGCCTCATGGTCGTAGGCCTTGAGCCTGATGCGGATCTTCTGTCCCGCCACGCTTCTCCTACCTCACTCCTGCTGGTGCTGCGCCCGCACACGAATGTGCCGGCGCTGGCTTTCGCCGCCGCTGTTTACCTGTCCTGGTCCACCGGCCCCCGCGGACGGGTTGTCGCCCGCGCGCAGCCTCGACAGCGCGAAAAACGTCTCGCTTGCGAGGTGGGGACCGGATGCGCCGGTATGGCGCTGGTCGGATGTCTCACGCCGCACGCTCCCATGAGGGCACGCGTCCGGCTCAAGACAACCCGATCAGTATGCCTGACGGCGGCGGGCTATCCAAATCCCGCCGGGCCAACCGGTCCACGGTAAACAAACCGACTGTCT
This sequence comes from Actinobacteria bacterium casp-actino6, assembly GCA_001510415.1. Classification (GTDB taxonomy): domain Bacteria; phylum Actinomycetota; class Actinomycetes; order Mycobacteriales; family Mycobacteriaceae; genus Mycobacterium. Next base: position 6,489 of record LFFF01000096.1, on the reverse strand, counting down.
TTTTCTGAGATTCGGTCACCGAAGGTGCTGTTACTGTGGAGATCTGAGTCAGTCACTCTGTCAACGTCACCAACCGTGCAGCAACCGCGCTGGCCAATGTCCGCCACCGCGAGAGGCACTACAAACCCCGTGATCAAACCACTCGACCGTGCCGCGCCACAGGGCACCGCTGTCCGCGGAGCCTCGGACACGACCCCGCCGAATCGACTGGACTCCACGCGGACCTCCGGCCGGCCCGGTCGTCCCTCGGGATTCCTCATCTCCCCTGCCGTCGCCCTCGCCTACGGCGTCCTCGGCCTCGTCACATTGCACCTGGGCCAGATGGCCGGTCTCGCCTCGCCGGTCTGGCCCGCCGCCGGCGTGGCCTTCGCCGCCGTGCTGCGCTGGGGGTGGCGCGCGTGGGCCGGAGTCTTCGTCGGGTCGGTCACCGTCAACGGGTACTGGCTGACCCGGCTGGGCGAGCCTGCGCCGAACACCTGGCTCATCGCCGCGGCGATCGGCATCGGGGCGGTTCTGGGAGCGGCCGCGGGCGCGGCCTTGGTTCAGCGCTTCGTCGGCCCGGTCCGACGACTCGATACGCCGCGAGCGGTGATGCTCACCCTCGCCCTCGGCGGCCTGGCGGCCACCACCATCGCACCCACCATCGGCGTCGCGGCCCAACTCTCGACGAAACTGCTCAGCACCGGCCAGGCACCGTTCGGCTGGTTGACCTGGTGGGTCGGCGACGCCATCGGGGTCATCGTCTTCGCGCCGCTGGTGCTGATGTTCCTGCCGTCCCAGTCCGAATACTGGTCGGGGCGCCGCTGGAAGATCGCCGTGCCGTCGCTGCTGATCTTCGCCACCCTGGTGGCCGCCATCATGCAGAACACCGCCCGTGAGCGAACCCGGATCGACAACGCCGTCGAGCGGTTAGGCACCCTGGCCACCTCCGACCTGGCCGGCAACATCGCCCTCCATCAGGAGGCCCTCGAAGGCCTGCGCGGTCTGGTGGAAGCATCCCAGCGGGTCACCGCCGAGGAGTTCGACATCTACACCGACAGTGTGCTCACCCGCTTCCCCAACCTTCAGGCGATGTCCTGGAACCCCCTGGTCACCGAGGCCGACCTGGCCGCCTTCCAGGCCCGGCAGCGCGCCCAGCCGGGACTGGCGGGCTTCACCGTCACCGAACGTGACGCCGCGGGCAACCTGCGGCCGGTCTCACCGCGTCCGGAGTACGTCGTGGTGGCCTATATCGAGCCGATCGCGGACAACCGCAACGCACTCGGCTTCGACATCTACTCCAACCCGGTACGGGCGGTGGCCATCGAAACGGCCCGCGACACCGGCCGGCCCACGGCGACCGGCCCGATCGATCTGGTCCAGGAGTCCGGCACCCAGAAAGGCATGCTCGCCCTGCTGCCGATCTACCAGGGCGGTTCGGATCCCGGCAGCACCGCGGCCCGGCGCGCCACGCTGCGCGGCTTCGCCGTCGGGGTGTACCGCCTCGGCGACCTGCTTGCCGAAACGTTCCGCGGCGCCACCTGGGACAGCGTCGACGTGACGCTCACCGACGTCAGCGATGCCGCAGATCCCGTCGTCATCGCCGATCTCCCCGCCCGGAATTCCGCCACCGACCAGGTCGGTGCCACGCCGACGCCAACCACCGCGCCGCTCGACGTCTACGGACGCACCTGGGAACTCACGGTGCATCCCACCAGCGACGCGTTCACCGACAGCCGCGGCGGCGTCATGGCGGTGCTGCTGCTGGCCGCCCTCGCGGTGGCCCTGCTGCTCGAGGCGTTCCTGCTCACGCTGTCCGGGATGGAGTCGCTGGCTCGACGGCTGCTCTCCGAACTCGGCGGCGCCGCCCGCTACGTCACCTCGATCCTGCCCAATGACCTTGACGGCCCGGTCCCGGTCACCTCCCGCTACATCCCCTCCGACGAACTCGGCGGCGACAGCTTCGACCACCGCTGGATCGACGACGACCACCTGATCGCCTATGTGGTCGATGTGTCCGGTCACGGCATCGGCCCGGCCATGTTCTCGGTCTCGGTGCACAACCTGCTGCGCTCGGGAACACTCGACCGCGACACCCTGCGCGATCCCGGCCGGGTGCTCACCGAACTCAACCGGCTCTTCCCGATGGACCGCCAAGCCGGCAACTACTTCACCATCTGGTACGGCGTCTACCAGCCCTCCACCCGCATCCTGCGCTACGCCCGCGCCGGGCACCCGCCCGCGATCGTGCTGAAATCGGACAGCTCCGAGCCGGTCCAACTGGCGTCGGGATCGGTCCCGATCGGGGTCCTCGGGGATATCGCCTACGAAACCTACGAACATCGGTTGCACCCGGATGCCGCCGTCCTGATCTACAGCGACGGCGCCTTCGAACTGGTCCTGCCCGGCGGTGAGCACGGATCCCTCGAGGACTTCATCGACCTGTGCGCCCGCACCGCACGCGCACCGCACTGGAGCCTCGACGACCTCGTCGGCCAACTCAGGAAGCGATCCGAAACCGGGGGCTTCGACGACGACTGCACCCTGGTCCGGCTCACCGTTCGCTGAGGCGCCAATACCGGGATTCCGCGATCCGGAAGCGGGGCCGGCCCGTAGCGTGCGGACATGTACAGAGTGATCCAGTGGGCCACCGGCGGCGTGGGCCGGGCCGCGATCCAGGGCATCGTCCGCCATCCCGAGCTTGAGCTGGTCGGATGCTGGGTGCACAGCGCCGACAAGGCCGGCCGCGACGCCGGCGAGTTGGCCGGCGAGGACCCGATCGGGGTCGCGGCCACCACCGATGTCGAGGCACTGCTGGCCACTGACGCCGACTGCGTCATGTACTCCCCCCTTTTGCCCGACGACGCGGTCGTCGCCGCGATCCTGCGGTCGGGAAAGAACGTCGTCACCCCGGTGGGCTGGGTGTATCCGGACCGGCGCAACCCCGCCGTGGCGGCCGTCGAGGCGGCCGCGCTGGACGGCAACGTCACCCTGCACGGCTCGGGCATCCACCCCGGCGGTATCACCGAACGGTTCCCGCTGATGGTGTCGTCGCTGTCGGCCGCCGTCAGCCACGTCCGGGCCGAGGAGTTCTCCGATCTGCGCACCTACAACTCTCCGCTGGTCGTCCGTGAGGTGATGGGGTTCGGGCTGTCCCCGGAGCAGGCGATGAACGGCCCGATCGCCGCCCTGCTGGAGGGCGGGTTCAAGGCCTCGGTGCGGATGGTGGCCGACGAGATGGGGTTCGACGCCGAGCCGCGGATCCGCTCCAGCCAGGAGATCGCCGTCGCGGTGACCGGCAGCGACGAACTGATCGTGCCGATGGAGCCCGGCACGGTGGCGGCCCGGCGGTTTCGCTGGCAGGCCATGGTCGACGGCGAGCCGGTGGTCACCGCCGCGGTGAACTGGCTGATGTGCGAGGTCGACCTGGACCCGCCCTGGACGCTGGGCCCCGACGGCGAGCGTTTCGAGGTGGAGATCACCGGCGACCCCGATGTGCTGCTGACCTTCAAGGGACTGCAACCGGAATCGGTGGCCCAAGGCCTGCTCCGCAACCCGGGCGTGGTGGCCACCGCCAACCACTGCGTCAGCGCCATCCCGTACGTGTGCCGGGCGGAGCCGGGCATCAGGACCTATCTGGACCTTCCGTTGATCGCCGGACGCGCCGCACCGGGACTGGCTGCCGCACACCGGCAGCGGTAATCTGACACGGCGCCCCGAGACCGCGGGCGGTCTCGCACTTTCCGCACTGTGATAGTCGCCACGGGTGCGGATTTCCGAAATTTCAGCATTACCCTCGTCTTTAGAAGGCGCTGCTGATGCTGGCCGAAAATAATTGAGCCGGTTGATATTTTGGGGTTGGGGTGTCCAATGATCGAGGAACTCGACGCAGCGATGCGTCGGTTGCTTGACGGCTGCGCCGCCGACGCCGCGGTGGTCTGGGTCGCCCGGCCGACCGAGCCCGAGGGCCTGGTGGTGCGGGCCTGCCCCGCGGGGATCCTGCCCGCCTACGCGCGCTGGCCCACCAACGGCCATGACCCGACCGTCATATCCGCGGCGCTGAGCACCCGGCTGCCGTCCGAACCGAACGTTGTGCGAACGTTTCCGTTGTCGGGCACCCTGCGTCTGCTGGTGGCATGGTGCGGCACGCCGCAAACCGGTTGCCCCGACGACCGGCTGGTCGGAGAGATCGGCTGGCTGTCCCAACTGGTGGCGGACAAACATTCCGAACACGACGAGATGAGTCGGCAGGCCGTCCTGCTTGACGGACTCGACGTCGGACTGGTCTCGGTCGACAACGACTACGACTTCGCCCACGTCAACGAGACCGCGGCGAGGTTCCTGAGCGTCCCGGCCGGCAGCACCACCGCGACCGCGTTCGGTACGGCACTGACAGTGCTGGCACGGCGTGCGGTCAACACCGCCGAGGCGCTGTCGGAAACCAGCCGTATGACGGCCGATCCGTCGGCCGAACTGAAGACCACCTGGGAGTTCCCGGACTCCCCGACCCATCTCGGGGTGGTGTCCAAACCAGCCCCCTATCCGTGGTTCGACGGCCGGATCTGGGCGTTCTACGACAACTCGATGATGGCCGACGCCCTGCAGGCCGCGAACCGGGCCCGCACACTGGTCCGCACCAGCGCCGACGCGATCCTCGACCCCCAGGTGCTGGTCGAGGCGATCCGCTCGGACGGCCGGGTCGCCGACCTGGTCTACCGCGATGTCAACCGGGCCACCTGCGAGTACCTGGGCCTGAGCCGGGATGAGATGATCGGCCACAGCCTGCTGGAGACGCTGCCCAATCTCGACGGGTCGGGTTTGCGGGAGATCTACATCGGCTGCGCGGAGACCGGCGAACCGGTGGTCCTGGACGGGTTCCCCTACCACAACGAGATCCTGGACGATCTGCGCTACTACGACATCCGGGCGGCCCAGGTCGAACCGGGCTTCATCAGCCTCACCTGGCGCGACGTCACCGAGCGTTCCGAGTTGACTCGGCGCATCGCGCTCTCCGAACAACGATTCCGGTTGCTGGCCGAGAATATGGCCGATGTCGTGGTGCGACTGCGGGACGGCCGGATCAGTTGGATCTCCAACTCCGTCGAGGAGGCGATGGGTTTACCGGCGGGCCGCTTGATCGGTCAACGGCTGGCCGATTTCGTCCCCCCTGCCGACCGTGCCGAATACGCCTGCCGGGCGGCCGAGGTGGAACGCGGCGAAACCAGCATCGGCCGGGCCCGGATTCTCGACGCCGACGGCCGGCAGCGGTGGATTCATCTGCACGTCAAGCCTTTCCATGAGGCCGACGGCACCCCCAACGGTGCCGTCGCCTCCTTTCGGATGATCGACGACGAGGTGGCGGCCGAAGTCCGGGCCCGCGAACAGATTGCCGAGTGGGATGCCCGTAACCGCAGCCTGACCCGGCGACTGCAGGCCCAGACCGACCGTCTGATGTCCGAACTCAACAGTGCGGCCCGCTATGTCGCCTCGATCCTGCCCGGCGACCTGGACGGTCCGGTGCGGGTGTCCTCGTGTTACGTGCCCTCCAGCGAACTGGCCGGCGATACCTACGACTACCGCTGGATCGACGACGACCACCTCGTCGTCTACCTGATCGACGTCTCGGGCCACGGTGTGGAACCGGCGATGGTGTCGGTGTCGGTACACAACACGCTGCGGTCCGGAACCGTGGACCACGACACCCTGCTCCATCCCGACCGCGCGCTGACCGAACTCAACCGGCTGTTCCGGATGGAGGATCACGGCGGCAACTACTTCACCATTTGGTATGGCGTCTACCAGGCGTCCACCCGGACTCTGCGCTACTCCGGCGGCGGCCATCCGCCGGCTCTGGTGCTCGACCCGGACAGTTCGGTCATCACCGAACTGCCCTCCGACGCCGTCCCGGTGGGCATCCAGACCGAGGTCGACTTCCAGACCCACAGCTTCGCGGTACCGCCCGGAGCCGACATCCTGATCTACAGCGACGGGGCATTCGAACTGAACCTGGTCGACGGCGGACAGGGGTCCTTGGCTGAGTTCATCGACCTCTACGCCCGCACCGCCGAGTCGCCGGGATGGACCCTGAACTCGCTCATCGGCGAACTGCAGAACCGTTCGGAGTCCGGACTGTTCGACGACGATTGCACCCTGGTGCGGCTCAGCATTCCTTAACCGAGCGACGCCCAGAACCCGCACCGGTGCCGGTCGGCGAAGTCGGAGGTGAGGATCGGCTCGCCGGTCTGCAGTGATATCCGTTGCGGCCGTTCGGGATCCAGCGCCGGCCAGTCGGGCTGGCCGGCGACGTCCGGGGCGCCGGTGGTCACGAACCGGCTCCAGTAGGCGATCATCTGGTCGGAGAGCACCCGCTGTTGGGCGTTCAGCGGCGGGGCACCGCCCATATCGAACAGGTAGCGCAACTCCAGCGCGTGGCCTGCACCGACCGAGAACGGCGCCGCGCGGATCGGTTCGGGTACCGGGGCGTTGCGGTCGTTGAACTCATAGGCGTAC
>LFFF01000095.1 GCA_001510415.1 Actinobacteria bacterium casp-actino6 | reverse complement strand
GTTGGGGCATCACATAGGACGGTGAGCGCTGCAGCATGGTGATGTGTCCGACGTCCTCGGCCATCGCCGGGATCAATGTGACCGCCGTGGCGCCGCTGCCGATGACGACGACGTCCTTGCCCTGGTAATCGAGGTCCTCAGGCCATTGCTGCGGGTGAACGATGGTGCCGTCGAAGTCCTCCTGGCCTTCCCAGTGCGGTGTGTAGCCGGTGTCGTAGTCGTAATACCCGGTCGCGCCGAACAGCCAGCCGCAGGTGATGTCCCATTGCGTGCCGTCACGCTCCAGCGTCACCGTCCACTGCCCGGTGCCGGTCGAGAAGTCAGCCCGGATCACCTTGTGCTGAAAGTAGATCCGCTTGCCAAGCCCGTCCTCCTCGACGACCTCGTGCAGGTAGTCCCTGATCTCGTGCGCATCGGCGATGGCATTGTCGGACGTCCACGGCTTGAACTCGTAGCCGAAGGTGTGCAGGTCGGAGTCCGACCGGATGCCCGGGTAGCGGAACAGATCCCAGGTGCCGCCGATGGCTTCGCGACTGTCGACCATCGCGAAGCTGTGCCCGGGCAGCATGGTGACCATATAGTGCCCCAGGCCGATGCCGGAGATGCCGGCACCGACGATGAGCACATCGACATGCCCGGTCAGTGGCTGCTTGGGGCGGGCCTGGTTGAGCGAGGCGACGGACATGAGCACTCCCGGATAGACGCTAGGACTGTAACGCGAATAATGTTATATTTTTCCGGACAGCTGTCAAGGACTCGGTGAAATCCGACCCGGAGGAGCCCGGAAGGGAGACCAGCATGACCGTCGCTCCCGTTCAGCGCCGCGCACCCGTGCAGGCGCGCAGCCGGCAGACGGTCACTCGAATCCTCGATGCCGCAGCGGCGATCGCGGACGAGCAGGGCGTCGACGCCGCCACCACCCGGGCGATCGCCGACCGCGCCGGGGTGTCCGCGCCGTCGCTGTACCGATTCTTCGCCGACCGCGAGGCGATCCTCGACGAACTGCTCGAACAGCATTGCGCCGCACTCGACGCCCGGTGCATCCAGGCTGAGCGGACCTGGCAGATCGGATCCGTCGCCGAGCTGCTCGACAACGAGATCGACCTGCATGTGCACTACTACCGGCGGTACCCGAGTTCGGCCCGGCTGTGGATGGGCGGGCGCACCTCCCCCACGGTCACCAAGCACGTCCACGCCCGGATGCAGACCCTGGCCGACCGGCTGCACGCCATTCTGGTCGACGCCGGGCTGATCCCCGCCGACACCGACCCGCGCGCCATGCTGGTCGCCGTCGAGATGGCTGACCGCGTGCTGGAGCTGTCCTTCCGGGACCGGGCCGGCTCGGAGGCCGACTTCGACGAGGAGATCCTCGCCATCGGCCGCCGCGCGCTCAGCGCCTTCGGCCGTGACCTTTCCCTGGACCGCGCCCCGGACCCTTCCCGGCCCGGCCCCAGCTGACCGGCATCAGGACCACGCCGGGGGTGGCGTCGGCCAACCGCTCGAAGGCATCCACGAACCCTTCGACGATCATCTCGTGATCGGGCACAAGTTCTGTGTCGCAGGCGATTCCGGCCATCACCCTGCCGTTGTAGCTGGACAGGGTGAAGCTCATCGGCTGATCACCGGACACCGGCGCCCAACCGACGATTCCCTCCACCAGGCTCCCGGCCAGGTAGACCGGCATCGGCGGGCCGGGCACGTTGGTCAGCGTGCCCAGGGTCCGGTTGGCGAACAGATCCACCGAGGCTTCGTAGAGCCCGCGGCTGAAACCGGCGATGGTCTCCTGGAACCGGAACGCCAGGGCCGCCTCGTGGCCGTGCTTGATCCGATCCATCCGACGTTTCGCCGCGGCGAGCACCTTGATCGGGTCGGGTTCGTCGGTCGGCAGTTCCAGTTGCACCAGCGCAAAGTCGTTGCCGAGGGTCTCGGGCAGCGTCAGATCCAGCGGCTTGAGGTTCACCGGCACCATGAACGTCACCGATGAGCAGGGCGCGTCGTGGGCCCGAAGGTAGTCGTGCAGCGCGCCGGCCACGCAGGCCATCAGGACGTCGTTGACGGTGCAGTGATTGCCCCGGGCCAGGGCCTTGATCGCAGCCAGCGGTAGCGCCTCCGACCAGGCCACACTCTTGTCGCCGCTCGCGGTCCCGGTCCAGATGGTGGCATCGTTGCGGGTACCGAGCAGCAGTTTGCGCACGGTATCCACGTCACCGGGCACCGCGGAGAAGACGTCGACCAGCGCCCCGCCACCCGGCACCGCCACCCGCACCGTCCCGGCGACATCGGCCGCACCGGCCTTGGCGGCGGTCACCAGCGTGGCACCGGCCCCGACCGGGTTGCGCAGCACGAACCGGCCCAGTCGACCGGCGCGTTCCAGCAACCGGGGCGCCTCGGCGATCCGGCCGAAGGCGCTGGTCGCCGTTCGGGCCACCTCGATCGCGCCGGTCCGGACCCGCCGGGCCAACGGCTGGCCGGGCGGGTGCAGATGCGCGCCGGCCTGGATGACGGCCGGCGCCATCACCGGTCCCCCGTCCGGCGAGGCATCGAACAGGCTCATCGCCAGTTGGACCATCCGCATACCGTCGGCGATGGCGTGGTGGCTGCGCAGGATCATCGCGCTGCCCTCGCCGTAGCGTCTGATCCAGATCGACTGCCACAGCGGGTGATCGTGGTTGAGCATCTCGGTACGGTGCGCGGCGACCAGCTCCTGCAGAGCGCGCGGGTCATCGGGGTTCTGCAACGAGACCAGGGAGACGTGGTTGTCAAAGGTGAAGTCGGGATCGGGTTCCCACCACCAGGCACCGTCGTCGTCGCAGACCGCCCGGCTTCGGAACACCGGGTAGCGATCCAGCAGGCGTTCCTCGACCACCTCCCGAAGGGCGCCGAAGTCCAGCGGCTCGGCGGTCCAGATCACCGAGTCGACGACCATCAGGTTGTTGGGGCGGTCCATTTCCAGCCACAGGGCATCCTGAATCCCCAGCCGGCGTCGCTCAGCCATCGCACCTCCGGCCTCGGTCATGTCCGACCATTCTTACCGATCGGCCCGCCGAGGACCTGCGATTGAGTGAGGAACCACGCAGACAAAGTGTGAGTAGCCCTCTGCGTGGTTCCTCACTCGATGGATGGGTGGGGCACCCGTCTGTGGTCAGCCGATCTCGAAGTGCTGATAGTCGATGGGGTCGCGCCAGGCACCACCCCAGCGCCAGCCACGGTCGGTGAACGCCCGCACCGCCGGAGAGTCCGCGTGCAACATGCCCGACACGTCGCGGGTGCGGTCCAGATAGTCTCCGGCCGTCGCCGGCTCCAGGTCACCACCGCTGGTGATGTAGGGGTTGACCAGTGGGTTGATATCGATGGCGCGGCCGTAGGCGTGCTTGGACCAGGCTGAACTGCCCGGCAGCGGGCGGCAGTTGAACGCCGAGGTGTTGTTGTCCCGCATCGACAGCTCGTCCTCGGCGCCCCGGTAGCGGTCCACCGTCTGCATCTTCGCGATGGGGTACCGCAGACGCTCCAGCTCGGCGAAGATCTCGACGACGTCGTCGGCGACGTCTCGGTGCACCACCAAGGATCCGCGCCGGATCGTCCCGTCGGGGTCCACGAAGTTCAGGTCGAGCCGGCGCAACTCCTGCGGCTCGACCGGGCAGCCCGGTCGCCAGGTCTCGCCCAGTTCGGCGGCGGTGACGGAGCGCACGACCGCGGCCGGCAGTGGGGCGACCGGCCTGGGAGCCACCGTCGAGAACGTCTCAGCGGCCAGCTGCGCCGGCGCCGCGGACTGCCCCTGAGGTGTGGCGGGTGCGCCGCAGCCGGGGACACAGGCGGCCATGATCGCCGCCGCCACCCCGAACCACCGTCTTGCCGCCCGCTGTCGCATCACCGCCGATCCGATCACATCACGCACCCGTTGCGGGGTTACGCCACGGCTGACGAACGGCTCTGCGAACGGCGCTGCGCCGCCTTCCCGATGGCAGCCGGCTTGGATACCGGCTGCCGAACAACCCGGGCCGGTCTCGGTTCCGCGCGGATGCCGGCGACGGCTCTCGGGGCGCGCACGCCGGCAGCGGCATCGTGGCGGGCATACCCGGCGTCGACCATGTCTTTCAGCGGCCCCTCGATCGCGGCCACGATCGGCTCTGGAATTCCGATATCCCGCAACGGCTGAACGAGCGGTAGCCCAACGGTGGGAATCAGATAGCTCGTCGTGGTGCCGCCGAGGCTGTTGGTCGAGGTGGACACGTTCGCCGCCGGCACCGCGGACAGATCCAGGCCGCCGGGAACGGTTTCGTAGCGGCCGTGCACGTACACGGCGCCCAGCAGGGCATTGGCCAGGCTCACCAGGTTCCACGGGCGGTCGGGGAAATCACCCCAGCCGTCGTACTCGCCGTTGACAATCACCGACGCGTACGGCGTCGGCGGGGCGATGAACGGCGTGAGTCCGATCACCGGCACCCGAAACGGCAGGGCATTGAGGATTCCGGCGGGACCTGACGGGTCGCCGATGGTCAGGAACGTCAGCCGCTCGGGGCCCGGGCGCTGATCGTCGGGCAGGGACATCAGCGCCTGCTTCGCGTAGGCCACCGCGATGGCACCCTGGCTGAAGCCCGCGACGATCAACGGCCCGAGCGTGTCGTTGACCGCGGTCCCGATGCCGGCCGTCGCGACGGCCAGCGACGCATCCATTCCGAAAATCGCGGCCGGATAGTCGATCCGGGACACCGTGGAATCTGCGAAGTAGCCGGGCAGCAGATCCTCGGGGTGCGGCGGCGGGTGCAGAATCTCAGTACCGCTGACGGTGAGAGCGCTGAGGCCGACCGCGGGTACTGCGGTGACGATCGCGGCGAGAACCGCGGCCGCGAGGGCCGCCGCCCGCGATCCGCGCAGCGCCATAACCCAAGCTAGCCCCGCTGTTGCTACCCCGGGCCGGTATTGGGCCCAAGAGGCTGACAATCCGGTGCAGGCGGAAGCCCCACCCAGCCCGCACACCCGCGGCCCGTCGCGGTGTAGATCACCCCGGGTTGGTAGGGCACCGAAACCCGCACCGGATCAGCACCCCGGGCCTGGGTGCAGTCCGCCGGCGACCCGTCGCCCGAGTGCAGGCACACCACGCTGGAGTAGGGAACCGCGAGCGGGGCGCAGCCCGTCGACTGGACCGTCGCCGAGACACCGTCGGCGCCGCCAACGGGCCCCGACAGCGTGAATGAACACGGCGGCGCGGGCGGGGGTGGCGCGGCATGCGCCGCACCGGCACTACCGCCGAGCGCCACTGCGCACATGATCCCGAACACGACCGGTCCGTCCATCGGTCGAGGGTATGCCGCCGGATCCCGCCGCGCGGCATTCCGCCGAGGTTGGGCGGCCTCAGGCCAGCAGCGGGTCGATCACCGATCGCGGCACCAGCACCTGGGTGGCCCCGGCCGCTTCGGGCAGCAACCCGCCCTGACTGAAGAAGAAGATCACCCCGTCATTGGTGATCGCGAAGTTCTGGTAGTTCGCCGGATCCAGACCAGCGGTGGGCGATATCGGCACCGGGGAGCCGGTCTGCTTCTCCAATTCGGCCTGCACCGCCGGGAAGACGACGGGCAGCGGATCGGTCTCCGGCCGCCAGAGCGTCTCGTAGGTCACCAGCTTGCGGTAGGCCTGGTCCCAGACGAAGGACTTGAAGGTGGTGCGCGGTCCGGCGCCGCCGACGTTCTGGTCCACCTTCAGGACCACCGACAGCTGACCGCGCGGCGGAACGTAGGAGTTGTAGGTCGCCCCGGTGATGTCGAGGGCGTAGGGCCGCTCGCGCGGAGTCGATGACCTCGCGGTGTTGAGGAATGCGTCACGGGTCTGGGCGACGAACTGTGTCAGCGACTTCATATCGGGGAAGTTGCTCGGCACGCTGATGTCGACGAGGTAGCCCGGATCGGTGAGGGCGATCGTGCACACGGTTCCGGTGTCGACACCCTTGATATCGGTGCAGTAGTTCTTCGGCTTGGCCGGGGCAACAGCGGGAATGGTCAGCGCAACAGCGATTGCCGCAAGTGCCGCGGCCACGAAATTTCGCACGTCGTCAGATCCTAAAGGGTTGCTCGCCTCCCAGAATCATGCCCGGGTCCACCGGGCCCGGGTCTAGATCCGGTTTCGTACCACCGATTCATGGCGAGGAGGCGCCGGCTGCGCCATAGTGGACACCGATGGGGAGTAAAAGCTGACGTGAAACCGCTATCCATTGCCACCGTCGGTGGCAGCCGTCAGCGCGTCCAGCGAGGCGACCGATGACCGCCATGACCCAGAAGCCGGAGGTTGTGATGCTCACCGGGGCTGCAACCATCGATGATGCCCACGCGACGCTGCGCCACTGCTGGTCGGCTCACAACCACGTGCCCGGGCACATCCGGATGCAACTCGGTATCGCGGTGGCAGAGCTGGTGGCCAACATCGTCGAGCACGCCGCAGAGGGCGAGTCCGTCCGGGTACGGATGTCCATCGAGGTGCTCGCCGACGAGGTGCACATCAGCTTCACCGATGACGGGGCGCCGTGCACGGTTGACCCGGCGGCGTCGCAGATGCCGGGCGAATTCGCCACCCGAGGCCGGGGTATCGCGATGATGCGGGCCGTTCTGGGCACGCTGTCCTACCACCGTTCGGACACCCACAACCACTGGCGCCTCATCAGCCGGCATTTCGGCTGACGGCACCGGCCGGATACCATCCGATTCGTGAGTTCGCCCTGGCAGCCGCCGATTCAACCACCGCTGCCGCCGCAGCAACCCGGACAGCCCTCTGGTCCGGGCCGATCGCGTTGGTTGCCCGCGGCGATCGTCGGCGCGGCGATCGTGGTCGCCGCCGCGCTGGTGGCGGGGGCTCTGATTCTGCGCGGCGGTGACGCTGAGTCCGCCGACGCCTCGGCGACGACCTGCCAGGCGTGGATCGAGACGCGGGAGACCCTGCGATCCATCCCGGCCCTGCCGGATGGCTGGACCTGGGACACCCCGAATATCGACACCTACATCAAGAACCAGAACGCCCCGGTGGGCACAGCCCTGGACCTGTTCGAGCCCAAGATCGCCCCGATGCCTGCCGATGTGGCGCAGGCGGCCCAGGACTATGTGGACACTCGCCGCGAACAGATGCGCTCCCTCGCCGACCGCAGCTACACCCCGGCCGACGGGAAAGCGGTCGATACCGCCTTGGGCAACGTGAATCGGCTGTGCGGCATCGTCGACAACGGCCGCAGAATCTGAGCCATCGCGCCCTGTGGGGCAGCGGGTGATGTCAGGGCCGGCTGCTCAGCCGATTGCCCTGGGCCCCTTCGGCTTGGCGACGAACTCCTGCTCGGGACGCCCGGTGGCGCCGTAACGCAGACCGACCTTGACCTCGTCGCTGGTGGCCAGGGCGGCAAGGTAGCGTTGGGCGGTCGCCCGGGACACCCCGATTTCGGCGGCCACCTCAGCCGCGGACATCGGACCCCCGGCACCGGCGAGCGCCCGAAGCACAAGCTCCTTGGTGGGTGACTGCGCCAGGACAGGCGGTTGCTGGGCGGTGACGCGAGGACGCAACGCATCGAGGGCGGCGTCGATATCGCCGGGCCCGAGATTGCTGCCTGACAGGATCCGGCGGTAGCGGGCGTAGCCGGCCAACCGCGCGGCCAACTCGGTGGGGGCGAACGGTTTGACCAGATAGCTCAACGCCCCTGCGGCCATCGCGGCACGGACGGTCTCAGCTTCGGTGGCCGCGCTCAGGACGATCTTGTCGCAGAGCAGTTCGCGGACGAAGTCGATCCCGGAACCGTCCGGCAGGTAGACATCCACCAGAGCCAGGTCCGCCGGACCCGCCTTTCGCGCCGCGGCCAGTGTATTCGCGGTACCCACCACGGTGAAGCCGGGCAGCGCCTCGACGATTCCGGCGTGCATGTTGGCGACCCGGAAGTCGTCCTCGACCACCAGCACCGTCAGATCGGTGTCGCTCACTGCTCAGCCTCCGCCATCACGCCCGGCAGCCGGGCGATGAACTCCGCACCGCATAATTCCACCGCCGGATTGCCGGGGCTGGACAGCCGGATGTCGCCGCCCAGCGCCCGCGCGATCTGCCGGGACAATGTCAGGCCTATTCCGCGGCCGCCGGGCAGGTCGGAATCCGATTTGGTCGACGTACCCTCGACGAAAATCTGATCGGTGAGATCCGGCGCCACCCCGTCGCCGCTGTCGGCCACGGTGATGTGCAGTGTCGATTTATCTTGCAGCAGTTCGACTTCCACCACCTTGACCGCACTGCCTCCGGTCCGGGCGGCCTCGATGCCGTTGTCGAGCAGGTTACCCAGCACGGTCGTGACGTCGACCGGGAACACCAGCTGGCCGGGCGCCCAGGTGTTGGGCCCGATGCGCAGTGTCACCCCGGCCTCCCTGACCCCCGCCGCCTTGGCCGCCAGGAGTGCTTGCAGGTAGGTGTCGCGAATCGCGTCGATACCGGGTAGCGCCGAGCCCAGCGGCCCGGAGCCCAGCAGCTCCTCCAGGTACCGCGAGGCCTCCTCGGCGTGACCGCTGTGCAGCAGCCCGTTGAGCAGGTGCAACCTGTTGGCGAATTCGTGGCGCTGCGCCCGCAGCACGGTGCTCATCAGTTGAACCGCGTCGAGTTGGCGGGTCAGCGATTCGATATCGGTGCGGTCCCGCACGACCAGCACGGTGCCCAGTTCGCGGCCTTCCCTCGACACCGGGCGGGCCGACACAACGAGGGCCCGATCCCCCACGGTGACCAACGTGGGCGCCGGATCACAGGATCGCAAGACCTGCAGCACCCGCGGAGTCAGGCCGATCTGGTCGACCGGGTGTCCGGTAGCCGCGCCGATCTCAAGCAGCCGGACGGCTTCGTCGTTGACGAAGGTGGTGTTGCCCTCGATGTCGGTGGCTAGGACCCCTTCGCCGATGCCGTGCAGCACCGCCTCCTGGGTGCGCACCAGTTCGGTCATCTCGGTGGGCTGAAGATCCAGGGTCTGCTCGCGCCACCGCCGGGCCAGCAGGGCCGACAGGATCACTCCGGCCAACAATGCGGGACCGGCGGTCACGGCGGCCAGTCGCTGTTCGTTTCGCAGCAGGCCGTACACCGAGGAGGTCGACATCCCGACGCTGACCACGCCGACCACCTGGGTGGAATCCGGCGCCAGAATCGGAACCTTGGCGCGGACCGACGGCCCCAGCGTGCCGGTCTGCTCGACAACCTCCTCGCGGCCGGCCAACGCCGCGGACGGGTCGGTGCTCACCATCTTGCCCAACTCGGCGGGGTTGGGGTGGCTCAGCCGGATCCCGCGGTCATTGGTGATCACCACGAACAGGACGCCGGCACCGACCTGGACCTTGGAGGCCAGGTTCTGCAGCGGCCCGCCCGCCAACTCGGCAGCCGTGGGAACGACGCCGTCGAGGTTGGCGACGTCGGCGCGCACAGCCGGCGAAGCGGCGAGCACTTGCGCGATGTCGAGGGATCGTTCGCCGTACTCGTCGATCAGCCGCTCGTGGTAGACCACGGCCAACAGCCCGAACGCGATGGCCAGCGTGAGCACCACCACCGCGAGCTGCAACAGCAGGATCTGCGTTGCGAGCCGCACATCGATGCGGTGCTTGCTGGCCACTCGGGCAGCCTAGCCGCCTAACTAAGCAGAATGCGCAAAAGCCTGGTCCGCGGCGTCTCCGAACCAGTCGTCGCCGACCACCCTGATGAAGGCCTTCCGGAGAACACCGATGTAGTGGTGCACCGAGTGGCGGCCCTCCGCGGTATCCGGGTAGGAGACCGTGACGATGGTCTGATCGGCGTTCCGGGTGATCCACACATTGACGCCGCCATGGGACAGATCGTCGATATAGATACCGAGGCGATTGGCGTTGGCGTCGGCCTGATTGCGGAAGTCGAACAGCGACACCATCTTCGACGGCCGGCTGGCCAGCGTCACGCCCAGATCGTCGGCGGACGCCAGATCCAGAACGCGCTGAAACGGAACGGCGGACAGGTGCTTGTTGGCATCGAAGGACTTCTGCGCCGCCCTGGCCATCTGAGCGAAGTCGCCCTCGCCGACGGCTACCGAAATCGGGAACAGGCTGGCGTACCAACCCGCGCTCAGCGACTGCGCGTCGCTGGCGCGGGTGTCGAACGGGGTGAAGGTGTGGAAGGTGCCGGCACCGGTGAACTCATGGTCGGCCAGCGCCGCGCAGGCCAGCACACCACCGCTGAACCGCGCCCCGGCCGCCCGACAGGCCGCCTCGAACGCCTCGGTCTCCTCGGCGTTGAGCAACTCGACCGTGACCGCCCGTCCCGCACCGGTGGTGGAGGTATCGCCCAACGGCAGCGGGAAACTGGGCCAGTCACCCTGGGTGTCGCGGGCGAAGTCGACCCAGTCCTTGATCGGCCGGGAGTCCAGTGTCATCGCGTTGACCTGCAGGTGCTGCCGCGCGGTGAAATCGTGGTAGCCGGCGGTTTGCGGCAACGGGTTGGGCAGTCCATAGACAAGTGCCTGATAGCTCAGGTGGATGTCACGGTAGATCAGCACGGCCGATGTCCCGTCGGTGTGCAGGTGGTCAATGTTGGCGTAAACGGTGAAGTGATCCGCCTTCTGAATGACACCAAAGCTAAAGCAGTCCCAGTCTAGGGTGCCCGGTGTCGCGGTCAGCACATGAGCGCGGACCTCTTCTTCCCTCATGAAACCCAGCGCGGTCGGGACGAACTCGATGCGGGCCGGGTCGTCGACCGTCCGCCGGGTGATGATCTCGGCCTCGTCGCCCTGGACATCAAAGGCGCTGTGATAGGTGTCGTGGCGACGGATGTGGGCGTTGATTGCCTCGGTCATCGCAGCCACATCGCACCAGCCCTCGACGTCCCAGGCGGCCATGATCAGGCGCGGAACCTCACGGTCAAGATTCCTGGCGAAATGCGCCGTCCGAAGATGCTGGGCCTGCTGGAAGCTGGGCGGCAGGAGATCCTGCTCAGCCCGTGCCATGACGTCGCGACTTGCCGGGGAGGCCGTCCACGTCGTCACCGGTCCGCGCCCAGGATTCCACGAACTGATGGAACCGATGGCGACCATGTCCAACTCCTTACGCTGAGCTAATTAACCTTTCGATGAACGTAAGGGCAGCGTTACGCGGTGTCGTGCTTGTGCTCGCTAGCGGCGAAAATGCGCAATAAGCGCAGTTTTGCGCATTGTGCTCAGCGGGCGGGTGTCAGCCGGGGAACAGCACCAGGAACAGCGCCAGGAAGGCACCGGTCACCGCCAGGAGCAGAACC
>LFFF01000094.1 GCA_001510415.1 Actinobacteria bacterium casp-actino6 | reverse complement strand
ATGCGGAGGTAGGCAGCGGTGAAGAAGTCCCTGGCCCGTGGCGTCGGAGTCATCGGGAGTGCGGCCATGGCGGTCGTGCTGTTCGGTGCCGGATCGGCGTCCGCCGTCGACGAATACAAGGGCCTGACCTACGAGCAGGTACTGCAGTACACCAGCAATGTGAAGGTCGCCTCCCGGGTCGGGGAGGACTTACCCACAGCGCAGTGCATCGTGACCGGGTCGCGCAACTCGAGTTCGCTGGACTCCAGCGGCAACTACCGCGGTGGACTGCTGCTGGACCTCAATTGCAATGACCCCATGACGGAATACTCCGTGATGACGCCGCAGGGCAAAGAGGCGCAGGCGCTGAAGGAAACCGGAAAGGACATCAGCACCAATTACGCCCAGTCCCTGGAGGCCGGTCAGCCGTCCTGGTGCGAGGAGAACGGCGACAGGTGCTGGGATTTCTGCGAGCGCTCAGGCACGTGCTCCGATGAGGTCCTGGAATTCCTCGGCCAGTAGGAAGTTGACCACACGACCGGTGCCATTTGGCGCGCGCGTGACATGGTGAACAACGATCACATCAGCACCGGTTGCCCGGCAAGCGATGGCGCATACCGCAGTGCGCCGCTGGGCCCGGATTCGCTGACCTGGAAGCTGTTCGGAGACTGGCGGGGTCTGCTGCAGGGTCCGTGGGCCGGTTCCATGCAGAACATGCACCCGCAACTCGGGGCGGCGGTCAAAGACCATTCGATCTTCTTCGCCGAGCGCATACCGCGACTGTTCCGGTCGCTCTACCCGATCGGCGGGGTGGTGTTCGACGGCGACCGGGCTCCGGAGACCGGGGCGCAGGTGCGCGACTACCACATCACCATCAAGGGGGTCGACGACAAAGGCCGACGCTACAGCGCGCTGAACCCGGAGGTCTTCTACTGGGCGCACGCCACGTTCTTCATGGGCACCATCCTGACCGCCGAACACTTCGGGGCCGGACTGACCGAGGCCGATAAGCGGCGGTTGTTCGACGAACACATCACCTGGTACCGGATGTACGGCATGAGCATGCGCCCGGTGCCCGAGACCTGGGAGGACTTCAAGGTCTACTGGGACCGGATGTGCCGGGAGGTGCTCGAGGACAACTGGGCCGCCCGTGAAGTGCTGGATTTGTCGACAATGCCCAAACCGCCAACGGCGCAGTGGATTCCGGATCCGGTGTGGTCGGCATTTGTCGCGGCCTCAGGCCCGTTCGTGGTGTGGCTGACGGTTGGGTTGTACGACGAGCCGGTGCGGCAGCTGATGGGATACACCTGGTCGGAGCGCGACGAACGGCTGCACCGGCTGTTCGGCCGCGGGGTCAACCTGGCCTTCAAGGCGCTGCCCCGGCGCCGGCGGATGCACCCGAGGGCACGGGCCGGCTGGGACCGCGCCCAAGGCCGACGCTCGGTCGATGCCCCGCTGCCGGAAACCCCGGCGCGCAATCTCGCGCCGGCGGCAGAACGCGGCAAGGGTATTCACTACAACCCGGTGGTGTGAACTGCCGGTTCGGAAACGCCTGGTGCCCCCACTAGGACTCGAACCTAGGACCTGCGGATTAAAAGTCCGTAGCTCTACCAACTGAGCTATAGGGGCGTGCCGGTATGAGGATACTGCCCGTCCTCACCCCGCCCGTTTGGGGATTGGGCCGGAGATACCCTAAGCTCATTGGCGCTCCACGATCCGTCGTGAGTGCCCCGGAGAGATTCGGCTCTGGCCCCCTTCGTCTAGCGGCCTAGGACGCCGCCCTTTCAAGGCGGTAGCGCGGGTTCGAATCCCGTAGGGGGTACGCACGGCACGGAAACGTGGAGGAACAAAGCAAGGCCCTGTGGCGCAGTTGGTTAGCGCGCCGCCCTGTCACGGCGGAGGTCGCGGGTTCGAGTCCCGTCAGGGTCGCAGATGCGGCGAGGCACCCCGTTGTGTTCCAACTGGGGCCTTCCGGCCAGGTAGCTCAGTTGGTACGAGCGTCCGCCTGAAAAGCGGAAGGTCGCCGGTTCGATCCCGGCCCTGGCCACCACCGTTCATCCTGGGGTCCACCCTGGGGTCCACCCGGGGGTCACCCGCCGGCCCGCGCACCCTTCATCAGGCCGGCCCCGATGATCAGCCGTTGAATCTCGCTGGTGCCCTCGTAGAGGCGCAGCAACCGGACGTCGCGGTAGATCCGCTCCACCGGAACCCCGCGCATGTAGCCGGTTCCGCCGTGGATCTGCACGGCCAGGTCGGCGACCCGGCCCGCCATCTCGGTGCAGAACAGTTTGGCGGCCGAGGGCGCGATGCGCCGGTCCTCTCCGGTCAGCCACATGCGCGCCGTGTCGCGGACCAGGGCGCGACCGGCCAGCACGCCGGTCTGCTGATCGGCCAGCATCGCTTGCACCAGCTGGAAACTCCCGACCGCGGTGCCGCCCTGGGTGGCCGCCGCGGCGAAGGCGACCGACTCGTCCAGCGCCCGTTGGGCAGCGCCGACCGCGAGGGCGGCGATGTGGATGCGCCCGCGGGCCAGAGATGTCAGCGCCGCCCGGTAGCCGATGTCCTCGCTGCCGCCGACCAGGGCGTCCTCGCCGACCCGCACGTCGGTGAAGTAGACGTCCGATGTCCAGGCACCCTCCTGGCCCATCTTCGCGTCCTTGACGCCGATGTCGACACCGGCTGCGTCGGCGGGCACCAGGAACACCGCGATCCCCGCACCTGCGGCGTCGGCGGGCCGGGTTCGGGCGAACACCACGAACAGATCCGCCACCGGCGCGTTGGTGATCCACCGCTTCTGGCCGGAGATCAGCCAGTCGGTGCCGTCGCGCACCGCCTTGGTCCGCAAGCCGGCCGGGTTGGATCCGGCACCGGGTTCGGTGAGCGCGAACGAGGCCACCACATCCCCACCCGCCATCGGTTCCAGCCAACGGGTCTTCTGCGCATCGGTGCCGAAGCCCACCAGCACCTGCCCGGCGATCCCGTTGTTGGTTCCGAACATCGAACGCACCGCCAGTGAGGTGTAGCCCAACTCCAGTGCCAGTTCGACGTCCTGGGTGATGTCGAGGCCCAGCCCGCCCCACTCCTGCGGTATCGCGTACCCGAAAAGCCCCATCCGCCTGGCCTGCTCCCGCACCTCGGACGGAACGGTGTCGGTCTCGAGGATCTCGGACTCCCGCGGCACGACGACCGAACGCACGAAGGTCCGCGTCGCGGCCAGAATGTCCCGGAAGTCCTCATCACTGACCGCAGGCTCGGACGTCATACGCCCAATCAAATACGATGACGTCCGGGGACGATCAGGAGGGTGATCGCGATGGCACTGCTGGCTGGACGGACCGCGATCATCACCGGCGGGGCGCAGGGCCTCGGCTACGCCATCGCCGAGGTCTTCGTCGCCGAGGGCGCCCGGGTCGTCCTGGGCGATCTGGATCCCGACCGCACCCGCGAGGCTGCCGAAGCGCTCGGCGGAGCCGATATCGCACGCGCAGTGCGCTGCGACGTCACCTCCGCCACCGAGGTCGAGACCCTCGTCGCCGCGGCGGCGGACGCCTTCGGCGGTGTGGACGTCATGGTCAACAACGCCGGCATCACCCGGGACGCCACCTTGCGAAAAATGACCGAGCAGCAGTTCGACGAGGTGATCGCGGTGCATCTGAAGGGCACCTGGAACGGCACCCGGGCGGCTGCGGCGGTGATGCGGGAGCAGGGCAGCGGCGCGATCATCAACATGTCGTCGATCTCGGGCAAGGTCGGACTGATCGGGCAGACCAACTATTCGGCGGCCAAGGCCGGCATCGTCGGGCTGACCAAGGCCGCCGCCAAGGAACTGGCGCACCTCGGGGTTCGGGTGAACGCCATCGCGCCCGGACTGATCCGCTCGGCGATGACCGAGGCGATGCCGCAACGGATCTGGGATGCCAAGCTCGCCGAGGTGCCGATGGGCCGGGCCGGAGAGCCCCGCGAGGTGGCGACGGTGGCGTTGTTCCTGGCATCGGATCTGTCGTCCTATATGACCGGGACGGTCCTGGAGGTCACCGGCGGTCGGCACATATGACCCGCGCCGCGCCGAAGATGTCCAGCGCGGTCATCTGCGAACCGGTCCGCACCCCGATCGGCCGCTACGGCGGCATGTTCAAGACCCTCAGCGTGGTGGACCTGGCCGTGGCCGCACTGACCGGACTGCTGGACCGAACCGGAGTTGAACCTGGCGCCGTCGAGGACGTGATCCTCGGGCACTGCTATCCGAACCCGGAGGCACCCGCGCTCGGACGGATCGTCGCACTCGACGCCGGACTGCCGGTGACCGTCTGCGGTATGCAGGTCGACCGGCGCTGCGGATCGGGCCTGCAAGCGGTGATCAACGCCTGCCTGCAGGTCGCCTCCGGTGCCAACGACCTGGTGGTCGCCGGGGGCGCGGAGAGTATGAGCAACGTCGCCTTCTACTCCACCGATATGCGGTGGGGTGCAGGCAACCGCGGAGTGCGGGTGCACGACGGGCTCACCCGAGGCCGGGTGACCGCCGGCGGCCGGCACTATCCGGTGCCCGGTGGCATGCTGGAAACCGCGGAGAACCTCCGCCGCCAGTACGGTATCGACCGCGTCGAGCAGGACGAGTTGGCCGTACAGTCCCACCAGCGGGCGATCGCCGCCCAGCGCAACGGCGTGCTGACCGAGGAGATCGTCCCGGTGACGGTGCACACCCGGGCGGGCGAGCAGATGATCGACGCCGATGAGCATCCCCGTGCCGACACCAGCGTTGAGGCGCTGGCCCGGCTCAAACCCGTTCTCGAGGATCCCGACGCAACGGTGACAGCCGGCAACGCCAGCGGCCAGAATGACGCCGCCTCCATGTGCATCGTCACCACGCCGGAGAAGGCCGCCGAGTTGGGGCTGCGACCCCTGGTCCGACTGGTGTCGTGGGGACTGGCCGGTGTGCAGCCGAAGGTCATGGGCATCGGGCCGGTGCCGGCCACCGCCGCCGCATTGAGCAGGGCGGGACTGTCCCTTGAGGATATGGACGTCATCGAACTCAACGAGGCCTTCGCCGCCCAGGCTCTCGCCGTCATGCGCGAGTGGGGCTTCACCGAGAAGGATCGCCGGCGCACCAACATCCACGGATCCGGCATCTCCCTGGGGCATCCCGTGGGTGCCACCGGCGGCCGGATGCTGGCCACCCTCGCCCGCGAACTACACCGCCGCGACGGCCGCTACGGACTGGAAACCATGTGCATCGGCGGCGGGCAGGGCTTGGCCGCCGTATTCGAGAAGGTGGTCTGAGTGGTGAGCCGGCTTGCCCAGACCCCCGGCCTGACCGAATTCCAGACCGAGATCGTCGACACGGTGCGGCGGTTCGTCGACAAAGAGATCATCCCCAACGCCCAGGAACTCGAACGCACCGACACCTATCCGCAGGCGATCGTCGACCGCATGCGGGAGATGGGTCTGTTCGGGCTGATGATCCCGACCGAGTACGGCGGGCTGGGGGAGTCGCTGCTGACCTACGCGCTGTGCGTGGAGGAACTGGCCCGCGGCTGGATGAGCGTCTCCGGGGTGATCAACACCCACTTCATCGTCGCCTACATGATCCGTCAGCACGGCACCGACGAGCAGAAGCAGCGCTTCCTGCCACCGATGGCGACCGGCGAGACCCGCGGCGCCTTCTCGATGTCGGAGCCAGACGTGGGATCCGATGTGGCGGCCATCCGCACCCGGGCCATCCGGACCGCCGACGGCGGCTACACCCTGAGCGGTCAGAAGATGTGGCTCACCAACGGCGGAAGTTCCACGCTGGTCGCGGCCCTGGTGCGCACCGACGAGGGTGCCGACACCCCGCACCGCAACCTGACCGCATTCCTCGTCGAAAAGCCCAGCGGATTCGGCGAGGTCGCGCCGGGGCTGTCCATTCCAGGAAAGCTGGACAAGCTCGGTTACAAGGGCATCGACACCACCGAGTTGATCTTCGACGGCTACCTCGCCGCGGCCGGCGATATCCTCGGCGGGGTGCCGGGGCGCGGCTTCGCCCAGATGATGGACGGTATCGAAGTCGGCAGGGTCAACGTCGCAGCCCGGGCCTGCGGCGTCGCGCTACGCGCATTCGAACTCGCGATCAGCTACGCCCAGCAGCGCCACACCTTCGGCAAACCCATCGCCGAACACCAGGCCATCGCCTTCTCGCTGGCCGATATGGCCACCAAAGTCGAAGCGGCACATCTGATGATGGTCAACGCCGCCCGGCTCAAGGATTCCGGGCAGCGCAACGATCTGGCCGCCGGAATGGCGAAGTACCTGGCCAGTGAGTTCTGCGCAGAGGTGACCCAGCAGAGTTTCCGCATCCACGGCGGCTACGGCTACTCCAAGGAGTACGAGATCGAACGGCTGATGCGGGACGCGCCGTTCCTGCTGATCGGGGAGGGCACCAGCGAGATCCAGAAGACCATCATCAGCAAGCGGCTGCTCAACGACTACAGGGTGTGACCATGGCGACCGACCACAAGACCACGTACTGCCGAATCTGTGAATCCCTCTGCGGCATGGTCGCCGAAGTGCAGGAGGACCGGCTGGTGGCGTTGCGCGCCGACAAGGACCACCCGCTGTCCGCCGGATTCGCCTGCCAGAAAGGTATCGCCTTCACCGAGGTGGTCAACGATCCCGATCGGGTCACGACACCGCTGCGACGGCGCGCCGACGGTACCTTCGAGGAGGTCTCCTGGGACCAGGCGATGACCGATATCACCAACCGGCTCAGCATGATTCACCGGCGGCACGGGTCCGGCGCGGTCGGCTGGTACTTCGGCAATCCGGGCGTGTTCAGCTACTCGCACCTGATCGCGGTGATCTCCTTCGTCAACGGTCTGGGCTTGGGCAGCCACCTTTACACCGCGTCATCGCAGGACACCCACAGCCGGTTGATGGCCAGCCAGCTGCTCTACGGCACCCCCTCCAGCGTTCCGATTCCCGACCTGAATCGAACCGACCTACTGGTGGTGATCGGAGCCAACCCGGTGGTCTCGCACGGCAGCGTGCTGACCGCGCCTCGAATCAAGGACCGGCTGCGCGATGTGGTCAAGCGCGGTGGACGGGTCATCGTCATCGACCCCCGCAAGACCGAGACCGCCGCGCAGTTCGACTGGCTGGGCATCGTCCCCGACACCGACGCACTGCTGCTGCTGTCGATGCTGCAGGTGATGTTCGCCGAGCACCTGGTCGATCGCAAGCAGTTGGCGCGACGGGCCGACGGATCGGACTGGCTGGCAGTCCAATGCGCGCCGTTCACCCCGGAACTCACCGAGACCGTCACCGGGGTCGGCGCCGACACCGTCCGCGACTTGGCACGCAGCCTGGCCCGGACACCGCGGGCGGCGGTCTACGGGCGGATCGGGGCGTGTGCCGGCCGGTCCGGCACCCTGACGTCCTACCTGATCGATGCGGTCAACCTGGTCGCCGGCAACGTTGACGTCCCGGGCGGATCGGTGTTCGGCTCGTTCGGCGTTCCCGGCGAAAGGTGGGCATTCACCGCACTCGGCGCGCTGCTGCGCCACGACTACCGCCGGAACCGTTCCCGGATCGGCGGATTCGGCAATCTGGTCCACACCGAGCCGGCCACCATGCTGGCCGCGGAGATCACCACCCCGGGTGACCGGCAGATCCGGGCGCTGTTCGTCAGTGCCGGCAACCCGGTGCTGTCGGTGCCCAACGGTGCCGAACTGGCAGCGGCCATGCCGCAACTGGAACTCTCGGTAGCGCTGGACTTCTACCTCACCGAGACGACGGCCCGCTGCGACTACGTGCTGCCGGTCACCACGATGTACGAGCGCGACGACTTCCCACTGCTGTTCCAGTCCTTCCATGCCACACCGTTCCGCCAGATCACCGAAGCCGTGGTGCCGCCCCGCGGACAGGCTCGCACCGAGTGGCAGATCGTCGACGAACTGATGCGCAGGATGGCCACTCGATCACCGGCCTTCGCGGCACTGGCGGTTGCGCGCGTATCGGCGGGTCTGCTCGGTCGGCAACTCAGTCCCCGGACGCTGGCCGACGCCGTCATCCGGATCGGCCGGGGCGGTGACTGGTTCGGCCTGCGCCGCGGCGGGCTTTCGTTCAATAGCCTCGCCGAACGACATCCACACGGCGCTGTCCTGGAACCCGATTTGCGCACCGGAACACTTCGCAGCGCGGTGGCCTACCCGAACCGGCGGATACGCCTGCAGCACAACGAGATCACCGCACAGATCGGGCAACTGCGGCACCGCCAGGACCCCGTCGGCTACCCGTTGCGACTGATCGGCATGCGCCAGGCGCGGTCGGAGAACTCCTGGATGCACAACGCGCCACTGCTGATGCGCGGCGATCGCACGCCCCGGGCGCTGATGCACACCGACGACGCCAGAGCACGCGGCATCGCCGAGGGTGATGAGATCGCGGTGCGCTCGCCCCACGGAAAGATCGCGCTGCCGGCGACGCTGACCGAGGATATCGTCGTCGGCACCGTCGCGATCCCGCACGGCTGGGGGCACAACGGCACGGGTGGGTGGCGGTTGGCGAACGCCGTCGGCGGAGTCAACGTCAACGATCTGACCTCCAATGACCCCGACGACGTCGAGTCGCTGTCCGGAATGGCATGGCTCACCGGGGTCCCGATCGAGGTGGAGCGATCCCAATGAGCCGTCAACTCGCCGAACTCGGGTACTACCTGCTGGCCGGTGCGGGCGGCGAGGGGCCGGCCGTTCTCGTCGACGAGGCCCGCCGGGGTGAGGAACTGGGCTTCGGCACCGCGTTCATCTCCGAGCGCTGGAATGTCAAAGAGGCCGCCTCACTGAGCGGTGCTGCGTGCGCGGTCACCGAGCGGATGCAGATCGCCACCGCCGCAACCAATCACAACACCCGCCATCCGCTGATCACCGGATCGTGGGCGACCACGATGCACCGGCTCTCCGGGGGCCGCTTCACCCTGGGTATCGGCCGGGGCATCGCCGCGATCTACGGAGCATTCGGTATCCCGGCGGTCACCACCGCGCAGATGGCCGATTTCGCGCAGGTGATGCGGCGACTGTGGCACGGCGAGGTGATCGTCAACCATGACGGACCGATCGGGAAGTATCCGATCCTGGCTCTGGACACCGACTTCGACGAGGACATCCGGTTGGCGCTGGTGGCCTTCGGCCCCAACACCCTGAGGCTCGGCGGCCGGCTGTTCGATGACGTCATCCTGCATACCTATTTCACCCCGGAGACGCTGGCGCGCTGTGTGCGCACCGTGAAGGCGGCCGCCGAGCAGGCCGGCCGCGACCCCGACCGGGTGCGGGTGTGGTCGTGCCTGGCCACCGTCGGCGATCACCTGCCCGAGGAATTGCGGCTGAAGAAGACCGTCGCCCGGCTGGCGACCTACCTGCAGGGCTACGGGGATTTGATGGTGAATACCAACGACTGGGACCCGGCGGTGCTGCAACGGTTCCGGGCAGACCCGGTGGTGCAGTCCATCGGCGGCGGTATCGACCACAAGGCCACAGCCGCGCAGATCGCGCATATCGCCACCCTGATTCCAGAGACCTGGCTGCAGCCCGCGGCCACCGGTTCGCCCGGACAGTGCGTGGAGCGGATCCGCCGGGAATTCGACTACGGGGCCGACGCGGTGATCATGCACGGCGCGACGCCCGACGAACTCGAACCGGTGGTTTCGGCGTATCGGGAAATGGTTCCGTAGCACTGCCGCGGCTCGATACTGTCTGGCTCATGGCAGCCAACGATTCCCGCGAAGTGGTCATCGAAGCGACACCGGAGGAGATTTTCGACGTCATCGCCGATGTCGTCAACGCCCCGTCCTGGTCTCCGCAGTACCAGAGCGCCGAGGTTCTCGAGACCTACGCCGACGGCCGGCCCAAGCGGGTCAAGATGAAGGTCAAGGCGGCCGGGCTCACCGACGAGATGGAGGTCGAGTACAGCTGGACTGAGAACACCGCCGGGTGGACGCTGATCGACTCCAGTCAGCTCAAGGCCCAGGATGCGACGTACACGCTGAGTCCCGCCGGGGACAAGACCAGGGTCCGATTCGACCTCAAGGTGGACCCGTCGATCCCGATTCCCGGGTTCCTGCTCAAGCGCACGCTCAAGGGTGCGATGGAGACGGCCACCGATGGCCTGCGCAAGCAGGTGCTGAAGCTGAAGAAGGGCTAGGAACCCAGCACGCGCAGCCGCCGGATCGCCTCGTCGAGGGTCTCGTCGCGCTTGCAGAACGCGAAGCGCACCAGATGGTTCCACGCCTCCGGTGCCCGGTGCGGATCGCAGAACGCCGACATCGGGATGGCGGCCACCCCGGCCCGGTGCGGCAGTTCCTCGCAGAAGGCGGTGCTGTCGGCGAAGCCCAGCGGGCGCGGGTCGGCGCACAGGAAATAGGTCCCGGCGCTGTCGTGGACCTCGAAACCGATATCGGTCAGCGCGGCCGCCAGCCTGTCGCGTTTGGTCTGCAGCGACAGCCGCAGGGCCTCGGCCCACCCGTCCTCATGGTTCAGCGCGTAGGCCACCGCGGGCTGAAAGGGTGCCCCGCCGACATAGCTCAGGTACTGCTTGGCCGCCCGTACGCCGGCGATGAGGTCCGGTGCACCGCAGGCCCAGCCGATCTTCCAGCCGGTGCAGTTGAACATCTTGGCCGCGCTCGAGATCGTCACGGTGCGCTGCGCCATTCCCGGGTAGGACCCGATCGGCAGATGGGTCCGGCCGTCGAAGACTAGGCGCTCGTAGACCTCGTCGGAGATCACCAGCAGGTCGGCCTCGACCGCGACCGCAGCCAGTGCGCGCAATTCGTCGTCGGTGAGCACCATGCCGGTCGGGTTGTGCGGGGAGTTGACGATGATCGCCCGGGTTCGCGGGGTGATCGCGGCGCGGACCGCATCGATGTCCAGGGCGAAGCCGCGCCCGTCGGGCGTCAGCGGCACCGCGACCCGGTGCGATCCCGCCATCGCGATCACCGGGGCATAGGTGTCGAAGAACGGCTCGAGCACCAGAACCTCAGAGCCCGGCTCCACCAGGCCGAGCACCGCTCCGGCGATCGCCTCGCTGGCTCCGACGGTGACCAGGACCTCGGTCTCGGGGTCGAATTCCATGCCGTAGCGGCGCCCGCGCTGCCCGGAGATCGCCTCCCGCAGAGCGGCGATCCCGGGACCGGGCGGGTACTGGTTGACCCCGTCGGCGATGGCCTGCCGGGCCGCCTCGAGCATGGCGGGCGGACCGTCCTCGTCGGGGAAGCCCTGGCCCAGGTTGACCGCGCCGAGGCGGGCGGCCA
>LFFF01000093.1 GCA_001510415.1 Actinobacteria bacterium casp-actino6 | reverse complement strand
AGCGGCTCCTCCGGGACGTCGATGATCGGACTCTCCACGATGGTCTCGGTTGCGGCCGCGATCGCGACCACCTCCTCGGTGACCACCGTCACGCGGCTGCTCTCAACCCGTCCCGGCGCGGCGGGCATCGGGACCGCGAGCCGGTCGCTACCGAGGGCGGGCCGCTCACCGAGATCGGTTCCGAGCAGCACCTCGAGTTGGGTCCGCAGCGATATCAATTCGGATCGCAGCGCGGACATCTCGTCTGCGGCCTGGGCCCGGAGCTCGCGGGCCAGCTGACGACGAAGGTGTGCCTCCACGGAGAGCTCGTACTCCCGGCGGGCGGAGATCTCCCGGTCGAGTTGAAGGTCGTAGACGAACTTCATGTCCCGGGCCCTGGCCTGGTCGAGTTCGCTCTGGCGCCGGTACACCACCGTCACGAAAGCAGCCACCACCGCGGCCCACAGCGACAGGATCACCGCCAGCCGCAGCAACTCCACCCGGTCGGTGAATACCAGGGTCGCACTGGCCGCGATGGCCAACACCAGCAAAGCCGTCAGAAGCGGCCAGCCCGGCACGCGGCCGCCGCGACGGCTCCGTGCGCCGCGGGACTGAACGGTCATGGGGCTGACTGTACCGCGATGCAAACCGATTTCCGGCTGCGACAAGCTGGGCCGGACGCGCGGTATCGCTAGTCGGCCGGGGCGTTTTCCCCGCCGCTCGGTTCGCCGGGGGATGTGCAGCAATGCTGCAGCCAGAGCGCCGCGGCCATCAGGGCGAACGCACTGGCAGCGGCGGCGAGTGCCCCCGGGGTATCGGCAGCGGCCACCCGCAGGTCGGTGCGTCGGGGCAGCAGATAGCCGAGCACCGCGACCCACCAACCGAACATCACCGCACCCACCCAAGCGGAGGCCTTCGCGACGGCGACTGTTCGCGCCACCGCGAGCGGGTCAAGGCGTCCCGCCCCCACCCCGATCCGGCCGTCCCTGATCCGGGCGCGTACCAACACCGCCCACCATGCCTCGACCGCGGCGACCGCCAGCAGGGAAAGGCCGGTCCACAGCGTGATCGGCGGGAAGTACCGGTACAGCAACCCGATGGCCAGGTAGCCGACGATCACGGTGGCGATCACAGCGAACGTCAGATCGCGCTTGCGAGTCGGTCCCATCAGCGCGAACCCTCCGGACGGGTCGCCGGGGACGTCAGGATGAATTCGGTCGTCCGCACCCCCCGGCGCTCGGCCTCGTCGAGGGTGTCCAGAATCGCCCGCACCGGTCGCCGGCGTCCGGCGACGCTCAGTTCTGCCGTCGGGTCCACCGCAAGCCAGGGAATCAGAACGAAGGCCCGCTGGTGTGCAAACGGGTGCGGCAGGATGAGCTCAGGATCATCGGAGAACACCTCCCCCTCGCCGTCGAAGCAGCACACCAGATCGATGTCGAGGGTGCGCGGTCCCCATCTCTGCGTTCGCACCCGCTCGTTGTCACGTTCGATCTGCTGCGCCCGATGCAACCAGCCGGGCCCGTCAAGGGCCGGATCGTCGGCGATCAGCGCGGCGTTGAGGAACGGCTGCTGCTCGACACCGCCCCAGGCGTCGGACTCCCACACCGGCGAAACGGTCACGACGGCGTCGCCGATCGCGTCGACGGCCGCCTGGAGCCTGGCCAACCGGTCGCCGAGATTGGAACCGATGGACAGGACGACCCGGCTCATGTCGCGACCGGGACGATCTGCCCTCGGCCGCCCCGCCGGGAGCGGCGAGCGACGACGGCCACGTCGGCGAAGGTCAGCGGAATGGGTGCCTGGGGCTTGTGCACCACGACCTCGACGGCATGCACCCGGGTATCGCCCATCACATCATCGGCGATCTCCGCGGCGACCGTCTCGATCAGGTTGCGCGGCGGGCCGGCGACGATATCGGCGGCCCGTTGGGCCAGGACGCCGTAGTCGAAGGTGTCCTCAAGGTCGTCGCTGGCCGCGGCTGCGGCCAGGTCGATCCAGACGGTGATGTCGATGACGAAGTCCTGCCCGTCGCGGCGCTCGTGGTCGAAGACGCCGTGGTTTCCCCGGACGTTCAGGCCACGCAGTTCGATACGGTCAGTCATCAGCGCCCTCCGGCGGATAGTGCCAGGCCTCGGTGACCTTCAGCGCATCGACACTGGCGCGGACATCATGCACCCGGACCCCCCAGGCTCCGTGCAGTCCGGCCAGTGCCGAGACGACGGCGGTGGCGGTCTCGCGGCCGTCCGGCGGGCGCGGCGTGCCGTCCTCCCCGGCCAGCAGTGCGCCCAGGAAACGCTTGCGGGACGCGCCGACCAGCACCGGAATCCCGGCGCCGACGAGTTCCGGCAGCGCACGCAGCAGCAACCAGTTGTCGCGCGCCGTTTTGGCGAACCCCAGACCCGGATCGATGATCAGGTTGGCCGGGTCGACGCCGGCGCCCACCGCGGCGTCGACCGCGGCCATCAACTCGTTGCGAACCTCGCCGACCACATCGCGGTAGCGCGGGACATCGTGGGGCCGGTCGGCCCGCACCGATCGCCAGTGCATCAGCACCCAG
Source organism: Actinobacteria bacterium casp-actino6 (assembly GCA_001510415.1). Lineage (GTDB taxonomy): Bacteria > Actinomycetota > Actinomycetes > Mycobacteriales > Mycobacteriaceae > Mycobacterium. The sequence goes on along the minus strand of LFFF01000093.1, from coordinate 8,963 downwards.
GGCACCCCGGCTTGTGACATCACCCGGGCCATGTCCGGGTCAGCACGACCTCCGCTGACGTCGTTGACGATTCCGGCTCCGTTGTCCAGTGCCGCTTCCGCGACCGCGGCGTGCATGGTATCCACGCTCACCATGACCCCTTGTGCTGCAAGCTCTTTCACGACAGGCAGAACGCGGGCGGTTTCCACCGCGGGGTCGATTCGGACGGCACCCGGCCGAGTCGACTCCCCGCCCACATCGATGATCGCCGCCCCGTCGGCCACCAGTGTGAGTGCATGCGCGACGGCGCGGGCGGGATCGAGATAGCGCCCACCATCGGAGAAGGAGTCATCGGTGACGTTGACGACTCCCATCACTGTCGTACGCAGAGAACCCGCGGTCACTTTCGGAGGATGAGACCCAGTGCCTCGGCCCGCGATGCATCGTTGGTCTTGAACAGCCCGCGCACCGCCGAGGTGGTGGTGATCGCGCCGGCCTTGCGGACGCCTCGCATCGCCATGCACAAATGCTCCGCTTCAATGACGACGATGACCCCGCGTGGCTTGAGTTTGTGCATGACCGCATCAGCGACCTGGGCGGTCAGCCTCTCCTGCACCTGCGGACGTTTGGCATACAGATCCACCACCCGGGCCAGTTTCGACAAGCCGGTGACCCGGCCGTCGTCACCGGGGATGTAGCCGACGTGGGCCATCCCGTGGAACGCCACGAGATGGTGTTCGCAGGTGGAGTACATCGGAATCTGCTTGACCAGGACCAGTTCGTCGTGCTGCTCGTCGAACGTGGTGTCCAGCACCGCATCCGGGTCGGTGTAGAGCCCGGCGAACATCTCCCGGTAGGCGCGCGCGACGCGGGCCGGGGTGTCCTTCAGTCCGTGCCGGTCCGGATCCTCGCCGACGGCGAAGAGCAGCTCGCGGACGGCCGCCTCTGCACGGCTCTGATCGAACACCGGGGTTTCGAGCGTGATCGAATCGCGCTGCGGCATGGCTGCTCCGTCCGTCAATCAACTGGGGCGGGTGGGGCGCCCGGCCTCGTCGCCGGGGGCGTCCTTCGACGTAGGGCCGGAGGGTGTCGGGTAGGCCTGATGCGGCTGCTGGGGTTGCTGGGGCTGCCCATGCTGCGGCGGGGCCCAGCCCTGCGGCGGCGGGTACCAATGCCCCGGCTGCTGGTGCTGCTGCGGCGGCGGCCAGCCGGGAGCATGCCAGCCTGCCGGGGCGCCGTAATCCGGCTGGGTCGAACCGCTGGGCGCCTGGTGCCGGCCGCCCACATGCGCGCCGTTGCCGTTACCGGCACCGTTGGCCGTGCCGTTTCCGCCCGAGGGCTGAGACGGCTGGGGAGCCTGCTGTGCATGCACGGCGCTGGCCTGGGCGATCGCCTTCTTGAACGCGGGTTCGGGCATCGGCTGGGGCCACGGCTCGCCGCGCTCGATGGCCAGCTCGCCCGGGGTTTTGATCGGCGGTTTGTCGGAGGGGATCCGGCCACCGAAGTCGTCGAACACCGTCAGCCGTGGCCGTTTTTGCACGTCGGAGAAGATGGCCTGCAACTCTGCGCGGTGCAGGGTCTCCTTCTCCAGCAGTTCACCGGCCAGGATGTCGAGCACGTCGCGGTACTCGGTGAGGATGGCCCACGCCTCGGTGTGCGCGGCCTCGATGAGCTTGCGGACCTCGTCGTCGATATCGCGGGCCACTTCGTGGCTGTAGTCGGCTTGGGTGCCCATGGTGCGGCCCAGGAACGGGTCGCCGTGTTCGGTGCCGTACCGGACGGCGCCTAGCTTGGCGCTCATGCCGTACTCGGTCACCATCGCGCGGGCGATCTTGGTGGCCTGCTCGATATCGGAGACCGCGCCGGTGGTGGGCTCGCGGAACACCAGTTCCTCAGCGGCCCGGCCGCCCATGGCGAACACCAGGCGGGCGATCATCTCCGAGCGGGTCATCAGACCCTTGTCATCCTCGGGTACCGATACCGCGTGGCCGCCGGTCCGGCCGCGGGCCAGGATGGTGACCTTGTAGATCGGCTCGATATCGGGCATCGCCCATGCAGCCAGGGTATGACCACCCTCGTGGTAGGCGGTGATCTTCTTCTCGGTCTCGCTGATCACCCGGCCCTTGCGCCGGGGACCGCCGATCACCCGGTCGACGGCCTCCTCCAGTGCCGCCCCGGTGATGATCGTGCCGTTTTCCCGCGCTGTCAGCAGGGCGGCCTCGTTGATCACGTTGGCCAGATCGGCGCCGGACATGCCGACGGTGCGCTTGGCCAGGCCGTCCAGGTCCGCATCCGGCGACAGCGGCTTGCCCTGGGCGTGCACCCGCAGCACTGCCTTGCGGCCGGCCAGATCGGGGCTGGACACCGGGATCTGCCGATCGAAACGACCGGGACGCAGCAGTGCGGGGTCGAGGATATCGGGCCGGTTGGTGGCGGCGATCAGGATGACGCCCTGACGTTCGCCGAAGCCGTCCATCTCGACGAGGAGCTGGTTGAGGGTCTGTTCGCGCTCGTCGTGGCCGCCGCCGAGGCCCGCGCCGCGCTGACGGCCGACCGCGTCGATCTCATCGACGAAGATGATGCACGGCGAATTCTGCTTCGCCTGTTCGAACAGATCCCGGACCCGGGACGCTCCGACACCGACGAACATCTCGACGAAGTCCGAGCCGGAGATGGTGAAGAACGGCACGCCCGCCTCCCCCGCCACGGCACGGGCCAGCAGGGTCTTGCCGGTCCCGGGCGGGCCGTAAAGCAGCACGCCCTTGGGAATCTTGGCGCCGAGTGCCTGATACCGCGCCGGATTTTGCAGGAAGTCCTTGATCTCGTAGAGCTCTTCAACCGCCTCGTCCGCGCCGGCGACATCGGCGAAGGTGGTCTTCGGCATGTCCTTCGACAGCTGTTTGGCCTTGGACTTGCCGAACCCGAAGCCCATCCGGCCGCCGGTCTGCATGCGGGAGAACAGCACGAACAACCCGATCAGCAGGAACAGCGGCAGCATGTAGATCAACAGCGTGCCCAGCATGCTGGGCTGGTTGACCGTCGTGTTGGTCTTGACTCCCTTGGCGGTGAGCGAGTCGAACAGCGGCACCGCGTAGCCCGTCGGGTACTTGGCGATGACCTTTGTCGACCCGGCGGTCTCGTCCTTGCCGTCCTTCAACTCCAGCCGCAACTGTTGTTCGCGATCGTCGATCTGAGCGGTCTTGACGTTGTCGGCATTGATCTGGGCCACGGCCACCGAGGTGTCGATCGGCTTGAAGCCGCGGGTGTCGTCGTTGAAGTAGAAGAACACCCAACCAAGCAGCAGCACGGCAGAGATCACCGTCAGCGTGCGGATAACAGTTTTCCGGTTCATCAAGCATCGGCCCGCGTGGGCCCAGTCCTTCCGATCGCAGCCTGGGAGCCTTCAGGCTACCGCTACCCCAACGTCGGCCGGTGCCCTGCGGGTTTCCGTCACGGTTTGGTTCTTCCGACGGGGGCGGGCGGTCCGGTTGCCGACCAGGGCTGTGCTTGGCTTAACACCGTGGTCACACCCTCTGAACGGATCGTCGAGGTCAACGGGATCCGGTTGCGTATTACCGAGGCCGGCCCCACCGACGCCCCCCTGGTGATCCTCGCTCACGGGTTCCCCGAACTGGCCTACTCCTGGCGCCACCAGATCCCGGCCCTGGCCGCGGCCGGCTACCACGTCGTAGCACCCGATCAGCGCGGATACGGCGGTTCATCGTGCCCGGAAGCCGTCGCCTCCTACGACATCACCGCCCTGACCGGGGACCTGGTGGGGTTGATCGACGAACTCGGTGCCGACCGCGCCGCACTGGTCGGACATGACTGGGGAGCGGTGGTCGCCTGGAGCACCCCCCTGCTGCACCCCGACCGGGTGGCTGCGGTGGCCGGGTTGAGTGTGCCGCCGGTACCCCGGCCCCTCACCCCGCCGACCGAGGCGTTCCGCCGGATCTTCGGCGACACTTTCTTCTACATCCTGCACTTTCAGCAACCCGGCGTCGCCGATGCCGAAATGGCCGCCGATCCGCGCCGCGCACTGCGACGGATGTTGGGCGGGATGCGGGCACCCGCCGGTGAAGCCGCAGCCCGTCGGATGCTGGCGCCGGGTCCCGAAGGGTTCATTGACCGGCTCGACGAGCCCGATCCACTGCCGGACTGGCTGAGTCCGGAAGACCTCGAGCACTACGTCACCGAGTTCACCCGAACAGGCTTCACCGGGGCGCTCAACTGGTACCGCAACTTCGACCGCAACTGGCAGATCATGGCCCATCCCCACGCCCCGACCATCGACGTCCCGGCGCTGTTCGTCGGCGGGACCGCCGACCCGGTGCTGGCCTTCACCCGGACCGACCGCGCTACCGAGGTGGCCCGCGGCCCGTACCGGCAGGTCATGGTGGACGGCGCAGGGCACTGGATCCAACAGGAGCGCCCGGCCGAGATCAATGCCGAGTTGCTGGCGTTTCTGTCGCAACTGCGGTGGTGCTGACGGCACGCGCTACGGTGAGGCATGCCGATCGCCGTCAGCCCCTTGAGGCGCCGCCACGTCATGCTCTGCGCCGCAGCGGTATTGGCCGCGACAACCCTGTCCGGATGCGACTCCGCGCCGGCCGTCGGCGGCACGGCCCGCCAGGTGACGGTGGTGGGTACCGGCGAGGTGCAAGGGGTGCCCGACACGCTGACCGCCGAGGTCGGGGTCGAGGTGGTCGCACCTGACGTCACCGCGGCGATGGACCAGGCCAGTGAACGGCAGCAGGCGGTGACAGACCAGTTGGCCGCCCGCGGGATCGACGCCGGGGACATCAGCACCACCTCGGTGAACCTGCAGCCGCAGTACGGCGAGAACTCGGTGATCACCGGCTATCGGGCCAGCAACTCGATTCGGGTGACCCTTCGCGAACTCGACGCGGCCTCGGAGACATTGGCCCTCGTCGTGGCGGCGGGCGGTAACGCCACCCGGATCGATTCGGTGAGCTACTCGATCGAGGACGATTCGGCATTGGTCAGCGACGCCCGGGCACGGGCATTCAACGACGCCAGGAGCCGCGCCGAGCAGTACGCCGAACTCTCTGGGCTGTCGCTGGGCACTGTGCTCTCGATTTCGGAGGCGCCGGGCGGCGCGGAACTCCCGCGGCCGATGCCGATGCCGCAGGGGGCGATGGCGGCGGCGGCCCCGGTGCCGCTGCAGCCCGGCGAGCAGACCGTCAGCTTCTCAGTGACCGCGGCCTGGGAACTGACCTGACGTTCGGGGTCATGGGGCGTAAACCTTCGGATCCAGGGTGCCGATATAGGGCAGGTCGCGGTAACGCTCGGCATAGTCGAGGCCGTATCCGACGACGAACTCGTTCGGGATGTCGAACCCGACGTAGGTGATGTCGACATCGGTGCGGACCGCCTCCGGCTTGCGCAGCAACGTGCAGACCCGCAGCGACTTCGGATGGCGGGTCGCCAGATTGCGCAGCAGCCAGGACAGCGTCAAGCCGGAGTCGACGATATCTTCGACGATCAGCACATCCCGGTCGGCGATATCGCGATCCAGATCCTTGAGAATCCGCACCACACCCGATGACGAGGTCGCTGAGCCGTAGGAGCTCACCGCCATGAACTCGAGCTGGGTGGGGACCGGTATGGCGCGGGCGAGATCGGTCACGAACATCACCGCCCCTTTCAGGACGGTCACCAGCAGCAGATCCTGACCGGCCAGCGCGTCGGCGTAGTCGAGACCCACGCGAGCGCCCAATTCGGCGGTTCGGGTCTGAATCTGATCTTCGGACAACAAGACCGACTTGATGTCCCCGGGATACAGCTCTTTGGCCGACACGATCACAGCGTGCCATGCCGCCGTCGGCGAGGACAATCAGACCGGTTCGCTGCGCAGGGTCAGGGTGGCGCCACGCCGCTCGGCGAACAGCCGGGTGTTCCGCACGCCCCAACTGACGGCTACCCCGCCCTGGCCGCGCCACGCGCTCACCAGGGCGTCGACCGCCCGGATCTGACGGTCGGTGAGCCCGGCCGCGCCGCCGTCGAGCAACCAGGCGCGGATTACCCGGCGCCGAAGCGCCTCCGGAAGGTCGTTGACGGCTGCCACCGCCAGACCCGCCCCGGCCCGCGCCGTCACCAGATTCTGTTCGGCCATCGCGTCCAGGGCGTCGGTGTCCTCCCTCAGTGCCGCGGCGGTGCGGGCCAGCGCCTCAGCGACGCCGCCGCCGAGTACCTCCTCCAGCAACGGGAGCACCTCGGTGCGCAGCCGCACCCGGGTGAATCGGCGGTCGTGGTTATGCGGGTCGTTCCAGGGGGTCAGGCCGAGCTCCGCGCAGGCGGCGACGGTGGTCAACCGGCGCACCCCCAGCAGCGGCCGGTACCACGGCGGATCGCACGGCCGCATCCCGGCGATGGACCGCGAACCGGATCCGCGGCCCAGCCCCAGCAACACGGTCTCGGCCTGATCATCGAGGGTGTGCGCGAGCAGCACTGGTGCCCCGGCGCGGGCCGTGCCGAGCGCGGCGTAGCGGGCGGTACGGGCGGCGGCCTCTGGGCCGCCGGCTGAGCCCACCTCGACCCGAATCACCTGCGCTGCAACGCAGCCGAGGTCCAATGCCTGCTGTCGTGCGGTCAGCGCGACCGAGCCGGAACCGGGTTGCAGTCCGTGGTCGACGATCAGCGCGGTGGTCGGCCGGACGGCGGCGGCGGCCGCAGTCAGCGCCAGTGAATCGGCGCCCCCGGACAGCGCAACGCACCAGCCGGGTGCGCCGTCCAGCCGGGCCGAGGCGAACCCGGCCAGCGTCGAGCGCAACCCGGCTAGAGCACCCGGTCGATCCACCGTTGTGGGTCCTCGATCTCGTCGGGCAGCGGCAACGTGTCAGGGCCGGACCACACCGTGTTGAACCGCGCCATCCCGACCCGGTCCACCACATGGTCGACGAAAGCCCGGCCCCGGGTGTACTGGCTGAGCTTGGCGTCCACCCCGAGCAGAGCGCGCAACAGTCGCTGAAGCGGCGGCTGTTTGCGCTGGCGGCGGTCATCGAAGCGACGACGGATCAGCTGCACCGATGGCACCACCGCGGGGCCCACCGCGTCCATCACGTAGTCCGCGTGACCCTCCAGCAGGGTGCCGAGCACCAACAGTTGGTCCAGCGCGGCGCGTTGCGAATCGGACTGCACCGCGCGCAGCAGTCCCACGACGCCGCCCGGTCCGGCAGCGCCGGCGGGTTCGCCCCGGTTTCTGACGAAGTCAGCGAGGCGGCCGACCACCTCGCCGATATTGTCACTGCGGTCGGCTGTCAGCACCGACAGCGCGCCCGACATATGCCCTGCCAGCCAGGGGTTGGCGGTGAACTGAACTCGATGGGTGACTTCATGCAGGCACACCCATAACCGAAAGTCCCTGGGGGACAGTTGAAGTTGGCGTTCGACGGCGATGACGTTCGGGTAGACCAGCAGCAGCGCGCCCTCCTGACCGGATGGCCCGGCAGCGAACGGGTCGTACTGGCCGAGGATGCCGGAGGAGATGAATGCCAGCACTGCCCCGGTCTGGGCGCCGGCGACCCGTCCGGTGATGAGGTTTCCCGGCATGTCGGTTCCGCCGGTCATCACCCGCATGGAATCCGAGGCCGATCGGATCCACTGCCCGCGGTCGACGATGCGGGCCTCGGACACCGGAGCATCGGCGGACAATCCGGTGATGTCGCGAACCGGGGTCTCGGCGGCCCGGGCGGCCCGGGCCAGATCGTCGATGGCCTGCAGTCGGGTGTACTCGGTGGCCGGCGGCCCGGGTCGGGCCAGTCGGGAGCCCACGGTTCCGGCGAACTGCCAGTCCACGGATCGGCCAACGCTCGTGGGTGGGGGGCTGCTCACGGGCCGGGGCGCTTGCCGGACCGGCTCATGAGCGACAGCCGGGGAGCTTGCCGGACCGGCTCATGAGCGACAGCCGCAGGTACGCAGAATCCCGGCCAGCGCATCCAGCGCGGTGCGGCCCGACATCCCCGCATTGTTGGAGATGAAGGCGAAGGTCAGCACCCGCCCGTCCATATCGGTGACGATCCCGGCCAGCGTGTTGGTGTTGGTCAACGATCCGGTCTTGGCGCGCAGCCAGCCGGCCGAGGACTTCTTCGGGTCCCCGGACAAGAAACGCTCCGACAGGGTGCCGCTGCCGCCGGCCACCGGCAACATGTCCACCATCGGCCGCAGCACCGGCTGATCCGGTCCGGCGGCGGCGTTGATCACCTCATCGAGAGTTTTCGAAGTGAGCAGATTGGCCACCGACAGGCCGCTGGAGTCCACCAGGGAGGCGCCGGTCATATCGATCTTCGCCGCGGCCAGCTTGCTGATCACCGCGTCGGCTGCACCGGCGAAACTGGCCGGACGCCCGGTCGCCCTAGCGATCTCGCGTCCGATGGTTTCGGCCATCACGTTGTCCGACAGCACCATCATCTGGCGCAGCCGTTCCATCAGCGGCGCGGACTGAACCGAGGCCAGTTGCCGACCGCCGGCCGGACCGGGAGCGAAGGTGACCCTGGCCGGGTCAAGCCCGAGCGCGACGGCCAGCGCACGGCCGGCATCGAGGGCGGGCGTGGGTGAACGCCTCGACTCCAACGTGGTCGGCTGGATCCGTCCGGCGTCGAGCATCACCGACTGGATCGGCGAGATGTCGCCGCCGGCGATATCGGCGGGATCCCAGCCGGGGGCCATATCGGGTCCGGTGAACAGTGAGGTGTCCACCTGAACGGCGGTCGGCGTGACCCCGCTCTTACGGACCTGATCGGCGAGGTCGGAGATGCGCGCCGCATCCCGGTACCAGGTCGGCTCACCGGGCGGGGCCGCCGACAGAACCGGGTCACCCCCGCCGACGAGGACCACCACGCCGGGCATCCTGGTCTGGTCGGCCGCCTGCACCGTGGTCGTCACCCGGGCGTTGCGGTCCAGGGTGAGCAGCGCGGCGGCGGCGGTCAGGATCTTGTTGGTCGACGCCGGCTGCATGGGCAGAT